>JBGAJY010000250.1:0-8185 GCA_044224705.1 Saprospiraceae bacterium
ACGACTCCCAATTTTCCGTTTGCGCATCACACACTTCTGAACATTTCACTTACTATCCCGTCGTACAATACGGGCCCAGACATGAAAAAATACAGCATTATCGCCTTCGGGCTCCTCTGCTTTATCGCCTTTCTCGCACCCGCCTGCAGCACGAAAAGCGGCTGTCCGGCCACGGAAAGCCTCAAACCCGCAGTGAACAGGAAGGGCGAATTGAAAAAGAAAAAACACAGCAATTCGGGCCTTTTCCCTAAAAAAATGCAAAAAAAGATGAATAAATAGGCTCTGCCCTGATCAGGGTATTTTGCAGGGAACGCAGGAAAACCAAGAAAAACGGCGCGCATTTTGAGTAGCAAAGGGTAAGGATGAAGCCTCATGAGGCAACCATCCGTCTCCCCCCTTTCACACCACGTGTTCACCCTTTGGAAGCTCGCATGCTCATGAGCCGATTTGCCGTCCAGCTGCTGGCGATTTGTTGCTTTGCCAACGTCGCCACCGCAAGTGTCCCTGCCTGTTCAATTCTTTCCGAATCGTTTACTGATACCATCCCGCCGACGATCATTTGCCCGCCGAGTGACACGCTCACACTCGGGCCTGCCGAATGCACGCAGCTGTATCCGTTCAACGTCACGGCTTTCGACGACCAGCCCGGCACGCCGGCGCTGCTCCAGACCAGCGGTCTTTCAGCGACGGAACCCTACCCTATCGGCCTGACAATCAACATTTTCCGCGCTACGGATGCGGCCGGAAATTCCAGCACCTGCTCCTTCACCGTGCTGGTGCAGAACTATACCGTGCCCCTGGTGTGCGAAGCGCTGACCACCGTGGCGCTCAACCAGAATTGCTCCGCCCAGCCCGATGTCGCGTATTACCTGTTTGGCGACAACGATGATTACGGCTGTCTGAACGACTTCGTCATCGAGGTAGACCGGACTGCGCCTTTCGGAAACGGTCCTTGGCAAACGGCCGTTTACGGCCCGGCCGATGTCGGCAAAACCTACATGGCCCGCGTGACCGACATTTACAATGGCAATAAATGCTGGGGCAACGTCAAAATTATCGACAACCTGGCGCCCACGCTCAGCTGTTCCACCATCGACCTTCCTTGCGCCATCACGAATCCTACCCCGGATCACCTGGCCGACGACCTGGGCATCGCCGCTGCTAAACCCACCGCGACCGACAACTGTGGGGGGCAGGTAACGCTCACTTTTTATGACTCGGCCTACCCGCTGGGTTGCGATACCATTTACCAGCAGGTCATTTACAGGCATTGGACGGCCAAAGACGAGCGGGGAAATACCTCCACCTGCATCCAGCAAATCCGTTTTGTGCGCCAAACCCTGGACGACGTACAATTGCCGCCCGATCTGACGCTCAACTGCTTATCCACCCCACTCGACCCTGAAACCACCGGCTACCCCACCCTGCCCACTCCGTTCGGCCCCGTTCGCCTCGATCTCGCGGATTGCGCAATGAACTTCACTTACGGCGACACGCTCGTCACCCTGGAATGCAGCGGACACCGGCAATTGCTCCGCAAGTGGCTTCTGATCAATTGGTGCCAGGGCAATGTGATAGAACACCAGCAAGTGATCGATTTGCGGGATTCCAGCGGTCCGCTGGTACTCTGTCCGGCCAGCCTGACGGTTAGCCTGAACCAGGCCGGATGCAGCGGCCCGGTCGATTTACCCGATGCCGTTCTGAACGAAACCTGCTCCCGGCCGGCCGGCATTTTCGCCACCTGGACCGATCTGAACGGGCAACCCGACACGCTCATCGGAACACTCGCCGATTTCGCGGCAAACAACCCCGACAGCCCCGACACGCTTGGCATATTGGGCATTGCTGCCGATTTTCCGGTCGGTGCAAACGTGGTGCGGTACATCGCCACCGACGATTGCGGCAATGCAGCCAGCTGCTCCTTTGTGCTCCAGGTCTGGGATACCAGCCCTCCCGCGGCCGCCTGCGCGCCTTTGCAAACCGTTTGGCTGGGCGCCGACGGCAAGGCGACATTCCCCGCGGCCCAACTGGATGGCGGCTCCACGGCAGACAGTTGCAACACCCTGGAATTCAGGGTCAAACCCATCGCTCCGTCCATTTGCGCACCGGGAAGCGATTTTGCCGAACAACTGGAATTTTGCTGTGCAGAAGCGGGCGACACGCTGTCCGTCACGCTCCGCGCTTACGATGTGAACCTGCCGGCAGGCCCCGTTCCGGCCGGTTTTGCCAACGGGCATTTCAGCGAATGTGTCGTTCAGGTGGCCATAGCCGATTCTTTGGCGCCGGCCTGCATTGCGCCGCCGGACACCGTAGTCGCCTGCGCAGTATTCGACGCGAGCCTGGCAGACTATGGAACCATGATCACAACCTGCAAGGTGGACTCGATTGCCGTTGTTCTGGATAAATCCTCGTTTGACAGCCTTTGCGGTAATGGCACGCTGCTGCGCACTTTTTATACTTTTTCAAATGGCGTGGCGGGCGGCTCCTGCGTGCAGCAGATCACGGTCAATTACAGCCAGAACTACTTTGTCCGCTTCCCTGACGACGTGATTCTCTTCAACTGCAACGGAAACGACCTGTTCGGCGAGCCGCAGTTTTACGGACTGAATTGTGAAAAAATGGAGGTAACATTTGAGGATGAAGTATTTACGATAGTCCCGGATGCCTGTTTTAAAATCGAACGGACCTGGACCATCACCAACCGCTGCACCTACGACGCTGCGCAGCCGCTCACCTTTGTCCCCAACCCGGCGCCCAATGCGTTGACAAACAACCTGGCCAACCTTCCGGGTCCGGTGGTATCCGCGTCCGGCGCCTCAAATCCCTGGGCGCCCACGGTCGTCAAAATCAATCCCACCGACCCCCAGCCGACAAATTTCAGCACCTACTGGTCTGAAAATACCAACGGGTATTTTTACAAACAAATCATCAAAGTCATTGATACACAGGGGCCTGTGATCAGCTGCCCGGCTGTTTCAGCCACTTTGTACGACAGCTCGGCCAATGACCCGCAGCTTTGGCACGAAGCCTACTGGTCGCATCCGTACAGCAACATCAACGACTTGTGCGAAGCGGAAGCGGCTTTGAGTATTTCAGCCGGCGATGCCTGCGGAGGGGCTGACGTGATCATCGATTACCAGCTCTTTTTAGACCTCGACGGCGACGGATCGCAGGAAACAGTGGTTAAAAGCAACAATTTACCCGGCGCCAATAACGTGCAGTATGGCAATTCGATGAATCCGAATTTCAGCGGCGGCACAGCGCGCAGTTTCGACGAGCGCCCGGTGCCCGCCAATGAGAAATACCGATTTGCCATCGACCAGATTAAGGATGGCAATCATAAGATCGCGAGCGTTCGCTGGGACACCGAAGGTTCGCCGGTCAATCCCGCCGATTCGGCTTTGACGGGTGTATTGCCGCAACTTCCGACCGGGACGCATCGCATCAAATGGATCGTGAAAGACGGTTGCGGCAACGAAAGCACCTGCTCCTACCAATTCACCCTGGTGGGGCTCACCGACGATTGCCAGCCGCCCAGCGCTACGATTGGAGGTGAGATTGAAACAGAAACCGGCGCGGGAGTGAACAAGGTGTCCGTTGCGCTGAATAACGCGGTTGCCACGCTGAACCAGGCTGACACGACTTCCATCCCGGGCTTGTACAGTTTTGCTGAAAACCTTGAACTGGGTTCCAATTTTGAAGTGATCCCAACGAAACACGACAACCCGGCCAACGGGCTGTCCACCTTCGATCTGGTCCTCCTGAGCAAACACATCCTGGGCATCGAGCCGCTGAATTCGCCTTATAAAATCATTGCGGGCGACATCAACCACAGCAATTCCGTGACGAGTTTCGATATCGTGGAGCTGCGCAAGCTGATTCTGGGCATTTACACAGTGTTTCCGGCAAACACCTCCTGGCGCTTCGTTCCGAAGGAATTTGCCTTTCCTGACCTGCAGAATCCTTTCGCCACGGCATTTCCGGAAACCATCAAGGTCGACAGCCTGCTGCCCAACGGCTTGTTGTCCTACGATTTTGTCGGCATCAAAACCGGTGATCTGAACAATTCCGCGTTGCCCAACGCTGCCGTACCGGCCGAAGACCGCAACGCGGGGACGTTATGGTTCGAACTGGACAACCGCCGGTTGCAAACGGGTGAAACTTTTTCCATCACCTTCCGCCCCGACGAGCCTCCGGTGGGCTTCCAGTTCACCCTGGAACACCCGGGACTCGATCTGATCCGGATGTTACGAGATAGCGAAGGGCTGGACGTCAGCTATTTTGGAGTATTCGACCACGCTTTCACGAGCTGTTGCACCGGCCGCGACGCGCTTGTTTTTACAGCTTTTTTCCGTACCGAAACGACCGGCCGGCTGAGCGACATGCTCAGATTGAGCGACCGGATCACACGCTCGGAAGGATATTTAACACAAGACAAAAATATCGTCCAAGCGCACGTCGGTCTCCGATTCAACGACGGCGCGGGAGCAGCGTCCGCTACATTGACAAATGTACCTAATCCGTTCACGGACAAGACTTTGTTACAATTTTATTTACCCAAAAAATCCAATGCTGCCCTCAGCGTTTTCGACCTCCACGGCCGGCCGGTTTGGCAAAAAGAAGGCGTTTTTGAAGCCGGCGAACAGTCCATCCAGCTCGATCGCGCCGCATTGGGCAGCTCGGGGGTTTATTACCTCGAATTAAAAACGCCGGGGTCGCAGCTGCTGCGGAAAATGGTCTTGCTCGATGAATAAGCGCACCTTATTTGCTCTCTCGGGAGCCTCCGAGAAACATTAACCAAAGGAGCAAATATCCTCCCACGAGTCCGTACGAAAAATGCCAGGGGCACCAGTACGCGACGATCAGGATCAGCGGCGCCAGACGGATCAGTTCTATTGCGCCGATGAAACGGGTTGCGGCAGTGCTGTAAACAACCTTGCCTTGCAGGGCGTCCGGGTGGCTGTTCAGGTAGCGGAACAGGAAAATATTGAACAAATTGCGGCCGATTTGCACAGCATACATGCAGAATATCAGACCGAACAGACCTTCAAGCGAGTGCTCGTTTTGTTCAATTTCAGCGGTGTAATACAGAACAGCCACAATGGCGAGCAAACCAAGAACCCGACGCCAGGTAACGAGGCTTGTCACCGAAGCTTGCTGCTTGAACCGGGCATTCAACGCCTCGTCCTCGTAAGTGACATGTTCGGCATATACGCCGCGATGGAGCCTGGCTGAATACATACTGAGGTACATATTCAGGCCAATGATAGCGGGTACGATCAATATTTCAGGGTGTTGCATAAGTATTGCGACGCTAAAGCGTCATTCTGTTAATATATCGCGACGCTATAACGTCACATTACTTTCCGATAATTTCAAAATGCTGTTCCAGCCGGTATCCATTGCGGTCCACAAGCGTAAGGACGTGCTGGCCTACCGGCGGCTGTAACGCCATCTGGTGAAAGGTGCGGGTGCTGCCCAGATACGCCCCGTCGAGGTGCCAGAATATCTCGGTTTCGGGCACCCGGTGGGCCACCTGAAACACGGTACTGCCCAGTTTCCCGTCCAGATCGACCGGCACATAAATCCGCGTAACCTGTTTGGGGTAAATGAGTTGCATCGGCGTCTGCTGCTGTGCGGCCGTGGAAGCGGTACAATCGGCCCGGAACGGGGGCGGCGACACATAGCCCGGGTTTTTATTTTTGAAATAAAACTCCTCCACGGGCGGCAGCACAAACCAGGGACGGTGCAGCATGTTGGCCGGCGGCTCGCAATCGCTCGTGACCTGCCATTGTCCCGTCGGGTCGAGGTGCAGCAACTGATGGTATGGGCAAACCTTCGCTTTCAGGCCGGTTTTGGGAATCCAGACCGTATCGGCTTCGCAATATTCACCCGCCCGGAAGCCGCTTTGCCGGCACACCGGCGCCTGCACCATGTCGTCGTAAGGTGGATCAAACCAGCCTTCACCGCCGGGCAATTGACCAAAAATTTCGAATAAGACTGGTGCGGCCATTTCGACGCCGATCAGTCCGGGTCGGCCTTCTCCGTCGGCATTGCCCACCCAGACGCCCACGGCGTAGCGTGGCGTGACGCCTGCCGCCCAGGCATCCCTGAAGCCGAAGCTGGTGCCGGTTTTCCAGGCGATGCGCCGTCCGGTGCGAAACAGTTCCCATTCACCGGCACTATTGGGTCGCTCTACTTCCTGCATGGCTTCGAAGGTAAACCAGATGGCTCCTGCGCTCAGCACGGGCGCTTCCTTCAATTCGGCCGCCGGCCGGCGGGGCGCGTTTCCGGCGAATGTGAGAAAATTGGGCGGCCGGAAATCGTCGGGAGCATAGCGGCCGTTCCGATTGTAAAATGCGCCCAGCTCACGGCCCATACAGGCATAGGTGTTGGTGATGTCGAGCAAGTTGGCTTCCGCGCCGCCGAGGATAAGCGACAGTCCGTAATAATCCGGCGGCTTGCTCAGGGTGCTGAGGCCAAGCCGGCGGAGGTTGAAGTGAAATTTTTCCAATCCGTATTGCTGAAGGAGCAGTACGAAGGGCACGTTGAGCGAGCGGATGAGCGCCCGTCGGGCCGGCACCGCGCCGTCGTAGGTTTCGTAAAAATTTTCTGGTTTGTAGCGGCCCAGTTGCGTCGGCACGTCACGCAGCAGGCTTTTCGGCAAAATATCGCCGCTTTCGAGCGCCAGGGCGTACAGGGTTTGAGAATACTGCCTGTGCTGCGCGGCGCGGCGATCACATCCACCGATTCGCCGTGCTCGGCGCCCGCCCCGACGACGTTGCCGACGTAGGCCAGCACATTGCCTGTTTGCACGTCGAGTACGACTGCCGCGAGGTTGTGCACGTCGTTGCCTCGGTAGAGGCCCTGGCGGCGCGCCAGAATATCGGTGATGCGTTGCTGAAGGTCGCGATTAATGGTTGTGAGAAAACGGAACTGTTTGTTGTTGCTTTGACCCGATAGCCGGTCGAGCAGGTGCTGGGCGATTTGAGGCAGCGGCAGGGGCTGTTCCGGCAGAGGTTCCTCCTTGGCCAGTTCGCAGTCGAACTTTTCGATTTTTTTTTCCGATAAAAGCTTGTCCAGCAATCGATTGCGTTTTGCGAGCAAAGCATTTCGGTTGCGCCCCGGGTGGATCAAAGCCGGGCTGTTGGGCAATACTGCGAGCGTTGCGGCTTCGGCCCAGCTCAGCTGATCGGGTCGTTTGCCGTAGTAGCGCCAGGCTGCGGCCTCCAGGCCCACGACATTGCCGCCGAATGGAGCGTTAGAGGCGTACAAAGCGAGGATTTCACGTTTGGAATAAGTGAGTTCGAGCCGGGTGGCCATGAACATCTCCACGATTTTTTCCACAAGGGTCCTGGACGGATTTTCGCGCGCAAGGCGAATTACCTGCATGGTGAGAGTGCTGCCGCCACTGACCACTTTTCGGCCACGAAGGTTTTGCCATACTGCCCGGCAGAGGCTAATGGGGTCCACACCAGGGTGCCACCAGAAGCGGCGATCTTCAAATGTCGTCACACAGTCGGCATATTTCTCCGGCACCGCTGCCCCCTGCGGAAAACGCCATTGTCCGTCGACGGCAATTCGGGCGCCGAGCAAATCGCCGTGGTGGTCTTCTAAGACAAAGCTGACGGGACGGTCGAAAAGCGGATGAGGTAAACAAAACAGCCAAAGCAATAACAGGCAACCTATGGCAATGAAGGATTTTGGATGCCGACGTACGAAGTATGACCAGCGATTCCACAAGTTTTTTGTTCGGTTCAAAAGGTAAGCCGGATTGATACGTCGCGGTGCTGCCATGTTTTTCTTTCTTGGGGCTCAAAAGTAGGCGGATTTGAAGACCCGACCGTTTGAAAAATCAGCCATACTAAAAAGAGACCCCGCCGGCTTTCGCCGGCGGGGTCTCTTTTTAGTATGGCTAGGAAGATTCCCATTCCCTATCCTATTTCGTCTGAATCATCTTCATCGTAGCCGCATCCGTGGCCGTTTCCAGTTTGTAGTACAACACGCCCGAGGTGTTCAGCACGGCGCGATCCAGGCTCACGGCATTGTAGCCCTTCGCGTAGTCGCCTTTCTGCGTGAACAGCACGCGGCCCGTTTCGTCGTACACCGTCAGCGTAGCGGTAGCAGCCACCGGCAGGTGGAAGCCAATCTGCGTGCGGCCTACCCAGGGGTTCGGCTGGTTCTG
>JBGAJY010000251.1:0-7817 GCA_044224705.1 Saprospiraceae bacterium
GTTCAAGCCGTGGAAAACCGTGAGGTGCGTTTTTACCCCGACAACATCCGCAACATGTACCGCTCCTGGATGGACGGCCTGCGCGACTGGTGTATCAGCCGCCAACTCTGGTGGGGACACCGCATCCCGGCATGGTACGGCCCGGCACTCGACGGCAGCAAGGACGAAGCGGTGTTCGTGGCGGAAACCGCTGAACAGGCGCTCGAACAAGCCAGGTTATACTACAACAATCCGGCGCTGACAATCAACGATTTACGTCAGGACGAAGACGTACTCGACACCTGGGCATCGTCCTGGCTCTGGCCGATCAGCGTGTTCGACGGATTCAACAAACCGGAAGGCGAATTCAGTTATTATTACCCAACCAGCGTGCTGGTGACGGCCCCGGAAATCCTCTTTTTCTGGGTGGCGCGTATGATCATGGCGGGATTCGAATTTTTCGGCAAAAAACCGTTCAGCCACGTGTACTTCACCGGCATCGTGCGCGACAAACTGCGCCGAAAAATGTCCAAATCGCTCGGCAACTCGCCTGACCCGCTGGATTATATCGCCGAGCACGGCGCCGATGCAGTGCGCTACGGCATGTTGTCCAGCGCATCTGCGGGAAACGACATTTTGTTCGACGACAAAATGGTGGAGAACGGCCGCAACTTCTGCAACAAACTCTGGAACGCCTCGGTCGGCCTGGTGAAAAGCTGGCAGGTAAGCGATACGCCTGAAAACGAGCAGGTTGCACGGAAAAATGCGCTTGCCGTCCGCTGGGTTCGCGACAAATTCAACAAAGTCGTCGGCGAAATCGAAGAAGGTTTCACCAGTTTCCGGCTCAGCGAATCGCTGCTGACGCTGTACGGGTTTATCTGGGACGACTTCTTCAATTTTTACCTCGAAGCGATCAAACCCACTTACGGCCAGCCCATCGACCGGCAGACTTACGAAGCCACGGTGGATATTTTCTCCGACCTGATGATCGTCCTGCATCCTTTTATGCCCTTTGCGACCGAGGAAATCTGGCACCAGCTGCGCGAGCGGAAAGAAGGAGAGGACTGCATCATCCAGCCCTGGCCGAAGTCGGGCGCCTGGGATGCCGACCTGATCAATCAGGTGGAAACGGCGAAAGACATTATCGGAAAAATCCGGGATATACGGAACCAGAACCAGATCAAGCCGCGCGAAGAACTCAAGGTGCTCGTGCAGGACGGCGATTCTGCCCGCGCCCTTTTTGCCTGCGAAGGCCTGCGGGAGCTGGTGGTGAAAATGGCCGTTTTGTCTGAACTCAGATTCACCAACGCCGAAGTGACCAATGCCAAATCGTTCATTGCCGGCACCGAACAGTATTACGTAGAACTCAATCAGGAAATCGACGTGGCGGCTGAACGGGCAAAAATTGAAAAAGAACTGGAATACCATCGCGGCTTTGTAAAGTCCGTGGATGTCAAATTGTCCAATGAACGTTTCGTCAGCGGCGCCCCCGCGCAAGTGGTTGAAAACGAGCGAAAAAAACGGGACGACGGCCTCGCCCGGATCAAAATCCTGGAAGAGGCGCTGGCCAAATTGGGCTAAACTGGCTGGCCATGATTGAATAAAAATTACCAACCGATGGCCTTGTTTTTCAGGCGGCGAAAGACCTTTGCCGCCTGAATTATTTATACTTTAATCACGCCGGTCATGTTTCGAAAATCACTCCCGCTCGCCCTTCCGATTCTCCTGCTTTGCGCTGCAATTCCGGCGGCGCGATTGCCGCAAAACGGCCTCCGCTTTCAGTTTAAAAACAAGACCATCGAACTCAACCGGCGTATGGGAATCGATCCCGCGAACCGGCTCCGGCAACGCGGCGGCCTGACCGACGCCCAACTGGACACGCTCAGCAACGCTTTTTACACCGGAAAACAATACGTGGAAATCGTCCGGCAGGACGACAGCTACCGGCCGACGCTTGGCCTCGCAATGGGATTCGAGTTCGACGAAACCAACGGCGAATTCCCCTACACACCAGCGCACGCCGTACTCCAGTTGAAAGACTTTGGATGGGGTGGGGTAGAGTTCAGTCAACGTGATACGCTGAACTACACAGGCATTTCCGACTCCGTGAGCGATGACATTGCCATCGAAATCGACACCTTTTTCAACGACACGATCATCGGCCGCTTTTCAGGCTTGCTGCTGAGCGGAGCCGGGCCCATGGCGCCCGTGGACAGTGGCTATTTCTGTGTCCGGCTGTATCGGAAAAAGTGATTTAACCCACTGATTTTGTGCGAATTATCATTTTTTCTTCAAGAGGTAAAAATAGACCGGCAAGTGGTCGCTGTACCCGTTGATGAAAATATCGCCGACATAGGTGCGGAAAGGGTATCCGCGGAAGGCGCCTTCGGTCTGGAGCAGCCAGGGTTCCTTGAACACCATGGATTTGTAGACTTGCCAGCCGCCGGATTTTTTGTTGACGAGCGGTTTGGTCACCATAATCTGATCGAACAGGTTCCACGCGTCGCGGTAGGCCAAGGTGCCGTCGCCATCCTTGTAGTGGCTGTACATGAGGTTGTACACATCACCGGATTTCACATCGTCGACGTTGCCGCGGCTGCGCAGGCCGTCGGTGAGGCTCTTGTTGATCGGGTCGTCGTTCAGGTCGCCCATGATGACAATTTTCGCTTCCGGATTGACCTGCCGGATGCTGTCGGCCACCTCCCGGCAGCGGGTCGCAGCGGCCATGCGCGCCCATTCCGATGCTTTTTCACCGCCCCTTCTGGAAGGCCAGTGGCATACCATCACGTGCAACGGTTCGCCGTCGAAACGGCCGGCCACGTAGAGGATGTCGCGGGTAAAATCGGGTACCGTGTCCTTGGGCCCTTTGAGCGAAACCGGGACTGCTTTGCTGCCTAACACAGTGAAATACTTGGGATTATACAATAATCCGCAATCGATCCCACGCTCATCGGGCGAGTCGTAATGCACGATTTTATAGTTGCGGGGGGCCAGGGCCGGCTGCGCGACGAGATCTTCCAGCACCTTGCGGTTTTCGACTTCCGCCACGCCGAGAATAGCGAGTCCGTCCGGATTGAGTTCCGTACCCAAAAGACTGATCACCTTGGCCATGTTGCCCTCTTTAGACACATATTTCTCCGTATTCCACAATAGGCGGCCACCGGGGGTGAAATCGATATCATTGGTTGTCGGACTGTCGATGGTATCGAAGAGATTTTCGAGGTTGTAAAAACCAATGGCTGCGACTTTGTAATCATCACCCTTTTGACCAAAAACCAAAAACGGTAGCAGCGCAGCACTCAGGATTGACAACAGTTTTTTCATAAAAATGGAGAATTAAGGCGGCAAAGGAAAGCAATTGAGCCTAACTGCGTCCCGCTTTGCAATAAATTAACAGGCCGACCCGGGGCGGCTTGCCAATGGGTTTAACTACTTTTGTCGGCCTATTTGATGCCCTCCGAATAAATTCTTTCATCACCTCCCTGCGTTGATTCTCACTAAATGATTCGAAACTTACTGATTCCCAGTCTGCTCCTGCTGCTGGGCATGCCTTTTTCGGCTCAATCACAGGCTACTTTGCGAGGCCATGTCACCGATGCCGAAACCACAAAACCCTTGCCCGACGTGACGGTTGTACTGGCCCAGACCGGCCTGTTTGCGGCAACCGACCAGGATGGCGCATTTGTTCTGGAAAAAGCGCCCGCAGGCCAGCACCTGCTGGTGGTCAATTCGCCCGGCTACCTTCCTTTTGAACAATCCCTTCAAATTAAAAGCGGCGTTGAGCAAACCCTGAACGTCGAACTGCGCCGCGATCCGAACGCCAATACGAATGGCGAAATCCCGACCGTCACCCTCGACGAAGCGGAAGCCGAGACGGAAGGCGCCGGCGCGGTAGCCAACCTCCTGCACGCCAGCCGCGACGTTTTTCAAAACATTTCCAATTACGGCTGGGGCTTTTTCCGCTTCCGCGAACGCGGCTACGAATCGGAGCATTTTCCTTTGTTTCTCAACGGCGTCAGCATCAACGACCCGGAAACGGGCATCGCGTTTTTTGGCGAATTCGGCGGCCTGAACGACGTACTGCGCGCCCGCGAAAGCGTCATCGGCCTCGATGCCGCCGATTTCGCGTTTTCGGAAGTGGGCGGCGCCACGCGCATCGACACCCGCGCCAGCGTGCAACGCAAACAGATTCGCGCCACTTACGCCATCAGCAACCGGGCTTACAACCACCGGATCATGCTCACCGCCAGCACCGGCCTCATGCCGGGCGGCTGGGCGGTTTCGGTCTCCGGCAGCAAGCGTTGGGCGGATGAAGGATGGTACGACGGCACCTTTTTCGACGGCTACTCGTATTTCCTTTCCGTTGATAAAAAAATCGGTCAAAAACACACGTTCAACCTGACTTTCCTCGGCGCGCCGAGCCGCCGCGGCCGCAACGGCGACACCTTCCAGGAAATGTACGACCTGGCCGGCACTACCCGCTACAACCCCAACTGGGGCTACTGGAACGGCGAAAAACGCAACGCCAGCATCAACCACAGCCACCAGCCGATCGGGATGCTCCGCTACGACTGGACGCCCGATTTGAAGACCAACCTGACGGTCTCGGCCTACGGCCAGGCCGGCGAACGCGGCCAGACCCGCCTCGACTGGTTCGACAACAACAACCCTTTCCCGGATTACTACCGCCGCCTGCCTTCTACCTATCCGGATAGCGCCTCTCAGGCATTCTGGGCAAATCAGCTGCGCAACGACGAGTCGCTGCGCCAGATCGACTGGGTCAATATTTACGGTGGAAATACGAACGGCATCGATACGCAAACCGATGCGGAAGGTGTGGCAGGCAATACCGTTACCGGCAACCGCTCTTCCACGATTCTGGCTGATTTCCGCGAGGACAGCAAGGAACTCGGCTTCAATGCCGTGGCGCGCCACACCGTCAACACAGCCGTGACCCTGAACGGCGGCGTGAATTACCTGTGGTACGAGGGCCAAAATTTTAAAATCGCGGAAGACCTCCTGGGCGGCGATTTTATCGTCGACAAAAACACCTTTGCCGATGAGGGCTTGCAGGACAACGACCTGCGCACACCGAACAATATCATCCGCCAGGGTGAGCGCTTCGGCTGGGATTACAACGAAAACATCCGCAAAGCCGGCGCCTGGGCACAGGGACAGTTCAACCTTCGCCGCGTTTCTTTTTTCGTAGGCGGCGAATTCAACCAGAACCAGTTCTGGCGCACCGGCAACATGCAGAACGCCCGCGCAGCCGACAATTCGCTCGGCGATTCAGAAAAATTCAAATTTAATACCTGGGCTGCCAAAGCCGGCCTCACTTACAAGGTGAATGGCCGCAATTACCTGTATATCAATGGATTTTATGGTACCCGCGCCCCGCAATTCCGCGATGTTTTCCTCTCGCCGCGCACCCGAAACAGCGCAGTGGCCGATCCGGAAGTGTCCACTATCCGGAGTGTAGAAGGCGGGTACATGCTTCGCGCGCCCTATCTGCGGGCTCGCCTGACAGGTTATGCCACCCAGTTCAGCAACGAAACGGAGTCCCTGATCCTGTTCGGACAGGTGGCCAACGTGTTCGGTACCGAGGTGCGCCGCGGGGTGGATCACCTGCATACGGGCATCGAAGCCGCGGTGGAATGGAAGGCTACGCCAGCCATCACGCTGACGGGAGCCACGAACCTCGGCTACTATCGCTACAATTCGCGCCCGCTGGTATCTTTTTACGAAGACAACACCAATCAGGCCGCATTTGTAGACTACACCGTTTATCAAAAAGGATTTCTCGTACCGCGCACGCCGCAAACGGCTGCTACGGCCGCAATCCGCTATGAAGGCAAAAAATTCTGGTTTGCGAGCCTGTCGTTCAATTGGACGGACGATCTTTGGTACGATTTCGACCGGGCCCGCCGCACTGAGGACTATGCTTCGCAACTCGTGGTGAACGGCGTATCTCCCGGCTCCGCCCAATGGGACCTGATCATGAACCAAACCAAAGCCCCGTCGGCTTACACGCTGGATTTCTTCGGTGGTAAATCCTGGCGGGTCCGTACCAAGTATTTTATTTACCTCAACGTGGGCGTAAACAACCTGCTCGACAACCGTGACATCGTCCTGTCGGGACGAGAGGCGTACTTCCGGAATTTCCAGGATGTGAACGACGCCCGGCTCTATTCCAACGAGATCAGTTATGCCACCGGCCTGAACTATTTTATCAGTCTCGGTGTGCGCATGTAATTCGCCTTTTTGGGCATAATATTCTGACTTTCAATTTTTTAAATAAAAAAAAACATCTTAGGCAATGTTGTTTTCAAACAATAAAAACTGGCTTGCCCCTGCGCTCCTGATCGCTGTTTTCGCCCTTGGCATCGGCGCCTGCGTTAAAGAAAATTTCGACGAGCCGCCGGTAGGCGGATCGGCGGTTAATATCACCCCGAACATCACCATCAAAGCCCTCAAAGCCCTTCACGTCACGCCGAACGAAGGCTTCGATTTCATCACCGACAGCCTTGTCGTGGGCGGGGTAGTGGTGATGGACGACCGCTCGGGCAACTACTACAAAACCCTCGTCATCCAGGACGCCACCGGCGGTATCGAGGTGAAATTCAACGACGGCTACCTCTACAACCAATTCCCCGTCGGTCGCCAGGTGTACATCAAATGCAAAGGTCTCGTGCTGACCGACTATGCGGGCCTGACCCAACTGGCAGGCAGCGTCGTGGAAGAAAACGGCCAGAAACGCAGCATCGGTCTCACCGAAGCGCAGGTGCGCACGGCCGTTCTGAAAGGCACGCTGGGCAATGCCCCGGCGCCCAAAGTGGTATCGATCGGCGAGCTCAACGACGATATGCTGAGCACACTGATCCAGTTCGACGATGTCGAATTTGTCAAAGCCGATACCGGCAAAACCTACGCTGATCCGGTTACCAAAAGCAGCCTTAACCGCACTATCGAAGACTGCTCCGGAGTGCAGACCCTGCTGCGTACCAGCGGTTACGCTGACTTCGCCGGCGCTCTGACGCCCGGTAAAAAAGGCACGATCGTAGGTGTCCTTGGCGTGTACAACGGTGATTATCAATTGTATATCCGCGACCTCACGGACGTCCGCATGGATACGCTGCGCTGCGGCGCCATCGACCCCAACGGTCCCGGCCTCGCTGTGCTCGACGAAAAGTTTGACGCCACCTCCAGCAATGTGGACATTGATCTCGGCGGCTGGATCAACGTCGCCGTGCAGGGCACGCGCTACTGGCGCGGGTCTTCCTTTTCGGGGAATAAATTCGCTTCCGCGACGGCTTTTGGCACCACAAATCCCGATGCGGTAAATGAAACCTGGCTCATTACGCCGCCGCTGGACCTGAAAACGCAAAAAACGCTGACCTTCAACAGCTCTTCGGGCTACTACAAGCACGACGGCCTCACGGTTTGGGTATCGACCAACTTCAACGGCTCCAACCTCGGCAGCGCCACCTGGACGGAACTCACGTTCGCCAAACCGGCTCCCAACGCCAGCGGTTACACGGACTTCGTACCTTCGGGCAACATCAGTCTGCCCATTTCCACCAGCAAGGGCTATGTCGCGTTCAAATACATCGGCGACAAAACCACCAACACGACTACCTGGCGTTTTGACGACGTGAAAGTGCAGTGACCTGTTGCCGGATTTACCGGAAAACGGATCAATAAAAAAATCGAAACGGGCCGGGCGAAGTAACGCCCGGCCCGTTTCATTCGTTTACCTGCAAACCTTCGCCTTATTTTTGCCCGATGCGGTCCTTTTTATTTGCCCTTGGTTTGCTGTTCGCCCTGCCTTTGTCGGCCCA
>JBGAJY010000252.1:0-7778 GCA_044224705.1 Saprospiraceae bacterium
ACAACCGGCTTGGTCTGAACCAAATTGCCCGCCTGAACGCGTACGAAATACAAGCCCGGCTGTGCTTTGCCGGCCTGCCATTCGTAGCGGCCCTGGGCGGTAGCCTGTCCTTCGTGCAACGTGACCACTTCCTGACCCAGTGTGTTCAGCACGCTGATGCGGACGTCGCTGGCGCCTGTGCCCACCTGAATCGTCAGGGTTTCGGAGAACGGCACAGGGAATACCTGTACATCGAGTCCGGGAACAGCAACTTCTGCGCCTTCGTCGGTACGCTGCCGGGCGCTGTCGTCCGAACAAAGTCCTTCGAAGAAGCTGGCGGAACCGCGGCTGGCTGCCGAACCGTTCTGATCAAATGGCGAGCCCATCAGAACCGTGCGGCTGCTCATCGCTGCGCTGGTGCCCAGTCCATCGCCAGCAGCGCCGCTGCCGTCGGAAAGTTGGCCTACGAGTGCCCAGCCCTGATCCACCAGCAGGTACACAAACCCTTTTCCGGATCCTTCTCCGAACGGGTCGTCGCCCGGAGCAGCCACCACGGCATAAGCGCTGTCGACTGCCACGGATGCGCCGAAATGGTCGTTCGCTGCGCCGAATGGATTGACAATCAGGCTCATCTGTCCATACTGATTGTAGGCAAATGCTGCGCCGGCATCGCTGCCTTGGAGGTCGTTGAACGGCGCACCTACCAGCGCATATGGGCCGCTGGCTGCTACGCTCGAACCGAATTTATCACCTGCGAGCGTTTGAGCGCCGTGCAGTTTGGAAACCTGGCCCCAGTTGTCAGCGCCACCCTGGTTGCGGTTGAAACGATAGGCGGCGCCGGATTCGGCGCCCTGGTCGTCGTCGCCGGGAGCACCTACCACGGCGTTGTTGCCGGAAAGGGCCACACTGTGACCAAAGTTGTCGTTCGCTTCGCCATCGGAGGCGTTGAGTTGAGCGGCCTGGCCCCAATTGTCGGCGCCACCGGTGTTACGACCGAAGACATATGCCGAGCCTGCATCGGCACCCGCGCCGTCGTGGAGCGGAGAGCCTGCCAGCAGCCAGTTGCCGTCCAGCGAAAGGGCTGCGCCAAAGTTATCGCCCTGGGAAGCGTCACCGGCGAACAGTTTTTTGGTCTGTACCCATGCGTTCGGGTTCGACGAACTTTGCTGGTAGATGTACACGGCGCCGGCATTTCCCGCCATTTCATCATCGGAAGGCGCGCCTACCGCGGCGATATCGTTGTCGAGGGCTACCGTATTGCCGAACTGAGTGCCGGCGGGTAATTGGTCGGGCAGCAAACGTAGAATACCGGTCCATTGGCCGTCGACGCGATGGAGCAGGTATGCCGAGCCGATACTCTGGCCGTTGGAGTTCTTTTTGTTCGAACCGACGATGGCCCATTCGCCGTCGATGTCGACGGAAATACCGTATTCGTCAAATGCGCCGCCGTCTTTTGCAATGCGCTTGGCCACTTTTTTCCAGTCTTCGGCTTCGTCTGTGTAGCCGTCGCAGTCGTCGTCGTAACCATTGCAGATTTCCTTGCGCGGAGTCACTTTGATCTGGAAAGTGCAATTCCAGGAGAGGCCCGCGGCATCGGTCGCCGTGGCAGTCACGTTGGTATAGCCGAGTTCGAAAGCGGAATTGGGATCAATGCTGTATTCCACGACCACGCCCGGACAGTTGTCGTCGGCGTTCACAGAGTAATCTACTGTTGCCACACAATCTGATTCGTCCGTCTGAGTGGTAATGTTTGGCGGACAGATGATCGTGGGATATTCGTAGTCGTAAACGGTGACGGACTGAACGCAGGAGCCCGAATTGTTGTAATTGTCCGTGACAGTATAGATCACCTGGGTGGTTCCGATGGGGAAAAATCCCGGAGAGTTGTTCGTCACGGTATTGACAAAGCAGTTGTCCTGGGCATTGATGCCGCCGAGGTACGAAATGGTCCGGCCGCATTGGCCGAAGTCGTTGGGTTTGGTGATCGGCGGCGGGCAGCTGATCGTGGGCGGCTGTGCGTCGTTGATTTTCACTGTGAAAGAACAGGTTGCAGTGTTGTTGCTCGGGTCCTTGGCCTGCCAAACGTTTGTCGTGGTGCCCACCGGGAAGAACGCCCCGCTGGCCAGGCCACTCAGCTGCGTGACCGACTGAATGCTGCAGTTGTCAGTAGCCGTGGGGGTGGAATAGGCCTGTACCCTGCCACAAACATTCGGATCATTATTCGCTACGATATTGGCCGGGCAGGTGATGACAGGTTTGGTTACGTCAATGACGGTTACCGTAAAAGAACAGGTCGACGAGTTGTTAGCCGCATCCGTGGCCCGATAGGTGATAACATTGACTCCAACCGGATAGGTACTTCCGCTCGGCAAGCCGCTAATCAATGTAATGGAAGGAGGGGTGCAGTTGTCGTTGGCAGAGATAGAGCCGTAGGTGACCACCGCGCTGCAGGCCGTGGCCGGGTTGTTGTTTGCCGTGACGGACGCCGCACAGGTGATCGTCGGCGCCTGAATGTCAATTTTGGAAAAATTCCAGACCGAACAGCCCGTCGCGACTCCGAAGGAGTTTCTGGGTACGATTTGCCAATAATAGACACTGGAAGTAGGCGTATTCACAACGAAACTGTTACTGGCCGTGTTGGCATAGAAGGGCGGAGTGGTGCTGGTGCCGAAATATATGTCATAGCTCGTCGCGCCCGACGCGACCGGCCAGCTCAGGGTCTGCGTTGCGGTGGGACAGATATTCGTCTGTCCGTTGGTCGGGCTGGTCGGGCTGCCGAGACATGCCGGTGGAGACCCGGCGGCGGGGCAGTCGATGCGGAAAGTCTGTGTGACCGTACTGGTTGATTCCGGGTCATAAAGGATATAATAGGTCGTCCCGGCCGTCAGCGGACCGAATACATTCGATTCCGGACCGAAAGCATCGCCAATACAAGTCCAGCCCGTGGCGTTGCAACCGCCGGAGGCCGCCTTGTAAAAATAATCGGCATAGACACTATTGGTCGCGGTGATTACGAGGGTATGGTTCCCTGAAGTAGTCGGTGTGAAACTGTACAACTGCTCCGTGCCTGGGGTGGAAAATCCGCAGGCGCCCGGGCTCCAAGCCCCGGTACCGGAAGTCGAGGCGGTGACGGGTGTAGTGCACACCATCGTCGGTATGCTTGCGCAAGGGTTAAAGGAGGGGCAGTTGATCTGGAAAGTGTGGGTGACCGATGAGGTCGTCTCCGCATCGAGCAGGATGTAATAAGTCGTTCCGGCTGTCAGCGTTCCGATGGTGGCGGTAGTCGGGGAAAAAATGTCGAGGATACAGGTCCAGCCCGTGCCACTGCAGCCGCCGGAAGCGGCCTTGTAAAAATAATCGATGTACCCGGTAGCGCTGGTCGATGTGACCTGCAGGGTGTACACGCCTGTGGTCGGCGCGGTGAAAGAATACACTTTTTCACCGCCAGGAGTGGAGAACCCGCAGGAACCCGGGCTGTACAAACCTGAGCCCGACACGGTAGCAGTATAGGAAGTGCCACAGGACGCGGTAGTGGGACTCGAACAGGGGTCGGCGGCGCCGGGGCAGCTGGTGCATTGCACCGTACCCGTGTGGCAGGAACCGTCTGTTCCGCAGGCCGCATTGGTATTGTAGTGCAGGTAAAGCGGCCCGGATACCGTACAGGTCACGCTAATCGGCGCAAATCCGAAGCCGAGGACAGTGCCCCCGGGAGTGCCCTGGTGAATGGTGATGTAGTTGCCCGCACCACCTGTAGCGTTGAACAAATACGTGGATCCGGCGGAACAACTGTTGATCGTACTGTACTCCCCGCCAAAGGCGCAGGTAGTAATCGTCACCGGAGTGTTGTTCGTCGGTGCAGTGACTGTTCCGAATGCGCTCGGATTCGTGCACTGGCTCCAAACCTGTTGTGCCACGAGCAGGAAGAGCGGGACCAGGGCCCATTGGTAAAGAGAAGTGAATTGTCGAGTTAACTTCATTGTTGAACGTTTAAATTAAGGGTGGACAGATATAGCGCTTGCCTTCATACGACAGGTTCGCAAGACGCTGATTTATTGCCAATGAAAATTGATGAGATGTGATTATCGCTCTGGTACCAGATGCGTTTGGGGAGTAAACCAGGCTGTTAGTGCCGGAATATTAAACATGGCGGGCTGCGCCATTTACACTCATGAGAATAGTGTAATCAGGACGGGAAGGAAATTACGTGCAAACAAATGTGGCGTTTTTCTTAACAACTGCAACAAGTGCCCGGGAAAAAATTTTCACTTGTCAGATATCCGACAAAAACGACCAATATTTTGCTCAGCGACCCTTTAAAAAAATATTTTAATAAGAAATACCCTGGCGCAGTTGAAGCAAATGACGGCGTTCCGGATGTGCGGTTGCCCGCCGCGCGGCCCACCAGCGGAGCAGAATATCGCGATATATAAGGAAGAACCAGGCCAGCAAGGGCATCAGCAAGGCCGCGCTGATCCAGGTGGCCTTCCAGCTGAGCAGGGCAATCAGCAGCGTCAGTGGAACATAAATCAAACCGCCGATCAGGCCGATACTGACGATGACGCTGGTGTAAAATTCGCGCTTCCGGACCTTGTTGTTGGCCACCCAGGTGCTCGGCCATCCCACCGGCCGGCCTGCAATATAACCTGCCAAAGCCGGAAGAGCGCCGGGCAGCAGAAACAGTAACCAGGCCAGGCTCCCCCACCCCGGGTTTTGCAGGGCATCGTCGGTCAAGCCGGCCTTTTTCAAAGCATTGAAATATTTCGCACTTTGCTCTCGAAGTGAGGATTTCTGCCCGGTTGGCATTGTGTTCAGTCGGTTCAGTATGGCTTTTTCTTCGAGGAAACGTTGGTCGTCATACGATGTGAAGGGCCAGATAGACTGTGGGTTGTTGCTTCTGTAAAGGGTCAGCAACTGGTCGGCCAATTCATCATCTTCTTCTTTATCCAGGTGGTAACACACTTTTTTCAAGGCCGTTTCGATGTCGCGGCACAACCGAAGCATGGCGCCGCCGGGGTCGCGCTGGTAATCGGGCCAATAATCACGAATCAATAGCGGCTCGCCGATATTCATGAAGGCCTCGTCGCGCCAACGGTCGCCGAAAGCGTAATTACAACCTGCAGGAATGATTTGGAGTTCGTCGTTCCGGTGTTTCTCATATGCGGCGAAGGCAATCCGGGCAATGCCTTTTTGTGATGGCCGTACTCGTTTTTCAAGGTGATGTTCGCCTTCCACATAGATCGTAACGATCCGGTTTTGACGCAGTTTTTCAATACAAAATTCAAAAACGCCGTCGTTCCGGTCTTTTTCCTGGTAGCCGTCGCGTTTGCGGAACACGGGGAACATATTGATCTGCTCCATGAATTTCCGGAAAAAGGGCCTGCGGAAAATATCCCCGCGCGTCATGTTGTAGATCGGCGGGTCGAGAAACACCGTCAGCAAATACGGCTCGATGGCTGCCGTCGGGTGGTTGGCAGCCAGCAGCACGGGTTTGTCGATGGGCACACCGTGCCGGTTGTTCACGTGCACCTTGCGAAAAAGCGCCCAAAGCATAAAGTGGCCGCACGGTACAATGAACGGATAAATTTTTCCGGTACTGAGGTGGCGAAGACTGAATTTCACGGGATCGGTGCGTTGGCGTGCAGGGGTGTTCGTCGTTTCTTTACGCCGCGAAGAAAAGCAGCCTTTCCTAACTCTGCAACTTTCCGCCCCTTCCTGCGCATGAACTATCTGATCGTCATCGGCGGCGCCACCGCCACGGGCAAAACGGACCTGGCCATCCGGCTGGCCCGACATTTCGGCACGGCAGTGCTATCGGCCGACAGTCGGCAGTTCTACCGCGAAATGAGCATCGGGACGGCTAAACCGCATCCGGAGGAATTGCAGGGTATCCCCCACTATTTCATTGATTCCCTGAGCGTTGCCGACGATTTTAGCGTGGGAAATTTTGAACGCCAGGTGCTGGATATCCTGGACGGGATTTTCAAAAAAAACAAGGTGGCCGTGATGGCCGGAGGATCGGGACTGTTCATTCAGGCTGTTTGCGAAGGACTCGATGTCTTTCCGCCAGTGCCCGAATCGGTCAGAAAAAAAATTGCCCGGGGTGAAGAGCAAGGCGGTCTGGTCTGGCTTCAGGAGGAGGTAGCCCGGCGTGATCCCGCTTATTTCGGCGTGGTCGACCGGCAAAACCCCGCCCGACTGCGCAGGGCGCTGGAAGTCTGTATGGCTTCCGGACGACCATTCACCGATTTTTTGTCACAAGGCAAAACACCGCGCTCCTTCCGGCCGATTTTTGTGTTGCTCGAAGTTCCGCGGCCGGAGTTGTACGCCCGGATAGAAGCCAGGGTGGATGCCATGATCGCCGCCGGACTGGAAGCCGAGGCCCGGAAATTATTGCCCTGGCGGGAGCGGCCGGCCTTGCAAACTGTTGGTTATGAAGAGTTTTTCGATTTTTTTGACGGAAAGATCAGCCGGGAGGAGGCTATTGACAAAATCAAACAGCATACCCGGAATTATGCCAAACGGCAAGCGACATGGTTCAGGAAATATGGCGCCTGGACGGCATTCGAGCCAGGTCAATGGGAGGAAATTTTGGTTTTTGTGAAGAAGCAAATGTCTGTCAGTTCTTAAAAATTTACCCCAAAGGCGCTGATGTTCGAAAAATAAAAACCAATTGCCTGCACGGAGTTGTCGGTCAATTCACACCCCGTCAAAATGCGGGTAATGTCCGTATTGGCGTGATGGGACACGGATCACACGGATGCAAGCAGCACGGATTCACACCGATAAAACCGAGTTTTAAAGGTCAAAATCTGTAAAAATCCGTGCTGCTTGCATCCGTGTGATCCGTGTCCCATCGATCGCCCCTTGCTATTGACAAAATGCGAAAATCGAGCTTAACACCTTTGCGGTAAATCAACCTAGATCCGAACGATTTTCATCATCCATTCCTGCCCCGATTGCACATCGAGTATTTTCAAGAAATACATACCGGATGCAAATCCGGAGCAATCCAGCAGACCTGAATGTCCAACCACAGTCAAAGCATCTTCCAAAATCAACTGGCCGGAAACCGAATAAATGCGGGTTTGTAAGCGGGCAGTCGGCTTGCTGTAACGAATCGTCAGGGTGTTCAGGACTGGATTGGGATATGTCGTCAGCTGGGCCAGAGACGGCTCCGTGGTCGCGCTGGTTTCGTCGATCAATCCGTTGCAGTTGTTGTCGATGCCGTCAATAATTTCCGCGGCGCCGGGGTTGATTTCAGCAAGGCTGTCGTCGCAATCGAGCGTATCCGTGGTGAAGCCGGGCGGAGGCAGGGGCGAGCAGACTTGCAGTTCGGCCGCAGCATTGCCGTAATTGTCGCCGTCCATATCCGCGTAGTAGGTGAACAAAAAGAGCCCTTCATCGATGTTGCCGTCGCAGTTGTTGTCGAGCCCGTCGCAAAGTTCGGCGGCGCCGGGATTGAATGCCGGGTCGCCGTCGTCGCAGTCCAGGTTGTTGGTTACGTATCCAGTCGGGGCTGTGCCCAGGCAGGTATCCAGCGCGATATGGTCATCGCCATAGCCGTCTTCATCCGCATCGCCGTAATACGTGAAAATGGGCAGGTCGTCCGTCAGGCCGTTGCAGTCGTTGTCCACGCCGTCGCAAATCTCCGTAACACCTGGATTCAACGCAGGATTGTTGTCGTCGCAATCGAGGCCGTTGGCGGCAAAACCGCTGGGGGCTGAACTGAGGCAAGTATCCAATTCGACAGCCAAGTTGCCATAGCCGTCGCCGTCGTTGTCCTGGAAATAAGCGTAAAT
>JBGAJY010000253.1:0-7744 GCA_044224705.1 Saprospiraceae bacterium
GATAAAATAAGTGCGCTGCTGGCACGAGGCTAAGCCTCGCGCCAGCAGCGACTAGTAGTGAACCAACATAGTATATGTAAATATACGGCATACCAAACCGCCGGTGGGGCCGGCAAGGGTGTTGAAACCCGCAGGGGGTTAATGCAGGCGGCCCGGAGGGCGGCTATCTGACGGATTAGATGCCGGCCCGCTGGGCCGGATCAGCTTACTCATTGTGTCGTTACTACATAGATAGCGTCCCTCCGGGCCGCAAGGTCTATGGACAGGGCAAGCCCGGATATTTTCAGATACTAAGTTGGTTCACTACTAGGCATGGGCCGACACGGCTCCCCTCCCTTTTGGGGAGGGGTCGGGGGTGGGGTTGACACGGCGGCGGGTTTAACCCAAACAGCTTCTTAGCCTCGTGCCAACGACTTCACCGACAGGCCCGGTCTGGATGTTTCCAGACCGGGCCTGTCGCTTTGTGATTACGGGAAGCTTGTGCAAAAAGTGTTATTGGCCGGCGGCTTCCGCTCGGCCCACTTTTGTCCTGTCGCCCACCGAGGGCACGAAACGTTCCTTCTTTTTTCACTCTTAAAATGCTATTCACCATGAAGTTCAAAATCCTGTTCCTGCTCCCCGCCGTCGCCCTGGCCCTGGCTATTGGTCTGACCAACTGCGCCAAAGACCCGATCAGTACGTCGCCAAACCCGGACACCCCCGCTGTCGAACGCGCCCCATGTGTGGTGACGATCACCACCAATGGCAATGCCGAGCTGTGTGGCACCCAAACCAACATGAACTACTGCTCCAACGCCTGGAATGCCAATCAGTATGGTGTGGAAAACGTCGCCGGAGGCACCCATATCTACACTATCGATGCGCCTTCGGTGATCGGCGTGAACAATCCCGGTGCAGGACCCCTGAAAGTGTCGATCACGACTACTGCCGGCAATGTCAATTTCCTCCTCGCAGGAGGTGGCTCCCGCAAGTATTTCGTGGATGCCACCTGCGGCCTGACCCAGATCTAAGATTTCGCTTTTTAAAAACCTGTTCCATTCAAACGGCCCCCGGAGATTCCGGCGGGCCGTTTTTCGTCAGAGGAGTTCTGTGGCTTTTTCCAGCAGCCACTCGCGATGCGCCACCCAGGTTTTGGCCTGGATACGGGTGAGCAGCCGTTGTACTCTGGTTCCGTCTCCTCTAAGGGTATTACAGAGTTGAAACAGCAGGTTGACAAAGTTGCCGTTGCGGTCTTTTGACACCATTGGCAAGAGCTTGCCAGAGGCCCGGCTGAGGTACATTTTAAAAGCGTCAATTTTGTAAGGCAAGAGCTCGGAGTCCTGTTCGTAAAGAATTTTCAGTTCCAGGCTCCGTGCTGTAAACTGGTACTCCAGGTCTTCCAGGGAATGAGGAAGTGTGGACAAAGCGTCGTCGTAGCGGCCTATGTGGAAAAAATAGTTGGCCAGATTCAGTCGAAAATAATCCTGCTGATCATTGTCGCCAATGATCCGGTCGGCATGGGTTTGAATACAATGGTAAGCCCAATCGTATTCTCCAACCCGCAACGCTACGTTGATGATATTCTGGAACATGGCGGCCGGAATCTTCTGATCGTAGTACAAATAGCCACGCTGCAGGTGCTCTTTTTGAATTTCAAAAAGGGTCGGGAGGTACTGCATGTTCCCTGAATTGACCAATAAAATGCAACAGGATCGCAGCAGGGAATAATAATCCTTCAGGAAGTCCGGCTTGATGTCTTTTTCTGAATCTCGAATCAGGGAGACCAGTGCCTGAAACTGGTCCTTGTCGGGTTTTTCAAGTTCCAGCACTTGTAAAAAAGCAGATTCCAATCTAAGGAGCGCAGATTTTTCGATCAGCCTTTGCGGCAAAACCGCCTCTTTCAGCATCGTCTGCATGGGTTCTGAAATATCCAGGTGGGTGACTTTTTGCTGCAGTAAAAACCGATTCAGCAAATCCGTCTTCAGGGAATGAAAGTGTTGATTCAAAGCCTCAAGCGTACCGGGGATATTGATATCGCCCCGCTTGTGGTTGAACAGATTTTCAAATTCATATTGTTCCCACTCCAGGTGGAATTGGCGGGTATAAAACTGGATGTCCTGCTCTGCATTTTCCGAACTGAACCGCAGCCGAAGTTTTTGCATCGTATTCTGAAAACGGTTGTGCAAAGCCCGCCGTCGGCTGAACCGCGCCAGGTCGAGCATTTGCTCGAAATCATCCGGTTCTCCTACCCTGGAATGTATGGAAACAAACAAGCGGGCCAGCCGGTGCAGCACCGACATGACTTTTTCCAATTTGCCGTCGATGAAAGGCGTGTCAGGAAAAACAGCCGCAAAAGCAGCCCGTCGTGCTTCCTCATCCCAGCGCCATTCCGAAGCGTCTTCCACTAAAACCCGCAGCAACAAGGGCGCCTCCTCACAAAACTCCCCCCGGTTGAAATATGGCGATTGAACAAACAACTGGAACTCCGCCAGCTCTTCGGGAGTGAAGGCCTCAAGTAATTCGATCAATGGGCTTTTACGCATGTGCTGAGGGTTTCCAGGCCGGAAATTTCGCGGAATAATGTTATAGTTTTGATGCGGTCGGCTGCCAACATTTGTGTTTGAATAAAAACGGTCATTCTAAAAATATTCAACATGCCGCAAAAACGACTTTTCAGGTTATTCCTTTGCCTCGTACTGCTTACGCCGCTCGCCTTTGGGAATTCATTCCCGGCTCCAACTGAAAAATCCGCCCATGTCGGCGCGTGCAACCTGCCCGGCCCTTCCAATCTTCATGTGGTTTCGGTGGGCTCCAATACTGCCACCATAGCCTGGGATGCCGTTTCAGGGGCCTGGGGCTACAAAGTTTACCTCTCCAACAACGGCAACCCGCCGTCGGCTTCCGGTATTACGACGGCTACCTCAATGACATTTTTCAATCTGGGGCCGGGAACCTATACGGCAACCGTGCATTCCATGTGTTCATTGGTGGACGAAAGCCCGCAGTCTTCAGCCGTTCAATTTTCGACAATTATTATTGAAATCGTATGCGAAGCAACCGGCGGTTCCTCACAATACAACTCCATAACGGGGTCGAACAACCTGTTTGACTACCAGTGGCTGGCTGCAGGCATGGAAACCTATTGCTTCTACGTGCAATACGGCAATGCCCAGGCAAAATTCAAATTCTACAGATCGACCAACGGCAATTCGAGTTTCACCATCCGGCCGCTCACTGGCAACCCTACCGGTTTTTACCTCGGCAGAAAAAACAGTGAAGGCACAAGTTCTTTTTGCGATGGCTCATCCGGCGCAGGCCTCACGGGCGAGTTCTACGTGAAACACGGCTCTTCTACCGTGGCTACCGGATATTTCCAGAGAGACAACCTCTTGAAATTCGACATGACCCTCGGGTACAACGTATCCGTTTGGAGGGACGGGGGCACCCCGCCACCCTTGCCCCCCTACGCACCCGGCGAGACCGGATGGAGCGACGATCCCGCTACTGCTCTGCCCACTCCGCAGCCCAATCCGTTCAGCGACGAACTGTTCCTCACCGGCGGCGCCACAGACACGCCGGTCCAGGGTATGCTGCTCGACGCCCGCGGGCAAATCGTGATGCAACTGAATTTCAACGCTTCCGACCTGTCGAACGGGGTTATGGCAATTCCTACGGGCGAACTGCCCTCCGGCGTCTACTTCCTCCAGTTGCGCTCCTCCAAAGGCAGCACCACGCATAAATTGCTGAAACTGTAATCGGCCGATCCACCCGGCTCATAACGGCGAGGCCCCATCGGGATGCAACAGCATCCTGGTGGGGCCTCGCCGTTTTTCAGGCCTCCGGAAGAAGTTATGTCGAAAAAAGTACTTGTCTGCCGGAAGCGCTCCCGGCCACTTTTGACCCATTGCCTTTCAACATCAAACCAGCGCTTTTCTCCTTCACTCTTTAAAATGCTATCCGACATGAAGATCAAAATCCTCTTCCTGTTTCCCGCCCTCGCCCTGGCGCTCGCCGCCGGGCTGACCAACTGCGCCAAGGACGCCCCGCTTTCCACGGTCCCCGGCGCCGACCATCCGGCGGCTTTGCGCGGCGCCTGCGACATCACGGTCGTCAGCTTTGGCAATGTGCAGATCTGCGGCACCCAGACCAACAACACCCCCTGCTCTCCCAATGCTACGGGGCTCGAAAACGTGGGCGCGGGAGCCGTCGTCTACGCCATCGCTCCTCCGGCCGTGATGGAATTTACCAATGTGAACAACAGCAACCCCGGCCAGGACGGCGTCTGGATCGAGGTCAGCTCGCCCGGAAATGCGCCGGAAACCCGCTTTATCCTCAACGGCGACACGGAAGTGCTGTCCATAGACGACAACTGCAAGGTGCAATAATTCAGAACGGGCCGGTTTGGAACCGGCACACCGGCCCCGCTCCCAAATCGCCGGTTTACTTCTTTCCTTTTCACTCTTTAATTTACCGTTCAACATGAAGTACAAACTTCTCTTCCTGCTCCCCGTCTTCGCCCTGGCGCTCGCCGCCGGCCTCACCAATTGCGCCAAAGACACGGAAGCCACCGGCACTACCGTAACTGATCAGCCCGCCACCGAACGCGGCAATTGTCTGGTGCGCATCATCACCGACGGCCCCGCACAAATCTGCGGCACGCAGACCAACACGGACTACTGCGGCCTGGTTCCGGGACAGACCTGGGCAACCTGGCCGGGCGTAGAAACCATTGGCGCCGGAACGACCGTGTACACCCTGTCCACACCATGCGATTTCAGCGTGTCCAATACCGGTGCAGGCGTACTGAACGTCAAGGTGCAGACTCCCAACAACTTCATCATCAAACAAATTGCCCCAGGTGGAGCGGTAGGCTACCATGTGGATAATGTCTGCGAACTGAGCACCTGGTGATAAAAGCCATTGCCTGAAAACCTGTACATGATCGTTTTAACGGCCCCCGGTCTTCCGCCGGCGGGCCGTTATTTTTTTTCAAAGCAGCCCCTCGGCTTTTTCGAGGAGCCAGTCGCGCTCGAAGACCCAGGTTTTGGCGCGGATGCGCTCTTTCAGGCGCCGGATGCGTATTTCATCCCCTTTCACGGTGTTGCACAATTGCATGAGCAGCTGGACAAAATTGGTGTTGCTCTCTTTCAATACGCCCGACAGGGGCTTCAAAAAAGAGCGGATGAGGTACATCCGGAAGGCGTCAATTTTATAAGGCAACAAGTCGGAATCCTGGCTATAGTAGATTTTCAGTTCCAGGCGCCGCGACATGATGTGAAACTCGATATCGGCCAAAGACTGCGGCAGCGCGTTCAGGGCGGCATCGTAATCGCCGATGTGAAAAAGGTAATTGGCCAGGTTCAGCCGGTAGTAGTCGCGGTGCTCGTTGTCGCCCAGCACGCGGTCCGTATGCGCCAGTATGCAGGTACGCACCCAATCGAATTCTTTCACCCGCAAGGCCACGTTTACGATATTCTGGAACATGGAAGGAGAAATTTTCTGATGGTAGTACAGATAACCTTTCTCCAGGTGCTCTTTTTGGAGTTGAAATAAGATAGGCAAGTATTCCACATCGCCGGTGTTCACGAGGATACTGCAGCAGGAACGGAGAAAAGAATAATAATCCTTCAGCAGCTCGGTCTGGATTTTTCCTTCCATGACGCGCATGACCTGGGCCAGCTCATGAAAATCACTTTTTTCAGGTTTTGGTGCTTGTAATACCTTCAAAAAAGACTGAGCCATTTGTAAAAAAGCGGATTTTTCAAGCAGACGGGCGGGTATTTCCGTCTCCGACAAGGCTATCTGCATCTCCTCATCCCTTTCGAGGTGTGTGACTTTCTGTTGCATCAAAAACCGGTTGAGCAGGTTCAATTTGAGCGAATAGTACTGCAGATCAAGCGCTTCAAGGGTTTGCGGTATGTGGAGATCGCCCCGTTTTTGATTAAAAAGGTTTTGATACTCGTGCTGTTCCAGTTCCATTTGCAGGTTTCGGAAGAAAAAGGTGATATCCTCTCCGCCCCTGTCCGTTAAGAAACGTTCTCTCAGGCGCTGCATGGTATTGTCAAAACGGTTGCGCAGCCCGCGTTGCCTGCTGAAAGCAGCCATGTCGAACTGGCGCTGGAACTCGCCTTTTTCACCCTGCCGCAGGTGTTCGGACACAAACAGACGGGCCAGCCGGTGCAGTACCGACATCACTTTTTCCAGCTTGCCCTCCACGAAATCTGACCCGGGAAAAACAGCCGCATAAGCCGCCAAACGCGCCTCCTCCTGCCAATACGAGTCCAGCGCCGTTTCGTATAAAAACTGCAGGAGGCGAGGCGCCTCCACGCTGAACTCCCCGCGATTGAAATACGGAGATGCCACGAACAGGCTGAATTCCGTCCGTTCCTCAGGCGACAAAACCTTTAGCAGTTCGGAAAGAGGACTTTTACGCATTGGGCCGTTTTTTACAGAGCTGGAAATTATGCGGAATAACGTACTTGTTTCAGATCGCTTCCTTGCCAAGATTTGCAATTGTTCATTTTAAGACTTTAAATTCAACGATCATGTTCAAGAAAGGCCTTTGGGCGTTTTTTCTGCCCGTCTTCTTTTTAATAGCGCAGGCACTGAACGCAACCGGCAGCAAGCCTGCGATCGAACCGCCCTGCAGCCTGGCTGCACCGGCCAATGTGGTGGCTGACCCGGTCGGCCCGACCTACGCTACACTGTCCTGGGACCCTGTGGCCGGAGCCTGGGGGTATAGCCTTTACCTGACTGGAAATGGAAGTACTACAACCTATATCACCACCACCACCAGCTGGAATTTTACCGGTCTTACTCCCGGAGTAGCCTACACCGTAGAAGTTCATGCCTTGTGCGCTCCCGGGTCGGAAAGCCCCAACTTCACGACGGCTAATTTTAACAGCATAGTGATCGAAATCATTTGCCAGGTGAACAACTCATGCACAACGGGTTCGCTGATCGGCACAGGGCTGACCGTATTTCACACCTGGGTCAACTACGAGTCCTACTTCTTCTGGATCACCGGCCCGAACGGGACGGCAAAATTCACTTTCTATAAAACGCCCGACAACCAATTCCCCACCCAGCCCCTCGGTGGCAATCCGAACGGATATAAACTGGGAATGCTCGGCGGCAGGTATTGCCCCAATTACAGCGGAAACACCGAACAGTTTATGGTGTCCTATAACGGAGATGCTGTGGCCGCAGGGAAATTTGAAGAGAAAGCGATCATGTTTGTACTGGCCAGTGGCTACACCGCAAGTGTGTACGGTGGCAGTTGCAGCAGTGGCGGCGGCGGCTCGATGCCCACACCCGAAGGCGTGGAAGCAACAGGCAGGCTGTCCGATCAGGAAAGCCGTACCCTTGATTTGCAGCCGCTTCCCAATCCGTTCAGCGATGAACTTCTCCTCACAGGCTCAGGCGGCGCCCCGGAAGACCCTGTTCAAATCTCGCTGTTCAACGCCGAAGGAGTGCTCGTGAAACAGCAGGAAGCGGTGATCGAAGGCTCGTACGTCCTGCCGACGGAAGATTTGCCATCGGGCGTATATTTCCTCCGCTTGCGTTCATCGGCGGGAAGCTCGACGCATAAGTTATTGAAAATGTGATAAATACTTCTTTATGGGCGGGATTGTTTTGATTGACGATTGACGATATATGCAAATTAGGGGTTGAATCAATTTTGGGATTTCCGCCAACGCAGGCCCCACCCCAACCCCTCCCCCTCCGGGGAGGAGCTTGCCCCTGCTGAGAGCAAACTCCCCTC
>JBGAJY010000254.1:0-7693 GCA_044224705.1 Saprospiraceae bacterium
ATCTATCCTGTTGGCAGGGGCAATATTGCTTCTCGCAAATTGTTCGAGCCCGCGTTCTGCAGGCTCGAACGACGATTTGGAACAACTGGTCAACTGGATGACCGGCGATTTCAGCAGCCAGGCACAAAGTCAGCGCGACTCCGATTATTACGACATCCGCCTGCACATCCGGCCCATTTGGTTGCAGGACAAAGCTAACCACTGGTTGTATGTCGAACAGGCGGTCGCTTCTTCGGAGAATAAACCCTACCGACAGCGTATTTACAAGGTCGAACGCGATGCAGAGGGGTTTAAAAGCATCGTTTACACCTTGCCCGATCCTTCGAAATTTATAGGGGCTTATCAGAATCGGGACTTATTCAAGACTTTGAAACCAGCCGATCTGTCTCTCCGCGAGGGCTGCACCGTATTTTTAAAAAAACAGTCCAACGGTACCTTTGCGGGCGCTACCCGCGGCGAGGGCTGCGAGAGCAATATCCGCGGCGCCCAATACGCCTCTTCCAGAGTGACCATCAGCTCCACCATGCTCCTCAGCTGGGACCAGGGTTTCAATGAAAAAGGCGAACAGGTTTGGGGGGCTACCAAGGGCGGCTATGAATTTTTAAAAAAGTAAACAGCATCCGAGATGGCTTTTCGTATTTATACCAAAACCGGCGACAAAGGCGATACCGCGCTCTTCGGCGGCCGCCGCGTTCCGAAAAGCCATCTCCGGGTGGATGCGTACGGCACCGTCGACGAACTGAATTCCTTCATCGGAATGCTGCGCGACACACAGAACGACGAGCACCTGCGCCATATTCTGGCAGAGGTGCAGCACCGCCTGTTCACGCTCGGCGCTCACCTGGCCTCCGACCCGGCCAAACACCCGCCGACACCTGATCTGTTGGAAGAAGACGTCCAGATGCTCGAACAGGAGATCGACGCCATGGATGCCGAACTGCCGCCGCTGAAAAATTTTATCCTGCCGGGCGGCCACCTGAGCGTTTCGCTGTGCCACGTTTGCCGAACGGTTTGCCGTCGCGCCGAACGGCTCGTCGTGGCCCTGCACCGCAAATCGCCGGTGGACGAGCTGGCCCTGCAGTACCTGAACCGATTGTCCGACTATTTTTTCGTCCTGTCGCGAAAAATTGCCCAGGACGTCGACGCCGAAGAGGTGATCTGGAACCCAAGAAAAAAATAGACGATTGGTAAATTGGTCCAAACCCTTGAAAAAGAATGACTTGGATAAGGAAAATTGGATCTGACTATTTTCCTGCGCTTTTTGTTCCGGAGGAAAACCCCCGCTGGTCGCCCTGGCTGCTGGCGGCGCTGTCGGCTTTGCTCGCAGCCTTTTTGTTGCCGCGCCAGACACCTTTTCCCTATCAATATCGGACGGGGCAACCCTGGTCGTACCGCTCGCTTCGGGCGCCTTTCGACTACGAAGTATTGCATCCGCAGGATCAGGTAAAAGATCAGATCGAACGGGTCAACGCCGAACACGGCCCCTATTTTCTCCGCAACAACGAAGTGCTGCGGCGTCAGAAAAAACGGTTTGCCGAACTCGTGGAAGAACAGGCCCATATCAGCCGGCACGACCCGCAATTCGAAGACCTCGTAGCCAACCCGGGCAGTTACATCGCCTTCGGACAGGGATTGCTGGATAAAATTTACTCCGTCGGCATCGTCGGCCCGGAAAGCGAAGGCTTTGCCAAAGACGATCCCAACCTGGCGGTTTTTGTGACAGATGGCAAAGACGAAAGGCGAGTGCCGTTGAGCCGCCTGTTCACGCTCAGCAAAGCACGCGGCATCCTTTCCGACTCGCTGCCGTTCAGCCCGTTACGACAGCCGGAGATGTTGTTGCCAATAATCGAAAAGGTATTGGCGCCCAATCTCGCTTATTCCGACTCACTCACCAAAACCGCCAAACGGCAAAAACTCGCCGCCGTGCTCAGCACGGGCCTCATCGTGCGCAAGGGCGATCTCATCGTGGCGCACGATGAGATTGTGACCCCGGAGATCGCTCAGCAGCTCGACTCCCTGGCCCTGCGCTACGAACAACCTGCCGGCTGGCCGCTGCTGCTGGGTTATGGACTGATGGCTTTTCTCGCTTTTTCCGCCTTCTTTTTCTGGCTGCAGGGAACAGAGCCGGGTATTTGGGATAAAAAAGAAGTTTTGCTCCTGATGCCCGCCTCGGCGCTCAGCGCCATGCTTTTTGTTAATGTGACCCAGCAATTTGCCACAGTTCTGCCGTTGCTTTTGCCATTAGCGGCACTGCCGATGGTGCTTCACCGCTGGGCAACACTCAAGACCGGCATTGGGGTTTGGTTACTGGCGATTGTGCTCACAGCCTTTGCGCTCGACTGGGGAATGGCCTGGCTGACCATCCAGGCGACAGGATTGGTCACCTTGCTGAGTTTGCAAAAAGCCCGGCAGTGGCAAGGATGGGTGCTGACGGGTTTCGCTATCGGCGTGGCCGGGTCGCTGGCTTGGTTTGCGGCCTGTCTTACTGGCCGGCTGCCCGTTTCGCTGCGCACGGCTGATGTGCTGTTGTTTCTTTTTCTCTCCGCTTTTTTGACGGTTGCGGCCTCGTTTTTTGGGAAAAAACAAACTTGAGTCTTGCAAGCCAGGGGGATATGGATGCTTGCCTTGATTTTCCCCCCTCATTCGCAAGACTCAAGTTTGTATTCAAGTCCTCAAATCGGCTGCATTTCTTGTAGTCGACCAATTTAGTATCTGAAAATATCCGGCGTACCAACCGGCCTATCGGGCCGGCATCTTTGTAGAAACCGGCGGGGTGTAAATGCAGGCGGCCCGGAGGGCCGCTATCTGACGGATTAGATACTGGCCCGCTGGGCCGGATCATCCTTACTCATTGTGTCGTTACTACATAGATAGCGTCCCTCCGGGCCGCAAGGTCTGTGGACAGGGCAAGCCTGGATAGTTTCAGATACTAAGTTGGTTCACTACTAGGAGTGTCCGAAAAATCTGCTTCAGGTCCTGAGGAGCAGACCTCGGAGCTTGGCGGCACTGCAGAATAGACCATTTTTCGTCATCTTTTTGCCGGCAAGCTCCGAGGTCTATGCGGCCCGGGCATTTCCCTAATTGTACAACGGATTTTGCACCAATTTACCATCCGTCAGGTCAATCTCAGTTTGGGGAATAGGCAGTAATTCGTGCTTACCCGGAGTGAAATTCACTTTCCCAGCGGCCTGCATGGCCGTGGCGGCGCGGCCCCAGCGCAGCAGATCAAACCAGCGCTGTTGCTCCATGGCCAGTTCGACGCGGCGCTCGCGGTAGATTTTTTCCCTTAATTGGCCCTGGTCGGTAATTGTGATGTCGGGCAGCAGACCGGGCAGTGGCACCGGGCTGGAGTTGCGGGCCCGTTGGCGCACTTTGTTCAGGTAGGGAAGCGCCTGGGCGGCTTTGCCGTTTTCGTTCATTGCCTCGGCGCACAACAGCAGGATGTCGGCATAGCGGATGATGCGGATATTGCCCGGGCCATTATCCTGCAAACCGGGGTGCGAGGGCACCCAGGCTTTTTTGTTGTAGCGGGCGAAGAAAATCTGCGGATTGGGCTGCACCACCGTTCCGTCGGGCAATTGGTCGCCTTCCTGGATGATCGTCGCTTTGCGTCGCGGATCGAGCGCGTTTTCGTACGCCCCGATAAGGTTGTCGGAAGGCCGGTTGAAGCCCCAGCCGAGGTTGGGCGTGCCACGTACGCCTTGCACCATGTTGTACGGGGACGAACCCGGACCGGCGGCCTGCTGCGTGGGCAGCGCGACCGATTGGATCTCGAAAATGGATTCGATGCCGTTTTCCTGGGCTTGCGTGAAGATGTCGCTGTATTTGGGCACCAGGTCGTAGCGCTGAGGGGTGATGACTTCCAGGCAGTATTGTTCGGCCAGGACGTAGTCGTGTTTCAGCATGTACACCTTGGCGAGCAGGGCCTGCGCGGCGGCTTTCGTCGCGCGGCCTTTGTCCTGGGCGGCATAAGCTTCCTTGTCCGGCAGAATCGTTATGGCGTCCAGCAGGTCGCGTTCGATCTGGTTGTACACCTCTGCCACGGGCTGACGGGTTTGAGCGTAATACTCATCAGCGGTAAGGGTTTTGGTGACGAGCGGCAGGTCGCCGAACCATTGTACCAGCAGGAAATAGCTGTACGCCCGCAGGAACTTGCATTCGCCCACGAGGCGGTCGCGCAGCGCGGCATCCATGTCGACTTTCGGGATGTTCTCGATGGCGAGGTTGGCGCGGGCGATGGCGCGGTAGTAGCCGCGGTACACGGCGCTGAAATAGGAATTGGACGCGTCGAAAGCGAAATTATCAATATCGCCGATGGGCGGCTGGTCGTCGGGGATGGACCCCTTGTCCGAATCGTCGCTGATGATGTCGGTGCAGCTGAGGTATCCCAGCGCGATGCAATCGAAGGAGCGGAATTGCTCGTACACCGCGTTGGTGGCTTCGACGGCCTGTTCCGGGGTTTTAAAAAATTTATCAAAGGTCAACTCTCCCGGCGGCTGTCGGTCGAGGAAGTCCTTCTGACAAGCGTTGGCGGTCAGGAGGAGCAGGATGGCGGAAATAAAAAATCTGCTTTTCATATTGAAAATCAATTTTTTGAAAAAGAAAGGGGCATTCGGTAGCGCTCAGAAAGTTACGTCCAAACCGAACAGCCAGGTTTTGCTCATGGGATAATTTAGGGTGTCGAGACCCACTGCGTAGGGGCTGCTGCCGGGGAATTCGGGCGAATAGCCTGAAAAATTCTGCTTTGTCCACAAGTTCGTACCGCTCACATAAATCCGCGCTTTCGTCATACCGATGTTCGACAGCCATTTTCTCGGGAAAGAGTAGCCCAGCACGACGCTGCGCAGGCGCAGGAACGAGCCGTCTTCGATCCAGTGGTCCGACACGCGGGTGTTGTGTTTGAACCCTTCCTGGTCGGCCCGGGGCACGTTGTCGCTGGTGCCTTCGCCGGTCCAGCGGCCTTCGTAAAACACTTGCTCCCAGTTGTTTACAGCGAAACGCGTGGTGATGGCCTTGGCATTCAGCACCTTGTTGCCGCTGACGCCGAAGAAGTCGATGTTGAAGTCCACACCATAAGTTTCGATGCCTGCGGAGAATCCGTAGGTGAGCGTCGGGATGGGGCTGCCGAGGTAGGTACGGTCGGCACTGGTAAGCACAGAGTCGCCGTTCAGGTCGGCGTACCGGAAGTCGCCGGGTTTCTCGTCGCCGAATTTCGGGTACTGACTGAGTTCGTCTGCATTCTGGAACACCCCTTCGACTTTGTATCCGTAAAATCCGCCGATGGGGTAGCCGACCACGGTACGGGTCGCGTAGCCCTGGCCCAGGTCGGCGGCAAAAATCTCCGGTTTGGCCTGGTTGAGTTTCACGACCTCATTGTCGACCGTGGAGACGATGGCGCCCAGGTTGTAGGTGACTTTGCCTGCAGTTTCGCGCCAGTTGAGGGTGAAATCCCAGCCGGTGTTGCGCACCTGGGCGGAGTTGACCACCGGGGCGCTTTGCGAACCGACGTAGTCGGGAATGGGCAAATCGGCCAGGATGTCATAAGTAAAACGCTTGTACCAGTCGATTTCGAAGCTAAGGCGGCCGTTCAGCACAGCCATTTCAAGGCCGAAATCGGTTTGCTGCGCGGTTTCCCAGGTCACGCCTGCATTGGAATAATTGATCAGGGTGGCACCGGGCTGGATGGTATCGTTGAAGGAGCTGTACAGTTCGTCGGTAATGACGCCGAGCGAGGGATATTCCGAGGTTTTGTCGTTGCCGACCACGCCCCAGGAGCCCCGGAGTTTCAGGCGGTCGAAGATTTTCTGGTGGGCCATAAAGGGTTCCTGCGCCACGTTCCAGCCGAGGGCCGCCGAGGGGAAATAACCCCAGCGGTTGCCTTTGGCAAAGCGGGAAGAGCCGTCGGCCCGCAGCGAAGCGGTGATCAGGTAACGGTCGAAAAAGGTCGCATTGGTGCGGAAAAGGAAGCTCATCATGGCCCATTCCTTGGTGGCTTCGCCGTTGGGCTGCAGCAGGTTGTCGACGGTGTAGCGGTGGTTCCAGGTGTTTTCCTGAGCCGATTGTCCGGCGAGCACATTGAGGTGCAGGTTGTGCCAGTTGCGGTCGTAGGTCACAGTATTTTCCCAAAGCCAGTTGCGCAGTTTGATGCTGTCGCGGCCGGTGCGGGCGATGTCGTTTTTTTGCGAATCGGATACGCGGAACACCGGTTCGTAGTTGTATTCCAGTTCGTCGCGGCGGTCGAAACCGAAATTGCTGCGGAAGGTGAAGAATTCGAGGAATTTCACGTCGGTGTATACCGTGCCCACCCATCTTTTCCGCCTTTGCCACTGGTCGTTTTTATAAAAAATATCGGCCGCCGGGTTCGCGAGCGCCTGTCCGAAACTGGTCGGGTCGGTGAAGTTGCCCGTGCTGTCGCGTTCTGCAAATACCGGAGGGATGCGGTAGGCCGAGCCGATCACGCCGCCGCCCACGCTGTTGTTGAGCGAATTGGAATAGGCCATGCTCGTGCCGATTTTGAGGAAATCGGCGATCGGGTATTCGCCGTTGAAACGGCCCGTGTAACGGTCAAAACTGGTTTCCTCAACGATCCCCTGCTGGTTGAAATAATTCCCGGAGAGGTTGTACTGCAGTTTTTTCCAGCTGCCGTTGGCGCTCACCTGAAGGTTGGCCATCGGCGCATCGCGGAAGATCACGTCCTGCCAGTCGGTCCCAACGCCGAGGGCTGAGGGGTTGCGGAAACGGGTTGTGTCGCCCGAATACTCCGTGTACATCTGGGCGAACTGCGAGGCGTTGAGCAAAGGCACCTTTCTGCCGATCTGCTGGTTGCCGTAATAGCTGCTCACGGAAATGATCGCCTTGCGGTCGAGGCTGCCGCGTTTGGTGGTGATGATAATGACGCCGTTGGCGCCGCGATTGCCGTAAATGGCCGTTGCCGAGGCGTCTTTGAGTACCTCGATGGATTGTACGTCCTGCGGGTTCACGAAAGAGGCGTTGTCGAGCAGCATGCCATCGACCACGTAAAGCGGGTTGGCATCGTTCAAGGTGCCCGTTCCGCGGATGCGGATAGTGCCCCCTGAACCAGGCTCGCCGCTGGCTGGTGTGACGTACACACCGGCGATTTTGCCCTGCAGTGCCTGGTCGACCGAGGCCGTCGGGATTCGTTCGATATCCCTGGACTTCACCGTGCCGACCGCCCCCGTGAGGTCGCTTTTTTTCTGCGTGCCGTAACCGACCACCACGATCTCCTCGATGGCTGCATTGGTCACCATGGCGATGGTCAATTTGGTTTGCCCGGCCACCGGGACGATCTGGTCGGCGTAGCCCGTGTAGCTCACCTGAAGGGAGGCGTTGGGATCGCTCAGCGTGATCGTAAACTCGCCGTTGTAGTCGGTGATGGCGCCGTTGTTGGTGCCTTGCACGCGCACGCTGGCGCCGATGAGCAATTCGCCGGTTTCAGCGTCCGACACCGTGCCGCTGATGCGCACCTGGGCGGCCAGCGCCCCGGTCAGCAACAGGGCCAGGAGACTCAGTCCGGCCTGTTTTTTTGCGAAAAAGAATATAATGTGCTTCATATAGAATGGTTTTGTTCACTTGAAAATTGGTCTTTGGTTGTTGGTCTTTGGCTGTTGGTCTTTGGTCTTTGGCTGTTGGTCTTTGGTCTTTGGTGCACGCGTTTCCCAAAGACCAAAGACCA
>JBGAJY010000255.1:0-7697 GCA_044224705.1 Saprospiraceae bacterium
ATCCCCTTCCTTGATCTTCCCGGCTTCCCAGGCTTCGCACAGCGCGATGGGCACCGACGCCGCCGTGGTGTTGCCGAAACGCTGGATGTTGTTCCACACCTGGTCGTCGCGCAGGCGCAGCGTTTTTTGCACGAACTGGCTGATGCGCAGGTTGGCCTGGTGCGGGATGAGCATGGAAATATCGGAGGCTTGCAGTCCGGCTGCCGCCAGGGCTTCGTGGATCACCTCCGGGAACTTTTGCACCGCCAGTTTGAAGACGAACTGGCCTTCCATGTTCGGGTAATACTGGCCGGTTTCGATCATGCGCGGGGTGATAAAAATTTCCCCGTAGGTGTCTTCGGGAGGGAAGCCGAAATCAGCCGGTTCGCCGTTTTTGGCATTGTGGTAGCCGCCATGCGAACCCGGATTGACAAAGGACAGTTTCTCCGCGTAGGTGCCGTCGGCGTGCAGTTTGGTGGTCAGAATGCCGCGCTCCGGATCGTCGGAGGGCTGGATGATAGCCGCTCCCGCGCCGTCGCCGAAAATGACTGTCACATTCCGGCCGCGGGTGCTGAAATCCAGACCCATCGAGTGCATTTCGGAACCCACGACGAGCACATTTTTGTACATGCCGGTTTTGACAAACTGGTCGGCGATGCTGAGCGCGTAGATGAATCCGGTGCACTGGTTGCGCACGTCGAGGGCGCCGACTTCCTGTTTGGTGATGCCCAGTTCGCGCTGCAGCAACACGCCGCAGCCGGGGAAATAATAGTCGGGGCTGAGCGTGGCGAAAATGATAAAATCGATCTCTTCCGGCGTGATCCCGGCGCGTTCGCAGGCGATGCGGGCCGCGGCGGCGCCCATGGTGGTGGTGGTTTCCTGGTGTTTTTTGCCATAGCGGCGCTCCCGGATGCCGGTGCGTTCCTGGATCCATTCATCGGTGGTGTCCATCACTTTGGTGAGGTCGTCGTTGGTGACCACATGTTCGGGGACGTAGTAGCCGAGGCCGGCGATTTTACTGCGGTTCATAATGCGTTTGGTGTGGTGGATGATGTGCGGTGAAACGACCGGGCAGAAAATTCAGGAGATCATTTTGAAACAGGCCGGACAAAATTGGCGATATTTTGTGAAAACGACCGGGCTCATCGTTTTCGCCAGAATTCGACCGAAAGATCATCGATCAGCAGTTTTTCCTTTCTCGGGTTTTCTACGGCGGCATTAACCGTGCCGTCGGGAGGAAAGTTGCCGGGAAGGTGCACGAAAAAGGCTGCTTCGCCCCATTGGTCGGTCGCGCCGCTGTTCCAGATTGATCCTTCCGGGTTGCCGATCTGGTGGGCGATGCGGATGCCCCGGCTGCGCAGTCGCTTGCCTTCGGCGTCGCAAAAGGTGAGGGTGAGATAGGCCATGTCAAAGAAATCGGTGGTTTTGGTGCTCGTCGGCACATAGGCCCACACGGACACCCGGACCCAGTCGCCCGGCCGGGCTTCGCGCAAATCACCGGGCGCCGTGGTCAGGGCGCCGCCCGATTCCAGTTCGTCCATGCGTAAAGCGAACTGCCCGCCGTGTCGGGGTTCGTGTACAAATTGCGCCCCGGTGGAGTCATCCAGGGCGTTCTCGCCCAGTTTTTTGACAAAAACCGGCATTTCGGAGGGCTGGCTTTCATTGGAATCCCAGGCGATCAGGGCGGCGGGCGAGGTACTGGTTTGACCGAACATGGCCCAATAATGCGCCCGGTTTTCGTATTCTGACCAGATCAGCCCGTTGTGAAATTGCCAGACCTGAAAAATATTTAACGCCGAAAAAAATACCAGGAGAACGGCCAGCGCGGCTTTGACGGGAAGTCTGCGCCAGTTCACCGTGAAAAACGCGGCCAAAGGCAAAGCCAGTAAAGGGTATAGATCGACCATCGGGCGGGAGCCAAAGCCATTGGTGTAGAACCAGCACCACCAGCTGTACGCGATGTAGGCGTGCAAAGGCAATACGACCAGCATGGGCGTCAGGGCCGGCCGGACAAAGCGCCGCAGCCGGAATATGCCGATCAGGGCAAAAACCATCACCGGCGTGTACACCAGCCAGCCGTTTTTGTAATCGAACCAGCCGCCGAGCAGATGCGGGTGGAGCAGATCGAGCCGTTCGTTGCCGTAGGCGTACCACCACCATTGACCGCTCACGGTTTTGTAGTACAACGCCTGGGGGATCAGGAGCACAGCGCCAATCATGGCAGCGAGGAGCAGCCAGCGTGCTTTTTTTATCAAAAAAACGGCGCGTTCGCGGGCGGCGGCCCAGGAATCCAGGCCCCAAAGGAGCGGAATCAGCAGGATCAGCGCATCATGCAGCCGGGTAAGGGCAATGAGTCCGCCGGCCACGCCCAGCCAGGCGGCATTGGCCGCGCCAGGCTGTTCCCAAAAGCGGATCGTGCGCTCCAGCAGCCAGGCGACGAGGGCGAACAAAAAGCCGTGCGCCATGAAATTGTGGAACGCGGCGAAGTAGAACAGGTTGGTCGCCAAAGCCAGCGTGAGCAGCGTCAGCGTCGTCGTTTGCAGCGAAAAATAGCGCCGTAATACCCCAAAAAGCACCCAAAAACCCCACAATACGAAACACAAAGGCGCCAGTCCGGCCATGAACTTGTAGGGGGTGGAAAACCCGTTGGCAGGGTACTGCCCGCTTACCAGGCACCAGGCGTGGGCCATCCCGAAAAACGGCGAGCTCAGCACCGCCACGCCCAGCGGCCAGCGGATATGGCGGCCTTTGGGGGCGGGCTCGGTATTGCTCATCCGCTCTTTCGGGTCCGGAACGTAGCGGATTTCCTGGTGGGCTGCGGTGAGCGTTTTTTCATAACTGCCCACGTCGTGGTACAACAAAACCGAGGGCAGGTGGAGGTAATAGCCCAGCGCATCGCCGCCGTCCAGTTCGCCGCGCCACCGCCCGAAGCCGAAAAAAGCCGTGAGAAAAACGAGGGCCAAAGCGGATACCAGCAAGCGGCGCGCCCGACGGTCGGCAGGGGAAAAATTCATCCTGAAAAGGTGTTTTTCGAAGAAAGCCCGCGCTTTCTCTTTAGAACGACAAACTTCTGAAACTTTGGGCGTGCTGCAAAGTTGTCCATGAAGCGATAAGCGCCATCTTCATTTTCATTACCCCGTCGCTGGTAAAAATGCAGCCGGGCTGGCTAAAAGTTCCGTTTTTTGCCTCCATTCCGTTTCGACCTTGACCGACTATGATCTTCGACATACTCATTACCCTCCTTCTTGTGGCCCTGAACGGCTTTTTCGTGGCCGCCGAATTTGCCATCGTCAAAGTGCGTTATTCGCAGATCGAGCTGCGCGCCCAAAAGGGCAATCGACTCGCCACCATCGCCCAGGGCATCCTCAAACGCCTCGACGCCTACCTCTCGGCCACCCAGCTGGGCATCACCCTGGCCAGCCTCGGCCTGGGCTGGATCGGCGAACCGGTCGTCTCCAAAATCCTGCTGGCGATCTTCCACGGCGTGGGGCTGGAACTGGACGAACAACTGGCCCACAGCATCGCCCTGCCGGTTTCTTTTGCGCTCATCACCGTGCTGCACATCGTGTTCGGCGAACTGGCGCCCAAGTCGCTGGCCATCCGCAAACCGGAAGAGACCACGCTGGCGATTTCACTGCCTATGCAGGCGTTTTTCTTTGTGTTCCGGCCTTTTATCTGGCTGCTCAACGGTTTTTCGAACTTTATCCTGCGCATCGTAGGCCTCCAGCCGGCCGATGAACACGAAGCCCACAGCGCCGAAGAACTCCGCCTGCTGATGCGCGAAAGCCAGAAAAGCGGCGCCATCAAAGAGGACAATTTTCAGATCATCCAGAAGGCATTCGACTTTTCAGAACTGACGGCGCAACAGGTGATGATCCCCCGGGTGAGCATTTTTGCGCTCGAGGCCGACACGCCCCGGGAGGAAATTCTCAAAGCGGTGATCGAAAACGGCTATTCCCGGATTCCGGTTTTTGAAGAAGATATCGACAGCGTCTTCGGCGTCGTGTATGCCAAAGATATCTTTCGCGCCAATGCCCAACACGAGGAATGGACCCTTCGCGCCCTCCTGCGCCCCGTGCAATACGTGTACGCGACCACCAAACTGAACCGCGTGTTGAAAGATTTTCAATTGAAAAAAGCCCATATCGGCATCGTCATCGACGAATACGGCGGCACTGAGGGGCTTATCGCGATGGAAGACATTCTCGAGGAACTCGTTGGTGAAATTCAGGACGAATACGACGACGAACCGCTGCCCGTGACCAAAAACGAAGCGGACAACACCTTCATCGTCAACGGCATCGCGCCGCTGCACGACGTGAACAACTTCCTGCCGCGGCCTTTTCCCGAAAGCCGGCAGTACAACACGCTCAACGGACTGGTGCTCAACCGTTTCGGACGGATTCCCGCGGGAGAAGGGCCGTTTGTCGTACAGCCCTACGAGATCATGGTGCTGGAGCGGCGGCAGAATATCCTGACTTCTCTGCAGGTGAAACTGATCGAACAGGAGGAAGAGTAAACTTCGATTGACGAGCGACGGTTACAGGAGATTTGATTTTTGAAGTAGATTTTTGATTGATCAGAGTTTGATTTGGCTTTGCAGCCTTCAAAATCAACTATCTGCCTTCTACTTCAAAAATCAAATCTCCTGTAATCGTCAATCGTCATTCAATTTTTTTAAAGCCGCCAGCGTCTGCTGCCTTGCTCCCTGGTTCACCAGCCACACCCCGGCCAAGGTCACGCCCATACCCGCAATTTCCCAAAGTGTCAGCTGCTCGTTCAGCAGAGCCCAGCCGAATAAAATCGCTACGATCGGATTCACGTAGGTGTACAACGACGACACCGTGGCACTCAGGTGCTGCAAGGCAAACATGTACAGGGTAAAAGCCAGCGCCGAACCGATCAGCACGAGGTACAGGAGCGCGCTCCAACCTTCCAGCGTGTGGTGAATCACGTGGGTTTTATCAAAAAACAAACTTAACACGCCGCCGCCCAAACCGCCGGCGGTGATCTGCAGGCCGGCATTCAGCATCGGCGAAACACCGGGTGCATTCCAGCGCTTGGACATCACAGTTCCAAGCGACCACGTGAGGCAGGAACCAAAGCAGCCCAGGATGCCGAGGCCATAATCCGGCAGGAAAAAATTCTCCCAACCCTCGCTGAAAATCACCACCACGCCCCCGAAACCGAGCAAAATACCCAGCAACATGCGCGGATTGGGGCGCTCGGCCTGCCCCCACATCAGGTTGACGATCAGGACCATAATGGGCGTGAGCGAGCCGATGATCGAGGCAAGCCCCGAAGGCACATGCTGCATGCCCCAGGTGATAAAACCGTTACCGCCGGTGATGGTGCAAAAGCCGGTGAGGAACTGGCGGGACAGGTATTTCCGGTCGGGGATCATGAATTTGCCAAGGGCAAAAGCGATGCCCAGCAGGATGAGACCGGCCGCCGTTTGGCGCATAAAAACGAGCAGATAAGGCGGAAAATCACGAATGGCGAATTTGATGGCCGTGTACGTGGTGCCCCAAATGAGGCAAATGGCGACGAGGGAGAGGTAGGCGCGGGTGAGCATATTGTAACGCCAACCTCCAGGTTGGCCAGTAACGCCAACCTCCAGGTTGGCGGATGAATGGTCTGCGCCAACCTCCAGGTTGGCCAGTAACGCCAACCTCCAGGTTGGCGGGGTCTGCGCCAACCACGCGCTTGGCTCTGGGCCTGCGCCAACCTGGAGGTTGGCGCTACAGGATGGCGGATCATTGTGGTGCGCCAACCTGGAGGTCGGCGCTACAGCGATAAAGCATCTGAAAGTCGTTCATCACAAAACCGTTCCCGATGTCGATGTCCACACAGAACTCGATAACAAAGCCGATTTTGAAATAAAAATTGACGCTTTTAAAGTTCTGACGGTTCACGGTGAGCCGTACTTCGCGCAGTTCAGGATATTGCTCCAGCAACAGGGAAAATACTGCCGCGCCGAGTCCGCGCCCGCGCCGTTCATTGTCCAGATAAAATTTGTGGATAAATAAACGTCCGGGCTCTTTTTGGCTGACGGCTACAAAACCCGCCGTCTCGCCCTTCAGTTCCACGAGCCAAAAAATTTGCCCTTCGTCCATTTGCCGCTGCAGGGCTTCGGCGCTGTAATTCAGCCCGAGCATGTATTCCACCTGCTCCGCCCCGATGATCTCCGGGTAATGCGCCCACCAGATACGCTGCGCCAGCGTACGGATCAGCGGGATGTCGGACGGCGTGGCAGGGCTCAGGAAAAGCTCGGGAGTCATTTTTTCTGTTCGTCCTTGGCGTTCAGGAGTTGCAATACTTCTTTGGTGATGTCGAGGCTGTCGTTGGCCAGCAGGATCTGGCCGCCGCGGGAGTAGGACAGGATGTAGTCGTAGCCGATTTTATCGGACAAGGTTTTGAGTTTGGTTTCGAGGTCGGCGTAGATGTCTTTGAAGGCTTTTTCCTGTTCCTCGCCGAGTTGTTTGTCCAGGCGGGCGGCTTCGTCGGCGATTTTATCTCGGCGCTGGAGCAGGGCGGCCTGTTCTTTTTCGGCATCAGCCTGGGTCATATTGCCCTGGTTGAAACGCTCCTGCAGGTTGTTCATGTCGCGCAGGAAGGCTTCCTGCTTGGCAGCCATAGTTTTCTGGGCGTTTTCCATGCGCTGGGTGATGGCCGCCTTTTTCTGTTTGAGCCATTCGTAGTTGGCGTCGAGGGAGTCGCCGTTCACATAGGCGATTTTGACACCGCCGTTCACCGAGGTCGGCGGCACGATGGCGACCGGGCCTGCAGGTGTTTTTTGTCCTGAAAAATGGAGATAGTACAAATGCCCGATGGCCAGTAAAGCGACGACGCTGAGGATGAGCGGGAGGTTCTTCATCGATGAAAATGAGTGGTTGGTGTTGCTGAACGTTTGTCGCTGCGCCTTTGCGGCCCAGCCCCGCAAAAGTAGACATTCCTGCCAACTGCCGCTGCTACTGCCTACTCCTCCTTTGCCGGATGCTGCACCTGTTCCCAGCGCAACCCGATCATCTCCTCGAGACGGAGTTTGGCGACCAGCAAATCGGCTTCGGCGCGCAGTCGGGCTTCCTGGGCCTGGTAGTATGCACTCGACGCCGTGCTGTAATCCTCAAAGGTTTTTTCGTCGGTTTTGTAAAGCTGCTGGATGAGAATGAAGTTGTTGTGCGTCTCCTGTTCCACCAGCGAGCGCGTTTTCAGGATATCTTTGGCGAGACGGAATTGCGCATAGCGGGTCAGCGTTTCGGCGCGCACGGCGAGCATCTGTGCGTTCACTTTTTGCTCCGCAATTTTGATGTCGCGACGGCTGATGCGGTTTTTGTCTTTCTGGCTGAGGATGCTGAACAGGTTGAAATTCACGCCGAAGTTGTAACGCGGGAAAAAGACGTTGCCGAAGGTATCGGCCGCAGTACGCAGGTTGGCTTCGTTGAAATTGAAGGTGGCCTGCACGTCGCGCATCCATTCCTTGCGGGTATTGCGGGCTTCGTCGCGGGCGTTGGCCACCTCGTCGAGCGCCACGGCGGAGGCCGGATTGTTCTGCCAGGCCAGTTGCACGAGGTACTCGGAAAATTCCCGCGCCTTGGTGTCCAGCGGCTGTACGATGGTTTCGTAGTTGGTCTGCTGGGCGAAAGCCGTTTGGGCAAGCAGGATTAGTAAAATGGTGGTGGTTTTCATAATCGATGCTATTGGGTCACGCAGCGTAA
>JBGAJY010000256.1:0-7663 GCA_044224705.1 Saprospiraceae bacterium
CCCGTTTCAACCTGCGAAGAACGTTTCGAAAAGGCGAGGAATTTCATCATTTTATAACACAGTATCGTGCACGCTGTCTGTTTGGATCGGCATACCCGCCGACCAAGTGACAGCGTGTTTTGTTTTTTCCTGCCAAAAAAACACCCTCCCCGTCCCTGAATCTGCCAAACCGTCAGTTTTCCCCGCATGGCACAACGATTGATCAAACGCTTCCCGAACCGCTCCCGTAAAAGGCGGCGACAACAACGAACAACGAACTACAAAATAACCTGATCCAAGAATATGGGAAAAATCATCGGCATTGACTTAGGAACCACCAACTCCTGTGTAGCCATCATGGTCGGCAACGAGCCCCAGGTGATCGCCAACGACGAAGGCGCCCGCACCACGCCCTCCGTGGTCGCTTTCCTCGACAATGGCGAACGCAAAATCGGCGCCCCGGCCAAACGCCAGGCTATCACCAACCCCACGCGCACCGTCTCCTCGATCAAGCGCTTCATGGGCATGCGCTACTCCGAATCGGAAAAATCCCGCGAAGTGACCCGCGTACCCTATAAAGTGGTCCGCGGCGACAACGACACCATCCGGGTCGACATCGATGCGCGCCTCTACACCCCGCAGGAAATCTCCGCGATGGTGTTGCAAAAAATGAAAAAAGTGGCCGAAGACTACCTCGGCGAAGCAGTCACCGAAGCCGTCATCACCGTGCCGGCCTACTTCAACGACTCGCAACGCCAGGCCACCAAAGAAGCCGGCGCCATCGCGGGCCTCGACGTGAAACGCATCGTCAACGAGCCCACGGCCGCAGCCCTCGCCTACGGCCTCGACAAGCGCCACAAAGACATGAAAATCGCCGTGTACGACCTCGGCGGCGGCACCTTCGACATCTCCATCCTCGAACTCGGGGGCGGCGTGTTCGAAGTGAAATCCACCAACGGCGACACGCACCTCGGCGGCGACGACTTCGACCAGGTCATCATCGAATGGCTGGCCGACGAGTTCAAACGCCAGGAAAACATGGACCTCCGCAAAGACGCCATGGCCCTCCAGCGCCTCAAAGAAGCCGCTGAAAAAGCCAAGATCGAACTGTCGAGCGGCTCCGAAACCGAGATCAACCTGCCGTACATCACGGCAGTCGACGGCGTGCCCAAACACCTCGTCATGAAACTCTCCCGCTCGAAATTCGAGCAAATGACCGACTCACTCGTGCAGCGCACGCTCGAACCCTGCCGCCAGGCCCTCAAAGACGCCGGCATGCAGCCCTCGGAAGTGGACGAAGTGATCCTCGTCGGCGGTTCCACGCGTATCCCGCGCATCCAGGAAGAAGTGGAGAAATTCTTCGGTAAAAAACCGAACAAAGGCGTCAACCCCGACGAAGTGGTCGCCGTCGGCGCCGCTATCCAGGGCGGCGTGCTCAGCGGCTCCGTCAACGACGTGCTCCTGCTCGACGTAACCCCGCTTTCGCTCGGCATCGAAACCATGGGCGGCGTGTACGACGTGGTCATCGAAGCCAACACGACGGTGCCGACCAAAAAGTCGAAAACCTACTCCACGGCTTCCGACAACCAGCCGCAGGTGGAAATCCATGTGCTGCAAGGCGAACGCCCCATGGCCCGCGACAACCGTTCGGTGGGTAAATTTATCCTCGACGGCATCCCGCCGGCCCCGCGCGGCGTGCCGCAAGTGGAAGTGACCTTCGACATCGACGCCAACGGCATCCTGTCGGTCACGGCCATGGACAAAGGCACGGGCAAACAGCAAAACATCCGCATCGAGGCCAGCACGGGCTTGTCCAAAGAAGAGATCGCCCGCATGAAAGCCGAGGCCCAGGCCAACGCCGAAACCGACCGCCAGGCCCGCGAACGCGCCGAAAAACTCAACCAGGCCGACTCCATGATTTTCCAGACGGAAAAACAACTCGCCGACTTCGGCGACAAAGTGCCGGCCAACCACAAAGAGAATATCGAGCGCGCTCTTGCCGAACTCCGCGAAGCGCACAAAGCCGAAGACCTCGGCCGCATCGACAAAGCCAGTGAAGCCCTCACGGCCGCATGGAATGCCGCCAGCCAGGATATTTACCAGGCCACCCAGGCTGCCAACGGCGGCAGCGCCGATTCGACGGCGACGGGCGGACCGGCAGCCGGTGAAACCCCCGGCGGCGGTGCGCAGGATGTGGAGTTTGAGGAAGTGAAGAACTGATCGTGGATTTTTTGATCCCGGCTAACAGCAAAATTGAAGATAAGACAGCCGCTTGGAGTAACCTCCGGGCGGCTGTTCTCGTTTGACCTAAACAAAATGGAAACGGCTGACTATGAGTACACAAGATAAAATCGCTCTTTTTTTTGAGGACCCCAAAGTCTACAAAGCACCACCTAATGACTACGGCACTCTTTATCTGCTTCGAAGGGAAATATCCATGTGCTTAGGTATTGATCCTTCGACACAAGAACCCAAATCACACTCGGTGTTGTGGTCAGGGGTAATAGACATTCTAATAGGCATAGACTTATTGGGAAAATTCTTTGCCGGAAGCGACGAGTCCGGAAGAGGAGAAGTTGGCAAGCGATTTAAAGTATTCTACACTAGGTATTTTGACTTTGAAAATGCTGAAATTATTTATCAGTTAAGAAATGCTCTCTTGCATTCATTTGCCCTTCATTCTGGACATTACCGGTTCTCTTTATCAGAGAAAGACAATGATAGGATTGTCGAAAAGCTCGTTGAGCCAGATAAACGACATCGAATTTATTTAATACCACTTTGGCAAGGCTTTGAAAATGCTGTTGAACAATATCATCGAGACCTGGAAAATCAGAAAGATTGTCCTGATTTACTCGCAAATTTTGAGCGAATGTTTGAGAAGTATGGTCTCGCCATATTCACAAATGAGCCGAAATCCTGAACTTCACCGCAAACCCTATAACCCTTGACGCTCGGTTCGGTTTTGAAGCCTTCCCACCCCCATTCCTCGCCATCAAAATTTCCAACCCACATGAAAAAATTACCTGTTCTCCTGCTGACTCTCCTGGCCGGCGCTGTCGCAGTATCGGCCCAAACGCCCACGATCCAGGTGACCGTCAGCGACACCATCGAAGTGCCGGCCAACCACATTTCCGTGATGATTTCCTTCAAAAACACGGACGCCAATTATTCAGAACCGGCACCCGATTTCAGCGCTTCCCGCGCCGAAGTCGTGCGGTTGTTGGACCAATACCAAGTCGCCTGGAAAAAAGCCTCCGACCAGCTCGGTTTCCTGGGCGCCATGGGCCGTATGGGCGGCGGCCAGGAATCGAACGATATTATCGCCGACTTCAATTCCGCCGCTCAATACGACAAGGTGCTGCCGCTGATTCGACTGGTCAAATACGTAGACGCCATGGAAACGGGCAACTCCGTTGACAAGGATGCGCTGGACCTGACGCGTCTCTACGACAAACTGTTCAAAAAAGCCCGCGCCAAAGCCGAAATGATGGCCCGGCTCTCGGGTAAAAAAGTCGGCGGGGTTTATCAGATCGGCTCCCCTTTCGACGCCTTCAACCCCGCTGATGCCATGGAATCGTCGATGAACAGCCTGGGCGCTTACGGCGATATGATGAAAGCGATGTTTGGCAATATGTTCGGCGAAAAACGACCCGATCACAAAGTGCCGGTGACGGAGCATTTGACGGTGACGTATTATTTGGTGGATTAAATACCTGCCCGGTGAAAGGCATTCTTAACTTAGCCCTATGTCCTCCTTCACCACTCACCCCCTCACCCCGGCCACCTGGCCCGACTTCGAAGCCCTCTTCGGCGCCAAAGGTGCCTGCGGAGGCTGCTGGTGCATGCTCTGGCGCCTGCCGCGAAAAGCATACGAAGCCGGCAAAGGCGAGGGCAACCGGACAGCCATGCAGACCCTGGCTGCATCCGCCTTGCCGCCCGGCCTGATCGGCTATATCGACGGCGAACCGGCGGCCTGGTGCTCCGTGGGGCCGCGCGCGGAGTTTCCCGGACTGGCCAATTCCCGCATTTTGAAGCCGGTAGATGAACTGCCGGTATGGAGCCTGAGCTGCCTGTTTGTCCATAAAAACTACCGCCGGCAAGGCCTCAGTGAAAAAATGATCGCAGCGGCGGCTGATTTCGCCCGCACCCACGGCGCGCCGGCGCTGGAAGCATATCCTATGGAGCCCCGGCAGGACAAAATGCCCGACGTGTTCGCATGGACCGGTATCGTCGGGCCTTTTATCCGGCTGGGATTTCGCGAAGTGGCGCGACGCTCGGAAGGGCGGCCTGTTTTGAGGATTGAGTTTTCCAACTGTCAGATGAAAACTATACCTGCGTAACGGCTACATCCATAGCCGGTTTCGGATCACGAACGCCGCTCAGATCGAATTGTGTTTTGACATTTTCCTGCATGAAATAATACACGTCCCAGTAATGCGCCGAGTTGCACCAGGGCCGAACGTCGAAATTCATGGCGCCCAAGGGCCCGCCGTTGACCAAAATATCGACCGGCGGATTTTTGAGGATGTGCGGACAGGCGTCGGCGGCTTTTTGCACAGCGGCACGCACCTTGCTGATGTCCTCATCAGCAGCTACGGTGAAGACCATGTCCACCCGAATGGTGCCCTGGCCGGAGATATTGACGATCGGGCCGGAAGTAACGGCGCCGTTCGGAATGAAAATCCGCTTGTTGTCCAGGGTTTTCAGCACGGTTTCAAAAATCTGAATGGATTCCACCTCGCCCGTGAACCCCGCCGCCGTAACCAGGTCGCCTACTTTATAAGGCCGGAACGTCAGCAACAACACCCCGCTGGCAAAATGGCCGAGGCTGCCCTGCAATGCCAGCCCCAGGGCCAGACCGGCAGCGCCGACCAGCGCGATAAACGAGGTCGTTTCGATGCCGAACATGCCAGCTACGCTGATCAGCACCATCACTTTCAGCACGACACTGACGATGGAAACGAGGAAAGGAATGACGGTTTCTTCTACTTTGCGGTTGCGAAGCGCAAGCGATACGATCTGGGATACCTTGTTGGCAACCCAGAAACCGACGATGAGGGTAAGCAGGGCGAGGGCCAGTTTGGGGGCATAGGCCAGGGCCAGCAGTTTGATCTGGTCGATGTAATTTTCCATGATTTTACGGTGATAGTTGTTCTGTTTATAATCTGATGCCAAAGGTTTCACAACTTCGTTGATTCACGAGCGGATTAAAATAAGCATTTTTTTCCCTTTTTTCTGACTTTCAAACGATTGGACAGTTTGATTTTAACCTATAAACAAGCATGAGAAAATCGCTCATTCTGTTGTTCTTCTGCGCGGTCTCCGGTTTGCCGGGGCAATCCATCCGGGTGCTCAGCTACAACATCCGCTACGACAATCCCGGCGACGGCGACGACGCATGGCCCAAACGCCGCGATTTTCTCGCCGCCCAAATCCGTTTCCATGCGCCCGATGTGTTCGGTATTCAGGAGGGGTTGCAACACCAGGTTGAGTTTCTGGCCGAAGCTTTGCCGGAGTACGCCTGGGTGGGCGTGGGCCGCGACGATGGCCGAACGGCGGGCGAATACTCCGCGCTGTTTTATCGCCGCAACCGCTTTGCGGCCATGGAGTCCGGGACCTTCTGGCTGTCGGAAACACCCGATGTGCCTTCGCGCGGCTGGGACGCCGCGCTCAACCGCATCTGTACATTTGCCTTGCTGCGCGACAGCCTTTCAGGGCGAAAAATATGGGTGTTCAATACCCATTTCGACCACGTCGGCCAGGTTGCCAGGCGGGAGTCGGCAAATTTGATGCTGAAAAAAATAAAGGAGAAAAACCCTGACAACCAGCCTGTTGTATTTATGGGCGACCTGAATTCCGAACCCGGCGAACCGCCTGTGCAAGCGCTCCGGGCAGAATTAACTGAAACGCACGACCAAAGCGAAATTCCGGCTTTCGGTCCTTCGGGCACCTTCAATGCCTTTCATTTTCACGAGCCGGTGACCCGCCGGATCGACTATATTTTTGCGGGAGGGAGCGGCCTTCGGGTGCTGCGCTTTGCGGTGTTGAGCGATTCGAAGGATTGCCATTATCCGTCGGATCATTTGCCGGTGATGGCTGAGCTGGCCTGGTAGTCCGGAATTTATTCCGCGCAAACTCGCTGGCCACCATACCCGGAATAAATTCCGGGCTACCAGGCTTCGCAAAACTCCAGGGCCCGCCGTTCCGACCACGAAAACTCATCCCGGCCCGGCGCCCGAAATCCGCAATGGCCACCTTCTTTGGGCAATTCCAGGTGAAAAAACGGATGCTCCCGGGCGATCTGCGTCGGGTAGCACTCGGGCGTCAGGATAGGGTCGTTCCAGGCGCTCACCAGCAGGGTAGGGCGGCGTATGCCTTCGATGAAGTTTTTGGCCGAAGCCTGGCTGTAAAATTCGCCCGCATCGCGGTAGCCGCAAATCGGGGCAGAAAACCATTCGTCGAAATCGCGCCAGCGGCGCACCTGGGAGAGCCGCGACAGGTCGAGCCGGCCGGGGAATGCGCCGTCTTTCTGGCGGATTTTATCGGTCAGGGCTTTCATAAAGCGTTTTTTATACACCTGGTTGTCCCAGCGGTCGAGCACGTCGGCGCCCGAGGCGAGGTCGCAGGGCGAGGAAAATGCCACGGCAGCCCGAACCTCGGGCGGGGCCTCGTCGCCCATGACGCCGAGGTATTTCATGGTGATGTTGCCGCCCATGCTGAACCCCGCGAGCACTACGCGGTCGTAGCGCCCGGTAGCCAGGGCATGTTGCACCACGGTGTGGATGTCTTCCGTGTCGCCGTGGTGATACATGCGGAACCTGCGGTTCATCTCGCCGGAGCAGGAGCGACAGTTCCAGGCGAGGGCGTCCCAGCCGTTTTGGGTAAAAAGTTTGGCGGCGCCGAGGATGTACTGGCGTTCGGAATCACCTTCCAGTCCGTGCGTGAGCACGATCAGGCGGCGGTTGTCCAGGCGCACCCAGTCGAGGTCGAGGAAGTCGTCGTCGGGTGTAGCGATGCGCTCGCGGGTATAGGTGATGCCTTCCACGCGGCGGAATTTGCCGGGTACGATGGTTTGCAGGTGACCGTTGAATTGCCAGAAGGGCGCGCCGGGATAGGAGGATTTGTCGAGCAGGGGCATTTGTGGAAATTGGAAATTGGAAATTGGAAATTGGAAATTGAAGGATATTCGGGGCGCAAAGATCATCTCTCTCCATCTTTCAATTTCCAATTTCCAATTTCCAATGCTCCGATTTCTGGGTTTGTTCCTCTTCCTTGCTGCCTGCAGTTCACCGGAACAACGGTTTCGGCGTTTGCAGCGCGATTTTCTGAAAGAATTTCCGCGCGGAGAGACCTATCTCATTGTGGAAGCAGGTGATACGCTGGCATTGCCGCTGCCGCCGTCGCCGGCGGATTTTGAGCGGATCAAAACGCGGATCGCGGGGTTTCAAAAACGTTGTAAAGCGCTGGAGTCCAACGCATTGCCCATAGATGAACAGCAGCGGTGCGCCACATTTTCCGCGATGCTGGACTCGCTCAGCCAGCCCGAGCGCCAGCCTGGGCTTCACCCCGGTCTTTTTTGCCAGAATGACGTGCTGGGGCAGTTTCTCCCGCCTGCCGAACTCGTTCGCCGACAGGCCTTGCTCACCGTTTTTATCGAAAAAATACCCGACTACTACGCCAG
>JBGAJY010000257.1:0-7639 GCA_044224705.1 Saprospiraceae bacterium
ATGTGGTCAAAAAAACTAAGTGGTCAAAAAAATGAGCCACCCTGAAACTCAGGATGGCTCATATGGTCGGCAAAAGCAAAGCCTCAGGCCGTCTTTTTCTTGAGCAGTGCGCGCATTTTGGCAGGTTTCGGACGGGTATTGCCGTGCGAGCCGCGGCGGATTTTGCCCCGTTTGCTGCGAAAGTCTCCTTTTCCCATGGGATAAAACTGATCTGTTTTTTGAAAAATTGGTCAAAAATAAAGGGCAAAGGTAACTCAGCCCGGCAAGCATTTCCAAACAAAAAAACGGGCCACCCACGAAGGGCGGCCCGCTGCTGTTTATCGTTTACTCACAGTAGGTTGTCTTATTCTTTGTCGAAGCGGATTTCCTGGACGGTCACGTTGCTGCCGTTGACTTTCAGGTACAGGTAAACGCGGTAAGTGCCGCTGGCGGCCACCAGGTTGCCGATACAGTACTGATCACTGTTTTCGCGGCTGGTGCCTTTGTGGACCTGGCTGAACGACTTGGGTTTGTTCGTATTGAAAAAACCGCGCAGCACTTCGGTCGCTTTCGCTTTCGTGTAGGTTTGTTCCTTGTCCAATATCGAGATTTCGACATTGTCGCCAAAGTACTTCGCCAAACCGTCGGCATCGCCGGCGCCCAAAGCCCTTGCAATGGATTCCAGCGCAGGATTGCCCTGGTACGCGAAAGCACCGACGGGAACAAACAACAACAGAAAAAGCAGATTCTTGATCCTTAACATGGTCGAATTTGGTTATTTCTAAATGAAATACCTCCTTTAAACGAAGGCATACAAATTAGGTAACTGTGGATTCAAAATTTTAGTGTTAAGGCAAAGTTAAACCCGCATTGTGCGGGCAGCCCAGGACTTAACTGTTAAAATGAAATACCTCCTTTAAACGAAGGCATACAAATTAGGTAACTGTGGATTCAAAATTTTAGTGTTAAGGCAAAGTTAAACCCGCATTGTGCGGGCAGCCCAGGACTTAACTGTTAAACTTTCAGGACTTTAACACTTGACACGGTTCCGGCGACCTTTCGTGCTGTAAAATTCCAGGAAAAGGAACAGCCCCGGGCGAAAGGTTGTGGGTAAAAAAATCGGCCCGCCAAACACGTATGTCTGACGGGCCGATGAAAGCCTTGGAAATTTAAGAGGGTGTTTTGATGATTACTTCGAATCCAGTTCAAACAAGCGGTACCCCCGGATCACTTTCTCCGTCTCAGCCCCAAAATCCTCCACATCGGACAGGCCCTTCCCGTCCAGCAATTTGACCCAGGCCTGCCAGTCGCGGCCGGCCGATTTTTTGCCCTCGGCATACCAGGGCTGCGCGGCCAGCATCCGGCTGAAATCGCGGAAGCTATCCCAGGGGCGTTCGTATTGCCGGTAACAGCGGCCGTCGAAGGCCATTGTGCGGCCCTGCCAGTCGCCCGAACACATCAGGGCAAAGTAGTTGTTGGCCGAATTGGCCATGTCGCGCTGTCCCGCATAGCTGTTGACGTAAGCCGCCGCCAGCAACACCGAGGCGGGCACGCCGAATTTTTGCTGCTCGACGGGGGTCACCTTCCCAAAACGCCTGAGAAAGGATTCGGCCGTGGCCGCATCGATTTCGGGCAACTTTTTCAAGGTTCGGGGGCCGCTCGGAATACCCCCGAACAACGAAACGCCTTCCTCGCTGCTGCGCTGGTCGGCGGTAAATTTTTCCGCTTTTTTAGCCTGCTCCTGCGGAAGCTTTCCGGGAGAGCCGGTGCGAAAGTTCTTCCGCACCACCGCCCCGATCACCAACAGGGACAAGGCGATATAAAACCAATTTGTTTTAAAAAACTTCACGATCATGACCGGCAGGGTTTTTATGCGTGAAAATGTCAAGTGCTTGGTCTTCATGATTTTGAATCGAACAAGTTCTTCCTGCCAATGTATTGCCCTGCAAAAATAACACATTTTGTTTTTTATTTTCATCCAAATTTTTAAATCTGTTTTTTGAAATTTTTTTTCGGCTTTCGAGGGGCATTTAAACACAATTCATTAAAAAATCTGCAACCTTTACGGCGCGAATAATCAATAATTTGTTTTAAAAGTCCTTCCTCGATCCGGAAATGAACCTCGACCATGCCCGCGTTGCGCTGAAAAAATATTTCGGCTATGATGCCTTCCGGCCCATGCAGGCCGAGATCATTCAGGCGGTGTACGACCGGCGCGACACCGTCGTGCTGATGCCCACGGGCGGGGGCAAAAGCATTTGTTACCAGGTACCGGCCGTGACCCTGCCGGGCACAGCCGTGGTCGTGAGCCCCTTGATCGCGCTCATGAAGGACCAGGTGGAGGGCTTGCGCGCCAACGGCATTCCCGCGGCTTTTCTCAACAGTTCGCTCGATGCGGCGCAAACGCGCGATGCCGAAGACGCCCTGCTGTCGGGGCAGACCAGGATTGTCTACGTCAGCCCTGAAAAACTGGTGTCCCAGGGCTTTCAACCCCTGCTGCGGCGCCTGAATGTGAGCCTTTTTGCCGTGGACGAAGCGCATTGCATTTCCGCCTGGGGCCATGATTTCCGGCCGGAATACACCCAGCTGAAATTTCTGAAAGAGCAGTACCCCCAAACGCCCATCATTGCCCTTACGGCCACGGCCGACAAGCTCACGCGCCGCGATATTTCGGCGCAGCTTATGCTGCACAACCCTCAGATTTTCGTGGCGTCTTTTGACCGCCCCAATATTTCCCTGACCGTGCGTCCGGGTCAAAAACGCCTGGAACAAGTCATTGAATTCTTGAAAAAACACCCCGGCCAATCGGGCATCATCTATTGCCTGGCCCGCAGAACCTGCAACGACCTGGCGGAAAAACTGAATGCCAAAGGCTTTCGAGCGGCTGCTTATCATGCCGAATTGTCCAATACGGAGCGCAGCCGTGTACAGGATGATTTTGTGAACGACCGGCTGCCGGTCGTCTGCGCGACCATCGCCTTCGGCATGGGTATCGACAAAAGCAACGTCCGTTTCGTCATCCATTACAACCTGCCGCGCAACCTCGAAGGATATTATCAGGAAATCGGCCGCGCCGGCCGCGACGGTCTGTCGGCCGAGGCACTGCTTTTTTTCAGCTATGCGGATGTGCAGACCTACCGTGACATGATCGAGCAAAACGAGGGCGAAGTCGCGCAAAAAGAACTCAAAATCGCCAAACTGAACCGGATGTACCAGTTTGCCGAGGCTCCGGTGTGCCGCCGGCGCACAGTGCTCAACTACTTCGGAGAGGCCTATGAAGCACGTTGCGGGAATTGCGACGTGTGCCGCAACCCGCCGCGCCAATTCGATGGCACGGTAGCGGCGCAAAAGGCTTTGTCCGCTTTGCTGCGCTGTGAGGAAAAAGTGGGTATGAGCCTTCTGGTCGATGTGCTGCGCGGCTCGCAACGCCGTGAAATCTTCGACCAGGGACTCAATCAGATCAAAACCTACGGCGCCGGAAAGGAATACAGCTACGAGGAATGGCTTTACCTGCTGTCTCAAATGCTGCACCTGGGCATGCTGGAAATCGCCTACGACGACCACAATCACCTCAAAGTGACAGAGGCCGGCAGGGCGCTGTTATACGGGAAAAAGTCCCTCAGCCTGGCGCTGCCGCCCGTGCCCGAGCAAAAGAAAACCACCAAGACGGCAGCTCCGGTCCAGACCAAAACCCAAACCCTGCGCGACGAATTGTTCGAACGGCTCAAAACATTACGTCGAACGATCGCTCAGCAGCAGGGCGTGCCGCCGTACCTCATTTTCAGCGACGCCACGCTCGATCAAATGGCCGAAAAACACCCGGTCACCGATGCCGACCTGTTGCGCATCAGCGGGGTAGGCGAGCGAAAACTTCAGTTGTACGGGGATGCTTTCCTCGCCGAGATCCGAAAATATGTTTTGGAGAAAGTGGACGAAGGCCTGAATGTACCGGGCAGCAGCTTCCTCGTGACCTGGGATTTGTTCCGCCAAGGCCACCCGGTGGAGGAAATAGCACAAATGCGCGGCAACAGCCCGCTAACCGTCATGAATCACCTGGCTACGATGTATGAGCGCGGCGAACTCGTGGATTTCCGCCGCTGGGTGTCGCCAGAAGAGTTGGACATCGTACAGGGCGCCCTGCCCTTGTTCAGCGAGCCCTATCAGTTGAAGGAGATTTACGAGCATTTCAATCAGCGGATCGATTTTGAAAAAATCCGCTGGGCAATCGCCGACTGGCGCAGGAAGCACATCGAGGAATCGGCCTGACATAAAAAAACCGCGGCGCTCGTTTGCGCCGCGGCAGGTTACCCTTTTATATAATCTCATGAAATGTGCGAATCCGGGAGCGGCAGGTTTTTGCGTTAGCCGCTGTTGTTTTCTTTGATGATACAAAGATGCGGTGGCTTGAAGTGCCCCGAAAGGACAGAAATCCAGGCGCTATCTCTTGTCACTTTTCAGTTCAGGGTTAAATTTTTTTTGCTAAAAACTTGAAATTCAAAAGATTATAGTTTCCTGGAAGGGCAAAAAAAGCCGCTGGTCTCGCCTCAGGGCAAAAAAAAAACCGCAGTGCTCTTTTGCACCACGGCGGTTACCCTTTGTATAATCTCATGAAAATTTGCGAATCGGAAGAGCGACTGATTCTTGTATTGGCCGCTGTTGTTCTTTGATGATACAAAGATGCAGCGGTATTCCGGCCGTGGAAAGGACACAAATCAGTACGGTATCTCGTGATCAAGGTGGAGAAATTTGGCGGCACAAAAGCATTAATCTGTTGATAAACATAATCTTATAAAATTGCCGCGGGGTCAAAATTGGAGACACATTCTCCTCAAAGGGCAAAAAAAAACCGCGGCGCTCGTTTGCGCCGCGGCGGTTTCCCGTATATAATCTCATGAAAAGTTTCAGATCGGTGGTCAATGTTTGCCTCGTTGTTCCCGCATCGCTTCGCTGTTCATCATTGACAGTACAAAAGTGCAGCAGCTAAATCCGGTGTTAAAGGACAAAAAATCCCTTTTGTTGAGCACACTTTATACCCTTTATACGGTAGATTCCGAATTAAGTCACTGATACTCAAAAAGTATTTTTTAGGCTTTGCATTCGATTTGAACCCTGAAAACCGGCGTTTGTTGAAAATCGCTTTTAAAAAAGATTTTTCAAAACATTCAGCCGGGAGTATTGTGCCAGCCCATCTCAACGGGTTCAGGGTTATTTACGAGCCATGTGTGGAAGTTGGATTTCGAAAGGACAGGCCCAAAAAAGAAAAAACCGCGGCGCTCGTTTGCGCCGCGGCGGTTTCCCGTATATAATCTCATGAAAAGTTTCAGATCGGTGGTCAATGTTCGCCTCGTTGTTCCCGCGTCGCTTCGTTGTTCATCATTGACAGTACAAAAGTGCAGGACATCAGTTCGAGTGTAAAGGACAAAAAACAGATTTTGTTGATGACGAAATTTTGGTTGTTTAGAAAGATAAATTTAATAAATAATTGATTTTCAATTTTTTAAAAAATTTAATTCTCAAAAAAACACACGCTCAATTTTCGTTTTGTTGAAAATAAACTACCTCGACAGGCCCTTTTTTTCTGAAAAATAAATGTTCAGCCGCCCAAAAAAAATCAGCGCAGTGCAGAAACGGGCATTTGGGGGTCATAGGTGCCCTTGATCACCGGGCTTTGCCGGTTGCCGGTGTAAGCGCGCACGTTCTCGTAGATGTAATCATAGAGCTCCTGCACGGTGACGGCCTTGTCTTGGTTTTTGTCTGCTTCACCTTTCAGTCCGCGAATGAGGAAGTGGCTGAAAACGCCCTGGCGCAGCCCCGACGATTCCAGAGATGTCTCTTCCGCTTTAGACGACATGATGAGTGCGGTGCCGGATACTGATTTGGCCAGGTTTTGATAATACTGGGTGAGTACAGGCTCAGTTTCACCGGAACGCATGGCAAGGATGCCGCCCGAGTGGCAAGCATCGGCCAGGCAGAGTTTGTATTTGGCTTTGCTCTTGTTGAAAATGGCCGCGATTTCCTCGTGGGCGATCTTGTTGTTGAAGCCGTCGAAATCGAAGGGCAGGAAAGAGCCGTTCAGGCCGTGGCCGGAGAAGTAAAAAATGACCAGGTCATTGGGGCCGGCCATGCCAAATATTTCCTGGAGGCTGCCGAGGATGTTGTCGCGGGTGGCTTCTTCGTCGATGAGTACGCGCACTTGCTCATCGGGCAGGGCGCCGCCTTCGAGGCTTTTGAGGAAGGCGTAAAAGCGATAGGCATCGTCGTCGGTGTAGCGCAGCACGGGCATGTGGTCGTAGGAAGCGACCCCGACGACGAGTGCCCAGACTTTTGCTTCGGGCGCAATCTCCGGCGCTACGGGCGATACGGGCGTGCTCACGACCGGCTGGTAGCCGTCGGGCGCGGTTTTGCCGACGTATTCGCCGGCCCGCCAGAAACCCGACACGATGGTGCCGTCGCGGATGTACAACGTGCCCTGGCCCTGGAATGCCCCGTCGGCCCATTCGCCTTCGTAGCGGTCGCCATTGGCGTAGGTGCAGATGCCGATGCCGTGCGGGAAGTTATTTTTGAAATCGCCGACATATTTCGCCGAGCCTTCCTTGTATATATAGGTGCCACGGCCTTCTTCGCAATTGCCCTGCACGCAACCCGTGCGGCCGCCTTCCATCAGGCTGGCCCCGAGGAACTCACCTTCGCGCCACATGCCGGTTTCTTCTTTGCCGTTGGCTAAGAAGCGGGTGCCCTGCCCGTCGGGGTAGTTGTTTTTAAACTGCCCGACGTAACGGTCGCCGTTGGCAAAAGTGAAAGCACCTTGGCCGTCAAAATGGCCGTTGAAGAACTGTCCTTCGTACTTGCTGCCGTCCGGGTAGGCAAACACGCCGCTGCCGTTCTGGCAATCGCCGCCGAGACAACCGCTTTGAATATTGGTGCCGTCGTCGGCGCGTTCCTGTTTGTTGTGGGCGATGTAGTCTTCCAGGACGTTACCGTTTTCATCCACGGGTTTGCCTTTTTTCCAGAGGCCGGTGCGTTTGGTGCCGTCGCTGTACGTTTTGGTGCCTTTGCCGTCGGGGAAGCGGTTTTTCCATTCGCCGCTGTACTTGCTGCCATCGGTATAATAGCACACGCCGACGCCCTGGATTTCACCGTTGCGGAAGTCGCCGGTGTATTTGGCGCCGGAGGGGTACACATAGGTGCCTTTGCCGTTGATACAGTCGCCGGAAATGCATTGGGCCGCGAGGGCAAAAGTTAAAAAGGTAAAAAAGGCGGAGAGCAAGCTGCTTTTGATCATGACCTTGGGTTGGTTGAACGTGCCGCGAAAAGGCGACAAAGGTGTTGTCTTCGCGAAGAATATTAACCGGAACGGCCCGTTTTTATTGTTAAAACCGGCTATTCAGGCCGGCTTTTAAATCTTCCTTAAAGCAATGGAAACAGGGCTTCCCCGACTTTCGTTGTGCAAAGCGTATTTTTGCCGGATAAACATGAGTGGTGCGAGTCAAGGGTTAACAAGGGATTCCTGCCGGGTTCCCCCGCCCCCCCCACCGGGGGCGGAACCCGGCAGGAATCCATTGTTAACCCTTGATCCACATACTCATATTTAGAAGCTGTTTGAGTTAGTCCAACCGCTGTGTCAACCCCACCCCCGACCCCTCCCCAAAAGGGGAGGGGA
>JBGAJY010000258.1:0-7570 GCA_044224705.1 Saprospiraceae bacterium
ACCCTTTTTATAAACCTTCGTCAACCTGATAAACCTTCATCAACCTTATCCTTCTAACTTAGCGCCATGATCGCGCTGGAGGAACTTTACCGGCTTTTTCGCCAACATCCCGTCGTTTGCACCGACACCCGCAGGCTGAGCCCCGGCTGCCTGTTCTTCGCTCTGAAGGGCGATAATTTCGACGGCAATACCTTTGCCGTACAAGCCTTGTCGGATGGCGCTGCATATGCAGTGATTGACGACCCCAGGTTTCAGGCAAATGACCGTTGCCTCCTGGTCACGGATGTTCTAACGTGCCTGCAGCGACTGGCACGACATCACCGGCTGCAATTCGATATTCCTCTCATCGCAATAGCCGGTTCCAACGGAAAAACGACCACCAAAGAACTCGTCTCCGCTGTACTGGCCAGCCATTATCCCTGTCATTTCACCCGCGGCAACCTCAACAACCACATCGGCGTGCCACTTACCTTGCTCGCCATGCCCGACGAAACAGAAGTGGCAGTGATCGAACTCGGCGCCAACCACCCGGGCGAAATCGCGGCCCTTTGTGAGATCGCCATGCCGACGCACGGACTTATCACCAACATCGGGAAAGAGCACCTCGAAGGATTTGGCAGCCTGGCGGGTGTAAAAAAGGCCGAAGGTGAATTGTACCGCTACCTCGCCCGCCGGGACGGCTGCGTTTTTGTGAATTTATCCGAAAAGTACCTGCCTGGCATGGCCCGGAATATCCGGAAAAAGGTGGCTTACGCCCGGGCCGAAATCCTCGATCCTTCCACGGGCGGCAATCCCATCACAGTTCAACTTATCAATGAAACGCCCTTCCTGCACCTCGCTTTTTTATCGGAATGGGACGAAGCCATCGAAGTGCATACCCGCCTCGTGGGCCGTTACAACTTCAATAACCTGATGACTGCGATCGCTCTGGGCACCTATTTCAAAGTACCTGCGCTCGCAATCAAATACGCCCTCGAAGCTTACGAACCCGCCAACAACCGCTCCCAATTGCTGCGGCGCGGCACCAATACGTACCTGCTTGACGCTTACAACGCCAACCCGTCCAGCATGCGTGCCGCCCTCGAAAGTTTCAGTCAATTGCCCGCCGGCCGAAAAGTGGCTATCTTGGGAGATATGCTGGAAGTGGGCGCCGACAGCCTCAAAGAACACCAGGCCATGCTCCGGCTAGCGGCACGCAGCGGGCTGGATGCCTTAGTGCTCGTGGGCAAAGAATTTGGCCGTTGCAACTACAAACGCATTAAAGCCCTGCATTTTGTCGATAACGGTGCTGCAAAAGCCTGGCTAAACGGGCAGCATTTTCAGGATACCCTATTTTTGCTGAAAGGCTCTCGAGGCATCCGGCTGGAGGCAATTCTGGCGGACTGATGCAGTTACCCTGCACTTTACGTTTACGAAACCTTGAAGGTTTCGTAAACGTAAGGCTTTGCCACGAGCTGCATCCGATTCCATTTTCACCATGCACAATCCGTTATATGGCCTTTGCGCGACGCAAAACTTTCCGCTCTCAGCCACTGGAGCCCGCTGAAATTCGGGATAAAGTGGAGCGCTTCTGCGTTTACCGCGAACGAAGCCCCAAGGAGGTAAGGCAAAAAATGACCGATCTGGGCTGTCGGGGAGAAGCCGCGGAAGAATTATTTCAGGCACTTCAGGAGGAAGGTTTTTTTAATGAATCCCGCTTTGCCCTGGCCTTTGCCGGTGGAAAATTTCGAGGCAACCACTGGGGCCGCGTCCGTATCAGGCTGGAACTCCAGATCACCCATGGCATCCATCCCGACCTTATTCAGGAAGCGCTCGACTCGCTGCCGGAAGCCGATTATGAGGCCACCCTGCGGCGTTTAATCGAAAAAAAGCGAGCGCAGTACGGCGCGGACGACCCGGCCGGCCGGCAAAAAACGGCTGCCCATGCCATTCGGGCAGGCTTTGAACCTGAGCTGGTATTTGCCTTTCTGTGAAGGCAATTGCTGCTGACGGACATTATTCGCCGTCAATTTCTCTTGTTGGAAACCTGACTTTTTTAAAAACTTGTTCAGCTGGTCATTTTCACGGGTGTTTATTTTCGGGTAATTTTCCGATGTAAATCATATCCAGACAAAAATTTCAACACCTCCGTACCATGGCAAAAGAAAAGTTTACACTCGAGGACCTCAAGGTCAACAGTTTCGTCACCTCCCTGGATGAGAGCCAAATGCAGGAGATCAAAGGCGGTACGATCATCATCAAGGGGCGGCGTTTTGTTTACACCACGCGCTGGACCTCCGTCGACACCCGCGTCGATCCGCCGTCCAGCATCGGTCAGCCCGGCGGCAACAACGGTTAAGCGCCGCTTTCCCGCAGCCATTTTTCCCGCACTACCTGCGCAAACGTTCGGCCGCTGAGCTGGCTCTCAAGCCAGGCATCGAGGTCGAACGTTTGTAAAACCGAGCGCACCCCGGGCAGAGCCGACAACTCCTGCAGATCGGCCCGCATTCGTCCCAATACTATTTTCCTTTCCGCCGAATCCGGCGAGCGAATCAGTTCCGACATTCCATGTATAAATCGCCGCTCCAGTTCGAGCAGGCGATTTTTTTTGCGCAAGAAACGCGTAGCCGAGCGCAGCAGCGACTCCAGCAACACCAGGTTGCCCATCTCGAAATGCAGGATGAGCGAAAGGATGCGCGCCAGGCTTTGCAGATCTTCCCGGCCCACGGTGCGCGGCTGGTTGAGCCAGAAATTCAGGTAATGCAGGGCTTCGTCATACTGCCCGTTGCCGAAGCAGATGCAGCAATATTGGAAGTAAAAACTGGCCGTTTCGTAGTCCTGGAGGTCGAAGCGTTCGGCTTCAGACTGACAGCGCAGCATTTCCTGCCGGGCCTCCTCGAACTCCCCGGTGTAAATACAGAGCACGAATTTGTTGGAAAAATACTGCCGGTGGATCTTCCGTCGGTCGTCCTGGGTCAGCGGGGTGAGCGAGCGCAGCTTGTCGAGGCTGGCGCGCACCTCGTCATACCGGCGCAACAAGCCGCAGGAAAGGATCAGGTTGCTGAGCGCAGCGATGTAGTCGGCCAGGTTTTCTTTCAAAAAATGGGGCTGAGACTCCAGGAGTTCGATCAGTTTTTTGCCTGAATCGTAGAATTGGGCATAATCCAGGGCCGCGTAGTAATAAAGGTTCATCGTCCGGTAATAGAATACGCGGGCCCGGTGCGACATTGCCATGTCGGGGTCGGAGAACAGATTCTGCTGGATGAGGTGCTGCAGGCGCTCCATACGGTCTTCGCCCAGGTGCGTCGCCTCGCGCCGTATGGTGGCGTAGACGGAGAAAAAGGCTTTCCGGTAGTCCGAGGCGTTGCGCAATTGTTCGAGGGTGCGGGTTTCTTCGTACTGGAGTTGTTCGAGTTTTTTGTGCAAAAAATCGGCGTCCATTTGGGTATAGGCGAGGTGTTTTTCCCAGCGCAGCACCTCGAGTTGGTGAGCAAAGGCTTCATACTGCCGGGCAATTTTGCCGGCTTTGTGCAGCAGTTCGCGGCAGTCCTCATAGTGCCCGCGCTTGAACAAAGCGGCCACGGACTGGAGCAGGTGGTTGAGGCGATATTCGACGGATTGCTGTTCGTCGTAGGATTGCAGGCTCTTGAGCAGCAATTCGTACAAATAAGCCTTCAATTCGGAGTATTTCTGACTTTCCAGAACCTGGTTGTCATAAATTTTTGCCCTGAAATCATCGTCTCTGAACTCGCTCGCGGCGGCCATGGCTTCAAAAAGCCGGATGTATTTCGTGCTCTCACCCGGTTTGCTGCGGATAAACATGCGGAAATGCCGCTTTTCCTGCGGGGAAAGCGAGCGAATGAGGCGATGCAGCTTGTCGGAAGGCGTCTTGGCCATAGCAGTACGACCCTTTGGGGGCTGCAAAATGTCAGGTTTTTATCACAATCCCAACTTCAGATTGGATTTCGGACGCCTGATTTATGAGCAAAAAATGGTTTGCCCCGGCCAGGGGGCGCCGCTAGTTTTGTCACAGATTCCGCCGAACAGAAAGAATAGAGCGGTTTCCTTCCGTGTCTCATCATTATTTAAAACTCCGCGCCATGCTTCACGTCATTTCATCAACAGCCGACTCCGAGCCGCTGGGAGCGCCCGGCGCTACTGAAACCACGCGCACTACCCTGCTTCGCACGGAATTGGCCGCGTCCAAAAACCGGCAGAAGGCAGCGCCCAAAGCGGACAAGATCGTGTTGCCCACAATGGAAGGCCTGTGCTTTGAAAAGGTAAAAAGCATCGCTTACCTCGAAGCCAACGGCAATTACACCGTGCTCCATTTCACCGACGGCCGACAGGTGCTGGTGTGCAAAACCCTGGGCGATGTGGAGGTTATGCTGCCCGGGGCAGCGTTTGTCCGCATTCACCGCTCGCATACCGTCCATTTACGGCACCTGAAAAAATACGTGCGCGGCAAAGGCGGCCATGTATTGCTTCAAAACGGTGTGTCGCTCACCGTTTCTGCGGGCCAGAAGGACGATTTTATGACCGCCATCAAACTGTATTTTGGTTAAACGCCCGGTATAACCCCAACCTTTTTCTGCGAGCAGGCGTCACACTTGAAAAAACAAACACCCGTTCAACCCCAGAAGGCCCCCAGCAAATAAACACATTGCAAGGGTTTGGTTTGGCGCCGGGCGCGAAAAGACGCGACCCGGCGCACCTTTTTCCGGAAGCCCGGAATTTATTCCGGGCAGGACTCTTCTTTTCACCCGGTATTTTGCCCGGAATAAATTCCGGGCTACCGGAAACTTCGACAGTGTTCATCGTGTTTAATCCATCTTTGCCCTTGAAATTGTTTGCATGCAGCATCTCGCTTACCTCAACAAGTATTTCTGGAAATACCGCTGGCGCTTTCTGCTCGGTATTCTATTTGTCGGACTGGCCAACTGGTTCCGTGTCTGGCAGCCCAAAGTGATTGGTCAGGCCCTCGATTCGGTGATCACCCATGTAAAACACTACAAGGAAACCGGCGGCATTTCGGCGCACCCGGAAGCCTATCGCGAACTGGGGACGCAGATCGGCTGGTTCGGACTCGCCGTCATCGGGCTGGCGCTGGCCATGGGGCTGTTCATGTTTTTCATGCGGCAAAGCATCATCGTGATGAGCCGCCTGATCGAATACGATCTGCGCAAGGAAATCTTTGCGCACTACGAAAAACTCGATCTGGCGTTTTACAAACGGCACAGCACGGGCGACCTCATGTCGCGCATTTCCGAGGATGTATCCAAAGTACGCATGTACCTCGGTCCCACGATGCTCTACGGCCTCGACCTGATCTTTCTGTTCGTACTCACCATTTCCGCGATGCTGAACGTGAGCCTGACGCTCACCCTTTGGTCCCTGCTGCCTTTGCCCTTGCTGAGCATCTCGATCTACTGGGTCAGCACGATCATCAACAAGCGGAGCGAGACGATTCAGCAGCAACTGGCGTCACTCACGAGCACCGCTCAGGAGGTTTACAGCGGCATCCGGGTGGTCAAAAGCTATGCGCAGGAGCAAGCCATGGGCAAATGGTTCGCTGCCCAAAGCGAGGTGTACCGCCACAAATCCCTCAAACTCATCCGGGTGGACGCCTTCTTTTTCCCGCTCATGATGCTGCTGATCGGTGCCAGCACCATCATCACGGTATACGTGGGCGGCTTGCAGGTGGTGGCGGGCAACATTACGCCCGGCAACATCGCCGAGTTTGTCATTTATATCAACATGCTCACCTGGCCGGTGACCGCCATCGGCTGGATCGCATCGCTGACGCAGCAGGCCGCTGCCTCGCAGAAACGCATCAACGAATTCCTGAAAACACAGCCCACTATCGTCAATCCGGTGACTGATCCGCGCCCGCTGCGGGGCCATATCCGATTTGACAATGTCACCTTCGTATATCCCGACACGGGCATCACCGCCCTGAAAAACGTATCGTTCGAGGTACAGCCCGGCCAGCGGCTGGCGCTCATCGGCCGAACCGGCAGCGGAAAAACGACCGTCGCCGACCTGCTCGTGCGCCTCTACGACGTCACGGAAGGACGCATCCTCATCGATGGACACGACATCCGCACGCTCGACCTCAACAACCTGCGCAGCCGGATCGGTTATGTGCCCCAGGACGTCTTCCTCTTTTCGGATACCGTGGAAGCCAATATCGCCTTCGGGCAGGACGGCATTTCGCGCCCCGAAGCCGAACATTTCGCGCGCAGCGCCGCCGTGCACGACGACATCATGGCCCTTCCCAAAGGTTATGACACGATCGTCGGCGAACGGGGAGTGACCCTCTCAGGAGGACAAAAACAACGCGTCAGCATCGCCCGGGCTTTCGCCAAACGCCCCGATGTGGTGTTGCTCGACGACTGTCTCTCGGCCGTGGACACCAACACCGAAAGCCAGATCCTCGGCTATCTCAACGATGCCCTGGCCGACAAAACCGCCCTGATCATCACGCACCGCATCTACGGCATGCTGGAGTTTGATAAAATTCTGGTGCTGGGCGAGGACCATCGGATCGCCGAGGAAGGCACCCACGAACAGCTCCTGGCCCGCGGCGGCTATTACGCCGAACTGTTTGAAAAACAACTGGCCGGCGAAGAGATGGAATGACATGAAAAGGGGTTGATAAGGGTTGATAAAGTTGATAAAGTTGATAAAAAGGGTTGGGATGCTCCCGGTACCTTTTGGAATTGAAAAAAAATGTGAGAGCATCCCAACCCTTTTTATCAACTTTATCAACCCTTATCAACTTCATCCACCCTTTTAAAAATGACTACCGTCAAAACCTGGTTCTCCTCTCCTTTCGGCTGGCTCGAGATCACCGGCAGCGAGCTCGGCGTCCGATCGGTTTTGCTGCGCGAAAAATCGGGCGACGGCGATGCTGAAATTCCGGCAGACCACCCAGTGGCAGAGGCCCAACGGCAATTGCAGGAATACTTTGCCGGCACCCGGCGGTATTTTGACCTGAAACTGGATTGGGGCGGCAGCCCCGATTTTCACAAACTCGTGTGGGCGGCTTTATTGGAGATTCCCTACGGGAAAACCGCCAGCTATTCGGACATCGCCGAACGCATCGGTCATCCGACGGCGGTCCGGGCCGTGGGCCTCGCCAACCGCAGCAATCCTCTGGCTATCGTGGTGCCCTGCCACCGTGTGATCGGCAAAGCGGGTGAATTACGCGGCTATTTTTACGGGCTGGACACCAAAATGGCGTTGCTGCGGCACGAAAATCCGGTTCGTTTTGCGGAGCAAGGCGAGTTGTTCTGAACCCCGGCCGGCCATTTTTCCCTCAAATCAGTTCGTGAATGTGCGCTTTGATGCCGTGCGCCATTTTTTCCAAAGGCAGGTCGTTTTCATCGCCGCCGAACGGCTCTTCGATTTCTTCGGCAATCAGTTCCAGGCTGGCGAGTACGTAAAATATGAAAGCGACGATCGGGATCACGTAATACCCGAGGCTGAAAACGTAGCCCCAGGGTAGCGTGACGACATAAAACAAGACAAAGCGCTTGATAAAAATGCTGTACGAATAAGGGATCGGGGTGTTTTTGATGCGCTCACA
>JBGAJY010000259.1:0-7560 GCA_044224705.1 Saprospiraceae bacterium
CAACCCCTCCCCCGAAGGGGAGGGGAGTGTCCCCTGCCGAGAGCATGCTCCCCTCCCCTTCGGGGGAGGGGTTGGGGGTGGGGTTAACTTCGGAGGTGGGGCCGTGGGTGGGGTTAACGAACGGAGAAGGCGCCGGGTTAACGAAAGGTGGGAATTTGGCCTCCGCCACCCAACTCGACCTCTTCCAATCCTACCGCGCCGAGCTCCGCCCGCTCAACGCCCTTGTCATCCTGCCTTCCTCCCTCGTATTCAACTGGCAAAACGAGCTCTCCCGTTTCGCGCCTTCGCTGTTCGTGTATGCCCACACGGGCCCCAAACGCCTCAGCGACGCCCGCGCCATGGCCGGGCACGACGTGGTGCTGACGACCTACCACACCGCCCGGCAGGACCTGGAATTATTGGAAAAAATCAATTGGCACCTCATCGTACTCGACGAAAGCCAGCAGATCAAAAACCGCGCCTCCGAGGTGTCGAAAGTGGTGCTGAGCCTGCGGGCCGACTTCAAAATATCGCTCTCCGGAACGCCCATCGAAAACTCCCTGAGCGACCTGTGGACCCAGATGGAATTTATCAATCCGGCCACGCTGGGCAGTTTCCGGGAGTTCCGCGAGCAGTTTATCCTGCCCATCGAAAAGCGCGACGACGCCATGGCCAAACAACGCCTGTTCAGCCGGGTACGGCCGTTTTTCCTGCGGCGCACCAAGGAAGAAGTGGCGCCCGAGCTGCCCGCGCTGACCGAACAATTGTTTTTTTCGGAAATGACGGCCGCCCAGCAGAAGCTGTACGAACGTACCAAATCGGCCGTGCGCAACGAAATCCTGGCCCTGTTCGACGACCCCAAAACCCGCGTACTGGCCCTGCAGGCCCTCACCCGCCTGCGGCAACTGGCCAATGACCCTCGCCTCGTGGAGACTGATTACTCGGGCGGCGCCGGCAAATTCGACGATGTGCTCGCCCAGTGGGACACCGTGCGGCGCGCAGGGCATAAAGTCCTGTTTTTCAGCAGTTTTGAGCGCCATCTGCGGCTCTTTCGCCACGAATTTGAAGCCGCCGGGCAGCCCTTCGCCTGGCTCACGGGCGACACGCCGGCGCCCGAACGCGCCCGCGAAGTGGAGCGTTTTCAACAAGACCCCGCCGTACAGGCGTTTTTCATGACCGTCAAAGCCGGCGGCGTGGGCCTCAACCTGACGGCGGCCGACTACGTCTTCCTGCTCGACCCCTGGTGGAACCCCGCGGCCGAAGACCAGGCCATCGCCCGCGCCCACCGCATCGGCCAGACGCGGCCCGTGACGGCCCTGCGTTTTCTGGCACGCGAGACCATCGAGGAGAAAATCAGGCAGTTGCAGGAGCGGAAGAAAAAACTGGGGCAGGCATTGTTCGCCGACCAGGACGAGGCGGTGGGGCTGACGAGGGAGGATTTGGAGGGGTTGCTGGGGTAGAGGATATTGATTTTGATTACCGTGAAACGGGAGTTGTCCTGAATTTTCAGGATTTTCTTTTGATGTAAGATATCTGAAACCTGAAAATAGATTTTAGAATTGAAAACATGAGTCATGCGAATCAGGGGTTTAAATAGCCCCATCGGGGCGACATTTTGGTAGAAATCGTTTCAAATGGAATATTCAGAGCCCCATCGGGGCGACATTGTTCTTTTCCACGTAGAAAATGTCGCCCCGATGGGGCTCCAAAGGCCGGATGGGCTATTTATCTACCAAAATGTCGCCCCGATGGGGCTGTTTAAACCCCTGATTCGCATGACTTATGTTTCAGGTCTTGTCAAAGTTGGCTTAACCCCTGATTTTACCGCATCACCACCAATTTTCTGCACACCTGCCCGCCGTTTTCAGGCAAGATCTGCAGCCAGTACACGCCATTTTCAAAACCGCTCAAAGGAATAGCCAAGCGGTCCTGATCCGTTTTTACGAAAACCGTCGCCAGTTTCAGGCGGCCATTCTGGTCAAAAATTTTCACCGAAACACCCCCCGTTTCCGCAGGAATTTTCAAAAAAACGGCTGCGTCAGCCGGGTTGGGGAAAAGTTCGACGTCCTGAACAGCAGCGGTGCGCGCAGCAATGCCCTGAAACGAAGACAGAATATTCACGCTGTAATCCTCCACCTCGCCATAAGGGAAATGTTCGCAAGGCGACGGCCCAAATGCCGTGTACCTTTTCATAGCCACCCGCATCCGCGTCGTCCCGGGCAGTGCCGTGGGCGGCACGGCAATGCTGCCGTAGAGGGTGGCGGAGGGCGTCGCATCGGCTGGCCTCGGCAGAAAATGTTCGTAAACCACCTCGCCGGGATCCTCGAACGTACCATTGTGGTTGTAATCGATCCATATCCTCCAGTATTCGTCGTACCCGGTCCAGCTGTACCCCGCGGTCAAGGCGAGCGGCACATTGGTGTTGGCCGTGAGGGTCGCCGTCAGGGCGCTGAAATCGCTGTACGGGCTTTTCCCGCTGTTGTTGGACAGGTTGGCGACCGATACGCCGGCAATCCATTCATGCCAGGGGAAATCGCCCTGCGCACCGCAGTAGGCCCCGGCAGGCTGTCCTGCGACCTGTATCTCCGGTCCCACAAGGGTGTTGTTCAGGTAGTCCTGGTCGCAATAAGCCGTTGGCGTGACCCGGACGACGAGGTAATAACTACCTGCCGCCACGATACCGGGCAGAGGCAGCGATATGGTCTGGTGTGCCACACCTGCCGGGCTAAAAGCATCAAAACCAATCGTTTGTACGCCAAGCAGCACTTCGTTTCCATTGTTCGGAATATTGTCCGGGGAAAGCGAAACCGAAACGTCCACGCCGCCTGGCAGGCCGCTCAGCGGAAAGGTATTCGAGTGGTTCAAGTCGTAAGAAAAATAGAGATGATCCCCCGAATAGAGCGCGGCCGGCACGTCTGCGAGGTTTTGCAGGAAATAGTCGGGTGCGCCGATTTGGGTCCCGAGTTCGAAGAGATTATTGGATTCGTTCAACTCCGCGAGTTCATTGTCCGCGTCCACCTTGATAAAAATGTGGTAAAATCCCGGCAGCGTGGCCGGCGGCACCGGGTCGGTGATGTTCGCACCGAGGGTATAATTCGAGCCTCCGTTCGGACCGATTGTATCGAACTGAATGAGTTTCCAGAGGACATCATCGGCATTGCCAAACTCGTCGTCGGACGACAGCCAGGCTTTTACCGTGAAATGGCCTGCACCGGCCGGCCCCTCATTGAGCACCAGTCCGCCCAGGGATAGAAACGCTTGTCCGGGATTGGTAAAGCAGTATCCGTTGGCGGGAAAGGGCTCCCAGTAGGGCATCCGCAGGTCGGGTGCGAGCCCCGTAGTTTTCAGGTCGACGGTGTAATCTTCCACCTCCCCGAAGGGCGGGTTGCCGCAAGGCCCGGGGTAAGCGCCGCGTTGCATGATCACCCGCATCCTGGTCGGGCCAGGCTGCACTGTAGCGGGTACGGTGAAGTTTGCCGTAAGCAATTTGGCGGGCGTGCCGTCGGGCGGCCGGGGGAGGACGGTCTCGACGGCCAGTTCGTCGCTGGCAAACATATTATCCTGGTTGTAATCAATCCATACCCTGAAATATTCGTCGTATGTGAGGTAGCTGAACCCCGCGGTGAGCGTCATTTCTGACGGCTGTCCGATGCCCAGTTCCGTGCTGAGGGTGGTAAAATTGCTGTATTGCGATTTACCGGAGGCATTCTGGATGCTGCCGATTTGGACCCCGGCGATCCATTCCTGCCAGGGCTGGTCGGCTACGGCGGGGCAGTACTGCACGGTGGCGGCGCCTTCGCCGTTCGGGCCGGTTTTGAACAAAAAGACCTTGCCGTTGGCGCTGCCGGTGAAAACGTAACCATGGTCAGGTGTTGTTTTGCCAAAAGCGAACGCGGCACCGTTTTGAAAATAGTAGTAGTTTTTTTTCCAGATCAGCAGCCCTGCCGCGTCGAGTTTGGCGATAAAAAACCGACTGGCGGCGCCCGGGAAAACAGGGCTCTCAAAAAGCGGTAAAATGTAGTGCGGGAACACCGAGTACTGCCCCAGCAGCGTGTTCAGGTTTTTTTCAAAAACCACCGTCCCGTCGGTTGCGACGGCCGTTGCCAGGCCATGGGTTGCGCTCGGTCCGCTGAACGGCGGCGTGATCGAGGTGTAAAAAGCGATGCCGCCCGGGCCTTCGTTCAGGGAACTTACGGTCGTGGTGAAGCCGCCCACTGTTTCGCGTCGCCAAAGGGAGGCGCCCGCCGCGCTGAAGCGTTCGACAAATTTCGTTTCGTCATTTTTTTTAAAAACAAGGGCGCAGCCGCCGTCGGAAAAAGCCGCAAGGCGGGTAAACGCGAAAGTGCCCGGCGGAATATCGGGCAGGGTATGTATCCACCATTCGAAAGACGAATTGGAACTGCGGACAAGGAAAGGCACCGGAACAGCCGGCTCCGCCAGCGTCCGGTAATGACCGGCCAGAAATACGCCGCCGGGGTAGTTGTCGCGAAAAACGAGCCTTTCGAGGTTCAATTGGGCAACATCGGGGAAATTGATTTCCGCCAGGTTGTTGTAGTAGCCGGGTATGTACGGAAACCAGCGCCGGATGCGCAAAGCGATGCCGGTGGGAGTGACGAAAGTTTCGGCCGTGGCGTAGTCGCCGTTGGGGGCCACGTCGATCAGCGTCCCGGCGGGCTGCGCATAATCGGTCGTCGTCGTGACGCCCCAGAACGTTCCGTCCGCGCCCGTTTCAAAGCTCGTACGGGTGAGCGTGTTCGCCGCGGGAGCGGATTTTTCGGCGAAGACTTTATAGCCGTACGTGGTGTTGATGAGGAATTTTCCGTCGAAGCCGGCAGTGGCGTCATAATTTTCGGCGAAGCCGGACTGGGCCGAGAGGAGCGCAGGCGCAAGCGCCCAGAGGAGGGAGAGCAAAAGCGTTTTCATAGTGTACCTCCGTTTTAGCGTAAAAAGATAATAAATATACTGATCTTTTCCCCATAATGAACAGGGTTTTGCTCATTGGTGCCGATGACCTGGGTTATACTAACCCTTGCACAGTTACGCCGAAATTTGTGGATGAAAGCCCCCGCAGGTTGTGCGTTTCCGGTGCCTGAAGAGGCCGGAGCAGCCAGCGCCGATTAATTTTCTGATATGTTCCAGCTACCCGACAGCACAAAAGAATTCCTCAATGAGGCCGGAGAAATGAGCCGCTTTGCAGCCCGTTTTTTTACCGAAGGGCTTCGCCCGCGCTACGAAGTGCGGGAGTTCATCCACCAATGTTTTGTCATCGGGTACCAATCGCTGCCGCTTGTAGGCCTCACCGCTTTTATTATCGGCCTGGTTTTTACCATGCAGCTGCATCCCACGATGGTGTACTACGGGGTGCAATCCCAAATTCCTGCGATGGTGGGCGTCTCGATAATTCGAGAGATCGGCCCAATCGTGACGGCGTTGATCTTCGCGGGAAAAATCGGGTCCAGCATCGGGGCCGAGTTAGGCTCCATGAAAGTGACCGAACAGATCGACGCGATGGAAGTATCGGGCACTAACCCGTTCAAATACCTGGTGGTTACAAGGACCCTGGCAGCTATGCTCATGTTGCCCATTCTAGTGGTGATCGCCGACGCCATTTCCCTCTACGGATCCTACCTGGGTGTCAACATTTACCAAAAAATGAATTTTTACCTGTTTTTAAAGCAAGTGTTCGACCATCTTGTTTACCTGGACGTGGTGCCTGCTTTTATTAAAACTTTCTTTTTCGGTTATGCTATCGGTATAATCGGTTGTTATAAAGGCTATTTTTCCAGTAAAGGGACCGAGGGAGTGGGGCATTCGGCCAATTCCGCAGTGGTGGTTTCTTCGGTGACGATCTTTATCATCGACCTCATCGCCGTCCAAATCACTGATATGATGTCGTAACCTGTTTCCGCCATGCCGAATAAACTCGACCATAACGACGCAGTCATCCACATCGAGGGGTTGTATAAATCCTTCGGCGGCAACAAGGTATTGCGTGGTTTAGACCTCGACCTGCTGCGGGGGGAGAGCCTGGTCGTGCTCGGGAAATCGGGTTCGGGAAAATCGGTGCTCATCAAGTGCATCATCGGCCTTATCCAGCCTGACCGGGGGAAAATAACCGTGCTGGGAGAGAATGTGCTGAACCTCAATCACGAGGCGCTCGACCGGATTCGCATGAAAGTGGGCTTCCTCTTCCAAAGTAATGCACTGTATGATTCCATGACGGTGCGGGACAACCTCGAATTTCCCCTGCGCCGCCACACCGTCAACCTCAGCCAGACAGAAGTGGACGAACTGGTGATGGAGGCCCTGCAAAACGTCGGCCTTGGCCATACAGTCAATATGATGCCCGCAGAATTGTCCGGCGGCATGCGCAAACGCATCGCCCTGGCACGCACCCTGATCCTCAAACCCGAAATTATCCTCTACGACGAACCGACCACCGGACTCGATCCCATCACCAGTATGGAGATCATCAACCTCATGAACGACATCCAGGAGAAATACAAAACCTCTTCCATCATCATCACACACGACATGAAATGCGTACAAATCGCCTCGGACCGCGTGGCCATGCTGATCGACGGCACCTGCTACGCGCTCGGAACCTATGACGAACTGAATGCTTCGACAGACGAAAAAGTCAGGCAGTTTTTTCAATAAACCAATGCCATGAAAAAACACACCACCAATTCGATAAAACTGGGCATTTTTGTGCTGGCAGGTCTCTTGCTGCTCATCATGGCCTTGTATGCCCTGGGCAAAAACAAGAACATTTTCGGCACACAGTTTACCCTGAGAACCCATTTTCGCGACGTGAACGGTCTGCTGGTCGGCAATAACGTGCGCCTTTCAGGCATCACCGCCGGCAGCGTCAAGGGAGTGACCATCCTTAACGACACCACTATCGAGGTGACCATGAATGTGGACAAAAAAATGCGAAAATTTATCCGCACCAATGCCATCGCCAGCCTCGGTACCGACGGCCTGATCGGCAGTCGAGTAGTCAATATCTCACCCGCTTCAGGCAACGCGCCCTTTGTCCAGGGGGGGGAATTATTGCCTTCCCGAGAAGAAATCAATACTCAGCGTATGCTCCAAACCCTGTCCAAAACCAATGAAAGTATCGCCATCATCACCGAAGAATTGCAGACCACCGTCCGCAATATCAACAACAGCACCCAGCTCGCCCGCCTGCTGAACGACCCCAGCCTGACCGACAACCTGAAAGCCTCGCTCATCCACCTGAACAAGGCCACCCAGGGCGCCTCCCTGCTGATGAACAACGCCAACCAGACCCTCCGCCTCGCCTCCGAAGGCAATGGCACCCTGGCCACCCTGCTGACCGACACCACCCTCTCTGTGGAACTTCTGCAGGCCGTCCGCCAACTCCAAAACGTCGAAACCAGCGCCCAAAACCTCGCCAAAAACCTCGATGCCATGGTCGCCACAGTCGACCGTGACTACCAAACCGGCCCCGGCCCCGTCAACGCCCTCATGCGCGACTCCCTCATGACCGCCCGCCTGCAGGGCACTTTGGAAAACGTGGAAAAAGGAACCGCCGCATTCGAAGAAAACATGGAA
>JBGAJY010000014.1:0-48780 GCA_044224705.1 Saprospiraceae bacterium
GCCAGTCGCGATATACGAGGGTCTCCGGAAAATTATGACCCGTGTCGATGTGGACCAATGGGAATGGAATCCGCGACGGGAAAAAAGCTTTCTGCGCGAGCCACGCTACCAAAATCGAATCCTTGCCGCCGGAAAACAACAAACACGGCCGCTCAAACTGCGCCGCGAGCTCCCGCAGCACGAAGATGGATTCGCTTTCCAGTTCTTTTAAATGGTTTAGAGTATAGTTCACCTGCTGAATCGCATTTGTATCAGATCACATGTCAAGATGATCAATATCATTTCCGCAAAAGATAAAAATGGAGAATTTTGCATCGTAAGAAGTTGATTAACAAGCGTTTGAAGAGCCCTTTTCTTGCAACTTCCTACTCATCAAAACACCTTCACGAGCGGCAGCAATGCTGTGAAAAGTTGATTTACGCTCTCTTCGACGCTTTGATTTTGCGTCGGAATGATCAACCACGGGTGTTCAGGGGGTTCATAGGGCGCACTGATCCCGGTGAATTCCGGTAGTGCGCCCTCCCTCGCTTTTTGGTACAACCCTTTTACGTCGCGTTGCTCGCAGACTTTCAGGGGCGTGCTCACAAAAACTTCAAGAAAATCTTCCGGGCCAATGATCGTCCGGGCCATTTCCCTTAAATCCAGGGTCGGGCTCACAAAAGAGCAGATCGTAATCACGCCTGCCTGACAGAACAGTTTTGACACTTCGGCAATACGCCGGATGTTCTCCTGGCGATCGGCTTCAGAGAAACCCAGTCCGCGGTTCAGTCCTGTCCGGATATTATCGCCGTCGAGGACCTGTGCAAAAAAGCCGTGGGAAAAAAGTTCACGTTCCAGGTGGATGGCCAGGGTGCTTTTCCCTGCGCCCGACAAACCCGTGAGCCACAGCACTTTGGCGTGCTGGTTCAGGTATTTTTCCCGGTCACTGCGGGCGATCATTTTATCAAAAACAGGGAATATGTTCATTGTTCTGGGTGTTTTGCCCGGGATAAATTCAGGGCTGCCAGGGATTAAAGGGGTGGGCATTCAGCGGCAATTGTACAAAAGGGTGTGCGTCGGATGAGGGAGCGGCAAGCGGCGTTGCGGTGCGAATATCATGCGCCAGGGCGATGCCCTGGCGGGCGTCGTTCAGGCCCCAGCCTTCTCCGGCGAGGATGTGCCGGTAGCTTTCGGTATGCAAATCGGTGAAGCCGTCTGAAAATTCGAAAGCATTCCCGCCGATGTTCAGGGAGCGGAACGTCCGCCCGCCTTTTTCACGGATTCCGGCCGGTAATGTATCAGCCGAAATGCTGAGGAACCATTTCACCCGGGCGCGTTGCAGCTCGAGTATCCCTGCTTCGCGGTCGTGGGTACGTTGGTGCATTTCCAGGTTTATGAGCGGTCCGAACACCCAGAGCAGCATGTCAAAAAAGTGAATTCCGATGTTTGTCGCAATACCGCCGCTTTTTGCCGGGTCGCCTTTCCAACTGGCGAAATACCAGGGACCCCGCGCCGTGATATAGGTCAATTCGACTTCGAAAGGCTCTTTTTGGGTACTTTTCTCGACAAATTCCTTCAATTGCAACACGCTGGGATGATGACGCAATTGGAGGATGGTGAACACACGGCGGCGGGTTTCCGCTTCAATTTCCGCCAGCGCATCCACGTTCCAGGGGTTGAGCGCGAGCGGTTTTTCACAAATCACATTGGCGCCGTAGCGCAAACCATAGCGGCTGTGGGCATCGTGGAGATAATTGGGCGAACAAATACTCAGCCACTCCACGGGCGTATGCTGCCGTTTGAGTTTTTCCAGATGCCGGTCAAAACGTTCAAATTCAGTAAAAAACGCCGCGTCGGGGAAATAACTGTCGAGCACGCCCACCGAATCCGTTTTATCCAGAGCCGCAACGAGCGTGTTGCCCGTCGACCGAATGGCCTGCATATGCCTCGGCGCGACAAAGCCGCCCGCTCCGATCAGTGCAAAAGCTTTCATATTTCCGGAAGCCCGGAATTTATTCCGGGTAATTAGTGGTTTTTTTCGTGGCATCCTGCCCGGAATGAATTCCGGGCTACCAGGCTTTTACCTGCTGGATAATAAAGTCCTGACTGGCCTCATCCAGTTCGGTATGCATCGGCAAGGAAATCACCGTTTTACACAGGTATTCCGTCACGGGCAATTCGCCCCCGGACCAGAAAGGTGCGTAGGCCGACTGCTTGTACAGTGGCACGGGGTAGTAAATCATGGACGGTACGCCCTTTTCTGCCAAAAATTTTTGCAAATCAGCGCGATCACGCTCCACGACCTGGAGTGTGTATTGGTGAAAAACGTGCGTCGAATTCGGGTTGCGCGACGGCGTTTTTAAATGGGGAACACTGGCAAAAGCGGCATCGTAGCGGTCGGCGGCATGCAGGCGCGCGGCGTTGTATTCGTCGAGGTGTTTGAGTTTCAGGTCGAGGATCACGGCTTGTATAGCGTCGAGGCGGCTGTTCACGCCGATCGCGTCGTGGTAATAAAGCCGCGACTGCCCGTGATTGGCGACCATACGCAGTTGCGCAGCCATTTGATCATCGTCAGTCATCATTGCGCCGCCATCACCATAGCAGCCCAGGTTTTTGGAGGGGAAAAACGAGGTGCAGCCGATATGTCCGATGGTGCCGGCTTTTTTCCGGGTACCGTCGGGGAAAGTATAAGTGGCGCCGATGGCCTGTGCGTTGTCTTCGATGACGAACAGGTTGTGCTTTCGGGCGAGTTCCATGATCGGCGCCATGTCGGCGCATTGGCCGAACAGGTGCACCGGCACGATGGCGCGGGTTTTGGGCGTGATGGCCGGTTCGATGAGTGCTGCGGTGATGTTGAATGTAAGAGGATCAACATCTACCATTACCGGCGTCAGCCCGAGTAGGGCGATCACTTCGGCTGTGGCCACATAGGTAAACGAAGGCACGATGACCTCGTCACCGGGTTTCAGCCCAAGGGCCATCATAGCGATCTGGAGTGCGTCGGTGCCGTTGGCACACGGAATAACATGGGTGGCGCCGAGGTAACCCGCGAGGTTTGTGGCAAAGGCTTCGACTTTCGGGCCGCCGATAAAGCGTGTAGATTCGAGTACTTCGATCAGGGCGGCGTCGAGTTCAGGTTTGATGCGGTGGTATTGGGTTTTGAGGTCCACCATTTGCAGCGGGGCAATTGTCGTCATGTTGTATAAAGTTCGTGTGTCAGGATGTTTGCGATTCGATCGGCGGCATGGCCGTCCCAAAGTGGCGGAATGTGGTGTTCGGAAGTATTTCCGCGGTTTATCATGGAATGCGCCATAGTGGCGATTATTTCGGCAGACTCGTTGTAAACCAATCGGTTAGTGCCCGATTCCGTCGTTACAGGCCGCTCGGTGGAAGGCCGGTAAGTCAGGCAGGGAATGTTTAAAAATGTCGTTTCCTCTTGTACGCCGCCCGAGTCCGTGACGACCAGGGCGGCATTTTTCATGAGGTATAAAAACTCGAGATAGGCTTCCGGCGGCATCAGGTGAACCGCGGGCGAACGTCCCAGTTTTTTCCAAAGATCAAATTTGCGTAACCAGTGTTCGGTGGTCGGGTGAACAGGGAAAACCACCGGTAACTGCTGCGAAATGCCCTCTAGAACGGCCACGATCTTTTCGAGGGCTTCCGGGTTCTGGATGTTGAAATTGCGGTGGATGGTGCTCAGCACGTATTGACCTGGCTCCAATCCCAGCAGTTCAAACTGGAGGCTTTTTTTACAATCCGGCAAAAAGCGCATCAGCGAATCGATCATCACGTTGCCCACAAAATGGATACGCTCTTCCGCTGCCCCTTCGCGGCGCAGGTGCTCGCCGGCAGCCGTTTCTGTGGTGAACAACCAACGGGACATCCGGTCGGTTAGTATCCGGTTGGCCTCTTCGGGCATGGTTGCGTCGCCGCAACGCAGCCCCGCCTCCACGTGAGCGATCGGGATGCCCGTTTTTAAAGCCGCCAGTGCACCGCCGAGTGTAGAATTCACATCACCCACCAGGATGGCGGCATCCGGACGTTCAGCCCGGAGCAGGTCACCGAAGCGGTGCGTGATGTCGGCGATCAGGCGGTGCGGCAGTTTATCTTGCACGTGCAGTTCGCGGTAGGGTTTCGGCATCAAAAGTTGTTCGAAAAACCGGTCATACATATCGGGCCTTGAATGCTGACCGGTGTGCACGATCCTGAAATCGACGTCCGGATAGGATTGAAACGCGCAGTCGAGCGCTGCCACTTTGATAAAATTGGGTCGGGCGCCAACCAGCGCGAATACTTTCATACACAATGCTTTACACGGCTTCGCCCTCGATATGTCGCATAGGACTTATCGCAAATTGTTGATCCGTAACGGTTTCGTCGGTTTTCAAAACCAGTTGCTGAATGGGTTTCCGGTGAATGAAATAAGTACATGAGCGGTCTTTACAGCCGCCAATATTCGAATTCGGGCTCAAAAACGGTCCGGTCGTAAAGGGCTTTCAGATCGAACAGAATAGGTTCTCCGGCCGACAAAGTCCTGAAATAATTGAGGTCCAGTTCGCGAAATACCTGGTGCCCCACTGCCACCACGATGGCGTCATAACGGCCGTTGGGCTGCGTGCGCAGTTCGAGGCCGTATTCCTGCCGCACATCCGTGGAGTCGGCCATGGGATCAATAATATCGACAGAAATTTTGAAATCGCGCAGTTCATCCACCAGGTCCACCACGCGCGAGTTGCGGATATCGGGGACGTTTTCCTTAAACGCGATTCCCATCACCAACACGCGGCTGTGTTGGGGTGTTTTGCCACGGCGAATGAGGGTTTGCACGAGTTTTTTGGCGATATGAGCCGGCATGCCGTCGTTGACCCGGCGCCCACTGAGGATCACCTGGGGGTCGTAACCCGATTGGCGGGCTTTATGCAAAAGATAGTAGGGGTCCACTGCGATGCAATGCCCGCCGACCAGTCCGGGTGTATAACGGGCAAAATTCCATTTGGTGCCGGCGGCGCGCAGCACCTCCTGGGTGTCGAGGCCAAGCCGGTCGAACAGCATGGACAGTTCGTTCATCAGCGAGATATTCAGGTCGCGCTGGGTGTTTTCGATCACTTTTGCCGCTTCCGCCACCCGGATGGAAGGCGCCTGATAAATACCTGCATGGATAATGTCGCTGTACACTGCTGCAATGGTTTCGAGGGCTTCGGCATCGCTTCCTGACACGATTTTCAGGATATCGGACACGCCTTTGTCGCGGTTACCCGGGTCGATGCGCTCCGGCGAATAACCGGCTTTGAAGTCTTCATTGAGTTGCAGGCCGGAGCCAGCTTCCAGCCTCGGAATGCATTCCTCCTCTGTGCAACCCGGGTAAGTCGTGCTTTCAAAAACGACGTAGTCGCCCCGTTTCAACACACGCGCAATTGTTTCAGATGCCGAGTACAAAGGTTTGAGGTCGGGCACTTTATGATCATCCACGGCAGTAGGCACCGCGACGATAAAAAAATGAGCCTGGCTCAAAGCCCCGGGGTCGGATGTGAAAATGATGTCTTTGTCGCGAAACACTTCCGGATCGATCTGGCGGGCGGTATCGACGCCGTCTTTCAATTGATTGATTCGGGTTTGCTTGACGTCGAAACCGATCACCCGCATTCGCCCTGCAAATTCCAGCGCCAGAGGAAGGCCAACGTAACCCAGACCGATCACGGCAATGGTTTTTTCCTTTCGGAGCAAAGCGCCATACATGCCCTTGGCAGCCTGCGGCGCCTTAATATTCTTGTCAATATCCATTTCAGCAATCCTGTCCATCGGATAAATCCTGTCCTTTTAAATGATCAACTTCCCGCTGTCTTTTGCAGCGCCTCCCGCCACAGCAAACGCAGCGACAGGTATAAACAAACCAAAAATGCCCCCAAAACGCTGCCCAGCACGGCAAAAATCAAGGGATTTTTCCTGCTGGCCGACAAAGGCGAATAAGGCCGGTCGATCACCTGCAAGGCAGGCATGGAATTCTTCAGGGCAAAATCGGCGATCTCCCGGTTCTTCACCGCTTCGCCGTACATGAGGCCGACCATTTGCCGTTCACGCTCGTATCGCACGCCGGGCAGGCGATCTTCCTGGAACAAAAGCGTGTTGTCTTTATCCTGAAATTGCGCCAGTGAGCGCTCCCGGCCTTCCAGGATACGCCGCAGGGAGTCGGTTTTTGCCGAAACAAGGTCGAGCGTGCGGGCTTGCACTTCGGTGCTGGTGCGCAGGTAAAAATCGCTCAGCGTGGCAAACAATTTTTGAGGAAAAACCGCCGCAAGAGCCTCATTCCTCGAAGTAAACGACAAAGTCATGATGCCCGTCTCGTCGTTGTAGTCACAGTTCAGCAACTGATCGCGACCGGCAGGCAAGCCCAGCAGGGCATTGTACATGCTCTTGATGGCCACCTGTTCCTGCCGGGTGAAGGAATCCAAAGCCGTGCGGGTGAAGTAAAAATTACTGAGTGTAAAGCCTCTGTCTTCATCCAGATCGGAAGGCGCCCACAGGGTTTCATGAAATTTTTCTGCCCGGATGAGATGATTCGCCAGGTAATCTTCCTGGCCGCCAATGGTCGCCTTTTCGAGCAGAACCTCCGATACCAGGCTGAACGATTTCGAAATTTCGGTCAGCTGCGCATACGTCTGGGCGCCCGGCGCCGACACACCCAGCAGGCTCGAAAACTCCGAAAGAAAACTCCCGGAACGTCCCGAAGGGTTATCGGCGAGCATGTAAGTCAACTGCCCGGTGAATTGCGGCGGTGACAACCAGGCATAAACACCCAGCGACAGGCCCGCCAGGAGCCCCCCGCTCAGCACCACCAGCCAGCGTCGCAGGTATTCTGAAAAATGGGTCCGCACGAGCAGCACAATATCCCGGAACGACAAGGAATCATCGTGCCGGGTGCTGGTGTTGTCGGAGGGATGGGTTTGCATGTTTCTCGTTGTATGCGCCGGATCGGCTCAGGTCGTCGCTGGTTCGTAGTTGAGGGTAGGGGAGAGCCATCGCTCGGCCTCGGCCAGGGTCATGCCTTTACGACGGGCATAGTCTTCTACCTGATCTTTCCCGATTTGGCCAAGGCCAAAGTATTTGGCTTCCGGGTGAGCAAAATACCAGCCGCTGACCGCCGCAGTGGGGTACATGGCGAAACTTTCCGTCAGGGTAATACCCAGTTGATCAGGCCGTAAGAGTGTCCAAATCTTTCCTTTCTCCGTGTGCTCCGGACATGCCGGATAGCCGGGCGCCGGGCGAATACCCTCGTATTTTTCGTCGATAAGATCCTGGTTGGGCAGGTTTTCCTGAGCTGCATAGCCCCAGAATTCCTTCCGAACCCGTTCGTGCAGACATTCTGCGAAAGCTTCGGCGAGCCGGTCAGCCAGGGCTTTTACCATGATGGCAGAATAATCGTCGTTCTGGTCTTCGAATTGTTTGACCCATTTTTCCAGCCCGATACCAGCCGTGACGGCAAATGCGCCGATCCAATCCGGCTGTTTGTCCGACACGAAATCGCTGAGGCAGAAATTGGGCTGGCCGGGTGCTTTTTGATTTTGCTGCCGCAAATGGTGTGCAACGAGTTCTTTTTCAGTCCGGTCGGCGTTGAAAATTTCTATGTCGTCGCCCACCGTTCGCGCCGGGAAAATGCCGATCACTCCGCTGGCGCTGAGCCATTTCTCCGAAATCAGCCGGTCCAGCATGGCTTCTGCATCGTGGAAGAGTTTTTTGGCTTCCGCGCCTACCATCGGGTCGTCAAAGATGGAAGGATATTTCCCGAATAATTGCCAGCTTTGGAAAAACGGCGTCCAGTCGATGTAATGCGCGATTTCCGCCAGATCGTATTGCTCGAAGGTTTTTATCCCCAGGAAATTCGGTTGCCGCGGCGGGTGTTTCACCCAATCGGGTTTGAAACGGTTACTACGGGCCTGTTCCAGCGTCAGGTAATTTTTGGCCGCCTGGCGAGTAGCGCGGTCCACCCGAATTTTATCGTACTCCTGCCGGATAGCAGTTTCAAAACTTGCCTTATCCGCCTGATTTTCAGTCAATAAGGAGCTGACTACCGCCACAGCCCGGCTGGCATCGAGCACGTGCACCACTGGCGCGCGGCGGTATTGCGGTTCAATTTTGACCGCCGTATGCGTCCGGGAAGTGGTGGCGCCCCCGATCATCAGCGGCAGGTTGAATTCCTGGCGTTCCATTTCCCTGGCTACGTGCACCATTTCGTCGAGCGAAGGCGTGATGAGGCCGGAAAGCCCGATCACATCGGCGCCGACATCGCGGGCGGCTTGCAGAATTTTGTCGGCCGAAACCATGACACCAAGGTCGACCACCTCGTAATTGTTGCAGCCGAGCACGACGCCGACAATGTTTTTGCCAATGTCGTGTACGTCGCCTTTCACGGTTGCCATCACGATTTTTCCTTTCGCCTTGGCCGTCGAAGTTTTGGCCGCCTGGATATGCGGCTCCAGATAGGCCACGGCTTTTTTCATCACGCGGGCCGATTTGACGACTTGCGGGAGGAACATTTTCCCTGCCCCGAACAAGTCGCCCACGATGTTCATGCCATCCATCAAAGGGCCTTCAATCACTTCCAGGGGCGCGGGATACTGCTGCCGGGCTTCTTCGGTATCTTCTTCGATGTATTTATCGATGCCTTTTACGAGGGCGTGCGCTATGCGTTCCTGCACTGTGCCGTTGCGCCAGGCCAGGTCCTCTCCGGTTGATTTGGCGCCCGTGTTTTTGACCGATTCGGCAAATTTCACGAGTTCCTCCGTCGCGTTCGGATGCCGGTCGAACAAGACATCTTCAATGCGTTGCAGCAGATTTTTGGGAATGGATTCATACACTTCGATCAGGCCGGCATTCACGATGCCCATGTCCATCCCGGCCTGCACCGCATGGTACAAAAACGCGGAGTGCATGGCTTCCCGCACGGCATTGTTGCCGCGGAACGAGAAAGAAAGGTTGCTCACGCCACCGCTGATTTTCACTCCGGGGCAGGTCTGTTTGATGATCCGGGTGGCTTCGAGAAAAGCAATGGCGTAGCCGTTGTGCTCCTCGATGCCCGTGGCAACAGCAAAAATATTCGGGTCGAAAATGATGTCCGTCGGGTCGAAGCCGACCTGCTCGGTCAGGATTTTATACGCTCTTTGGCAAATGGCCACCTTGCGATCTACGGTATCTGCCTGGCCTTGTTCATCGAAGGCCATGACCACCACGGCTGCGCCGTAACGGCGGCAGAGTTTGGCCTGACGGATAAATTCGGCTTCGCCTTCTTTGAGAGAAATGGAATTGACCACGCTTTTGCCCTGCAGGCATTTCAAACCGGCCTCGATGATGCTGAATTTGGACGAATCCACCATGATCGGAAGTTTTGCGATGTCCGGCTCGGCGCCCAGCAGGTTCAAAAACTCGACCATGGCACGCTCTGAATCGAGGAGGCCTTCGTCCATGTTCACGTCGATGATCTGTGCGCCGCCTTCGACTTGTTGGCGCGCCACCGAAAGGGCATCACTGAAATTTCCTGCCCGGATGTAGCCGGCAAATTTGGAAGATCCGGTCACATTGGTACGCTCACCGACATTGACAAAATTGAGGTCGGGACGAAAAATCAGGGGCTCCAATCCAGATAAAGCGGTCATTGGCACCTGATAACCGGAATTTTGCTCCTCCGGCACGGCTTGTGCCGGCGCGTTATGCTGACCTTTGAAATGCTGATAAGCTCGCGCTTTCCGCGGCGCTATGCTTTTCAGGTGCTTGGCGATGTGACGAATGTGGTCGGGCGTAGTGCCGCAGCAGCCGCCAGCGATATTGATCAGGCCCGAAAGGGCAAAATCTTCGATAAAGCCGCACATCTGGTGGGGTGTCTGGTCGTATTCGCCAAACTCGTTGGGCAGACCGGCATTCGGATATGCGCTGACGAAGCAATCGGCGATAGCGGCCAGCGCTTCGAGGTGCGGGCGCATTTCCTTGGCACCCAGGGCACAATTGAGTCCCACGGCAAAAGGCCGGGCGTGTTTGATACTGATCCAGAAAGCCTCCACGGTTTGACCGCTCAGCGTGCGTCCGGAGGCATCGGTGATGGTGCCTGAGATCATGACGGGCACCCTGACACCCTGATGTTCAAATACTTCCTCGATGGCAAAAATGGCTGCCTTGGCGTTCAGGGTGTCAAAAATCGTTTCCACCAACAGGAGATGCGCGCCGCCGTCGAGCAGGCCGCGCACTTGTTCGGCATAGGCGTTTTTAACCTCATCGAAAGTGACCGCCCTGAAGCCCGGATTGTTCACGTCAGGAGAAAGACTCAGGGTTTTGTTCAGCGGACCAATGGCGCCGGCGACAAACCGCGGTTTGTCAGGGGCTTTGTAGCCTTTACTCGTCGCTTCCTGGTTGAAGGAATCGGTAGCCCGCCGGGCAATTTGAGCAGCCCTAAGGTTGATCTCATAGGCCAAATCGCTGGTGTCGTAATCGGCTTGTGAAATGCTGGTCGCGTTGAACGTATTCGTCTCGATGATGTCGGCGCCGGCTTCCAGATAGGCGCGGTGTATCGCCTCCACCACATCCGGGCGGGTGAGGCACAGCAGGTCGTTGTTGCCTTGCAGATCGCGGGTGTGCAAACGGAAACGTTCCCCGCGAAAATCGGCTTCACTGAGCTGGTATTGCTGGATCATTGTGCCCATGGCGCCATCGATGATCAGAATACGATCGAGGGCGGCACGGGTGAGTTGGGCGAGAACGATGTCGGAGGGATTCGTCAAGATCAATTTTTTTGCGTCGCAAAGGTTGGCTTCCACGTGGAGGAGCAAACTATACCCGAGCTGCGCCAGTTCCACCTGCACCCGCCGTTTGTCGGCCACGCGCACCAGCCTGCCGCGCAAACCGGCAAGGGTACCCACGGCGATTTCTACCCAATCGCCCTCGGACAGCCTGCCTGCAACGGCCTCTACTTCCAGCCCTTTTTCCAGGGCGACCCTTCGCAGCAAATCGATTTCTTCGTTGGGAATAGCCAGTAAATCAGGACCGTTTTTTACAAAACCCGCCACGTTTTCAGTTTCCAGAACGCTGACATACTGCGATTTGACCAAATGAACAAATACATAACCGGCAATGAGGGGAAGCGACACGGTCCGGGTTTTGCGTTCGTACCGGCGTATAAATTCCTGTAATGGCACATAGGCCGTGATGCCTTTTTGGGTCAAACGCCGCTGAACGGACTTTTCACTTTTGGCGCGTGTGCGCACGGCGAACCAACGGGCGTTGGTGTCGTGGATCTGACTTAATGATGGGGCATTTTTGGGTGCTGCGGGCATTTCTTCTCAAAATGAATGGTTGTTAAACCCGCCAACCAGGTGGTTGGCGTTACGGGAGCCGGGTCACTTCACCCAATTCGAGCAGGTATTCTTCTCCGCTTTCCGGACAAACTGCCAGGCCGCTTTCATCAAAATGAAGCCTTAAACCCCGTTCGCTGACCCAGCCGATCTGTTCGGCGGGGTTGCCCAGCACCAGCGCGTACGGCAATACATCACGGGTGACCACCGCTGCGGCGCCGATGAAGGCGAATTTGCCGATGGTCAGACCGCAGACGATCGTGGCATTGGCGCCGATGGTCGCGCCCTGGCGCACGAGGGTGGGGCGGTATTCGTTTTTGCGTTCGATGAAAGCACGCGGGTTGCGCACATTGGTAAATACCGCCGAAGGACCGATAAAAACGTCGTCTTCGCAGGTGACGCCCGTGTACAAGGACACGTTGTTCTGGACTTTGACGCCGTTGCCCAGCACGACGCCGTCGGCGACGAATACGTTTTGGCCGAGCACGCAGCGCGCGCCCAGCCTAGCGCCGGGCATCAGGTGGCAATAATGCCAGATCCGGGAGCCGGCCCCCACCACACAGCCTTCATCGATAATGGCCGTCGGGTGAGCATAATAATCTGTATTGATCTGCATTAGTGGCGTGTTTATTTGAGATCGGAAAAAATCAAACCTTGGGATTAAAAATCATGTCTTCCGGAAAAATTTTAAGCCGGTAAAAATTTCCCGTGTGCTCGATCTGCTCATGCAGAAACGACAACTGGCCATTGACCAGGATAGGATCGCGGTGCTCTTTCAGATAATCAATAAAACCCTCCAGGGTGGAACTGTCAATAAAAAACTGGATAAAGCGGCGGAATAGTTTCGGCATAATGATCGCCTCATGCTGAATGGTATCCGGATTCCACATCCGGAAGCCGTGCGTCCGATCGATCGCCCAAAGGCCGCGGGATTTTTTTCGAGCGCTTTTGGCCAGTTCGCGCAGGACTTCCAGCAGCTCGGCTTCGAGCGTGGAATAAAAAGTCGGATACACGATGGCTTCTTTCAGCAGCAAATAGTTGATCGATTTCTTAATGGGCAGTTCGGTATGCAGAACCTCCGCTCCATCGCTGAGGTGAGCGGAGTCCGGAAAAACAAAACTGATGGGCCGGTCGAAACCATCGATCGAATTGGAAGCGATGAAGCCGGGCGTACCGTCCTTGGCATTGGTGATGCGCGTCACCAGCAGGTTATATTCCACGTCCGTGATGCCGATCAGTTCCAGGATACGTTCCAGGGCGGCCACTGCAAAGGAAGGCGGCTGCCGGCGTTCTTCGTAGTGGGTTTCAAGCGAGTCGATGGCTTCGACACGGAGTTGTTTGCGTTTGGCTTTTCGCGCAGAAGTGGTGCTCCATTGAAAAAAATCCCAATTGGCGTCGTTTTCGGCCTGAAAACGGATGGAGTCGCCGTCGGGAGAATAACCTTTAACGTGAAAAGTACCACGAATGATCTTGTAAGTCGCCACGGTTCAGATTTTAGTAGTGCCCGGATATTCGGTAGAATCGTTTCCTCCAAATGACGTAGGGGTGTCAGAAAAATGCTCGGGCTGCTCTTCACGACCTGTAGCAGATTTTTCAGACACACCTAAAAGTCGGGGTGTTGATTCCAAATATTGAGCCGGATTCCTCCACCAAAGATAAAGGTCTCTTCATCGAGGGTGTCATCGCGGCTGTCTTTTCGCCGCCAGAGCACATTCAGGTCAATAAAAAGGTTGTGATAAAGGCGCCAGGAGGCATCCAGTCCGGCCGCAGTAAGGTCGGCCCGTACACCCTGACCGATGAAGTTGCCGTAGTCCTGCACCCGGTCCCGGTTGGCGCGGAGCGGATCGGCGCCCCAGTTTTCGGTAGCGGTGTCTTCACCCAGGCGCGTTTTGAACACTCTGGCATTCAGGTCGAGCCGGGCCAGGGGGCGGTAATGCACCACGGCGAGCAATTCTTTGAAATTGGCGCCGAGCGGATGCCCCAGGGTCTGATTGTAGTGCGTCCAGCTGTTGAGTGAATCCCGGTGCGACCAGGTGTAGGGCCGTGCGGCATTCCATTCCACCCGCAGGTCGAGGTGCTCCGCGCCGAAGGCGTTGATGTATTTGGCGCCGAGTTGCCAGGCGAATTTGTTGCCCCACCAGCCGCGTTCTTTGGGCTTGTAAACGGCATCGAAACGGAATTCATCAAACAAAACCTGTCCGTATAACTGCACCCGGTTCAATACGTTCCACCTGCCATCGAGGCCGATCAGCACGTTGTCGGGGCTGCCGATAGCCGCTTCCACGGTGCGGTAAAGTATGATCGGGTTGAGGTATTGCAGCTCAAACTGACGACTCCGGTTGAATACAGTGGCTTCAAAAAAGCCGAAGGCCAGCTGCGGCGTTACCCGATAATTCAGGTAGTGAACCGCAGCGTATTTTTTAGGTAAAAGTTTGTTGGGTTTGGCGGCATCCGCCGAACTTGGGTTGAGTTCCAGAAACAGGTTTTGGTAATGAAAACGCCACACGCGGGTACTGATTTTCAGAAAAAACGCCGGCGCTCCAAAATCCGACAAAAACATCGAACGGTAACCATTGCCGATAAAATGCCGCCCGTGCCCCAACTGGACGCCGATGTGCCGCGTCGCGAAAAAACCGACGTAGGCCTGCGCCACGTTAAAATCATAACCGTTGGCTGAGCCGAACAACTTGCTGCGGTAATCCTTGTACCGCAGCGCGCCCGGAATGGCGTCGTACTTGTCGATGCGTTCGTTCACAAAGCCTGCAAAACGCGCCTGCGTTTCGAGTACGCTGGTGTAAAAAAACACCTTGCCGTCCACGTCGCCGCGCAATTCCAAACCGCGTTGGTTGGCAAAAAGGAGGTCTTCATTCAAACGCTCCCGGCCCAGGCTGAAATTCAGCATCGGATTGACTTTCAGGCGAAAAGCCGGTGTATTGACTTCAAAAAAGTTGGCCGGCGTTTTATAAAAAATACCGAACAGTGGCCGGTCGTTTTTGCGAAGCCGCGGCGGCCCGGGCGTGACAGCATCGGAAAGTTTGTAGAAAGTATGGGTGCTGTCGGTAAAAACCGGTTGCCGGATAGCGTTCTCAGAAACAGCGCCGTGCACCCATTCATTGTTGTCGTCGAACAAATACTGCACGTCCAGCCGGTCCAGGCGTCCTTTGGTCTCGGCGAGCGAATCGATGGCCAGGGCGAAATTGGCCGCATCCCGTCGCGTGTAAGGCCTGATCTCGGGATGGATTGGGTTGGGCGCCAGCCCGAGAATATCCATCCGGTCGATGAGTTCGTAAGCCGGCGCATGCAGCGGGATGCCGGTGTCCTGGGCGCCCAGTGCAAAGGGAAAGGATAAAAACAGGAGAAAAAATCGTTGCATTTTTTTCATTTTCAAGAACTTACGAACGATTCGTACACTGTTCGCCAGGGTCGCCAAAAGTAGTCGTTCAGAGACGAATTGTGCCAGAGCAGGGTAAATTCGCCCTGGTGTTTCCGGACCTCGTGGCGCAGGCTGTTCAATATCCGGAGGGCTTCCTCGGGTGTGTTTTTCTGGTATTGCGCAAGACTGACGTCCATAGCAATCAGGGGTTTTTCCCGAAGGGGCAGCGTTTTGCGTTGCAAAAAATCGAACACCGGGAATTCCCGGCAAATCCCGCAGCGAAACCCCGGCATCTCTGGATAACCCAGACTGCTGTCGACTAGAAGGCCGGCGCCGGCCCACATTTGCCAGGTCCGCGGCACTGAAAAACGAAGGTAATGTTGCCGGCCGGAGCTCACCGGAAGCGGCGACACTGCTCGCAGCGAAGCCAGCTCACTGCGAAATTTTTCTTCGTCGGCAAAGGCCTCGTATGAGGGATGAAAGCCGATCACATGACCTCTACGGGCAATTTTTTTCATCAAATCCAGAACGAACGGATCGTGCAGCGGATACCAGCAGTCGGAGTTTCGCGCCCGCTCGCCCAGAAAATTAAATTGCGACACCAATCCGTTCTTTTCAGAAAGGTCCATCAGCCAGTCGAAGGTGTCGAAAGGGTCCTGAGCGCCGTTTTTCAGCCAAAATATCGTTTCGGCAGGATTGAATCGCCGCAAAAGACTCCCCGCCAGGGTCCGGCGGCGGTCGGCCGGTTTCCACCAGCGTTTGGGGTGGTCCACGTCGTGCGACAAGTTCATTTTGAACCGTGCATGGGTGGGCGTCCAGGAGTAATCGAGCCGCAGGAGCATGTGTCCAAGCAGTGCGGCGTATTCATCAACGACGGGTTGCCGGATAAAACCCATCCGGACGGCATAAGCGGCCCCGGCCGGGAAACGCCCATGCCGGTCGCGTTCCGGCCGCACATATTCCTCCCAGCGCGTCAGCATAAAAAAGGCGGAAGCGACGAGGTCCAGACCGCAGCGATGGTCGTCGAAATAAACCCGGCCGTACATGGGCGCGATAAATTCCCCGGGCAGGAGAGGGTTCGCAATCCTGTGGGATGATTCGGGAAAATTGTCCGAATGGAGATACCGGCCTTCTTCCAGGGCGTCGAAGAAGTGGTCTTCCAGCACGAGTTTTTTTCCGTTGGGCAGGACGATTTGATAGTCGCTTCGCCCTTCCACGGGCTGTATCCTGAAAGGAAGGCCCAAAATTTCGCCCAGCAACACGTCGAAGGCGTATTGTTTTTCGGGTAAAAACCTGGGAGCAGTTTCGATCACCAACATGGCGGCAAAAATCCTGAATTCCCGGCAGGGTTTGTCTGTTTTTCAAAAAAGGCTGCGCGACGCTTTTCGGCATTCCGCGTGATTTGTCAGCCAATATCTTTTTACCAGGAGACGAAATGCCGGGGTGCAGCTATCTTTGCCGCCGCCAAAACAAACTTTATAATGCGAATTCTACTGCTTTTTCTGACGCTGCTGGCTTTGCCCGGACTTGCTTTTGCACAAAGAACCGACCGGGGTATTGTTCGCGGCAGCGTTTTTGACGCTGAAACAACCCAACCTGTGCCTTTCGCTACCGTTCAACTGACGGGCGCATCCATGGGTACTACGACAGACGTTAATGGCTTTTTTACCCTTGCCAACGTCGTTCCGGGTCAATACCAGCTGTTGATCACTTTTGTCGGATACGATTCACTGAGCACCCCGGTGACGGTGAAAGCCGGCGAAATCGTGTATGAGAACCTCACCATTCACGAAACCGGCAACCGGCTCGGCGAGGTTGTTGTCAGCGGCCGCCGCGAACAGGCGCGCAACGACGTACAAATCTCCAAACTGTCGGTCACGCCCAAACAAATCCGCTCACTGCCTTCCGCGGGCGGACAGGCCGACATCGCGCAATACCTGACTGTGTTGCCCGGCGTGATTTTTACCGGCGACCAGGGCGGTCAGCTGTACATCCGCGGCGGCTCGCCCGTGCAAAACCGGATTCTGCTGGACGGCATGACGATTTTCAATCCCTTCCACAGCATCGGCTTTTTCTCCGTTTTTGAAACGGAACTGATCCGGAACGTGGACGTGCTGACCGGCGGATTCAACGCCGATTACGGCGGCCGCATCTCGGCTATCGTGGATGTCAAAACCCGCGAAGGCAACCGCAAACGCCTCTCCGGCCTGGTTTCTGCCAGCCCGTTTCAAGCCAAAGCACTGATTGAAGGCCCCATTATTCCGCTGAAAACGGAAAATGGCGGCAGTGTTTCCTTTGTTTTGACGGGTAAAAAAGCGCTCATCAACCAGACCGACAAAACGTTTTACTCTTACGTCAACGACTCCACCGGGATTCCTTTCGACTACCAGGATTTTTACGGAAAACTTTCCCTGCTGACCGGTAACGGCAGTAAACTGAACTTTTTCGGATTCAAATACGACGACGGCGTCAAATACCCGGTGACGGAATACGGCTGGACCAGCGGCGGGGGCGGACTTGATTTTACGCTCATCCCGAGCAATTCGAATACGATCGTCAACGGCGTGCTGACGTTTTCCAATTACAAATCGGACATCCTGGAATTTGACCGCAAGCCGCGCAGCAGCACGATTTCGGGGTACAGCGCCATTCTTAACTTTTCCAATTTCGGCCGCGACAACGAAATCCGTTACGGTCTCGAACTCAACGGCATGCGCACCGTGTTCGAGTACGTCAATTTCAAAGGCTTCGATTTCAGCCGGAAGGACGACAACACCGAGATATCCGGCTTCTTCCGCTGGAAACGCAAAATCGGCCCGCTGGTGATCGAACCGGGCTTCCGATTGCAGTATTACGCTTCGCTGCCCGACGTGTCGCCTGAGCCCCGACTGGGCTTGAAATACAACATCACCGATTTCCTTCGCATCAAGGCAGCCGGCGGCCTGTATTCCCAAAACCTGCTGTCCACGGTGAACGAACGCGACATCGTCAATCTCTTCGTCGGATTCCTGTCCACTCCGGACGAACAGGTGTACAACCCGGAAACGCTGAAAGCGACGCCCAGCCGCCTGCAAAAAGCATGGCACGCCGTAGGTGGTTTTGAAGTCGACCTGTCCAGGAATTTTGACCTGAATATCGAAGGTTACTACAAGGACTTCACCCAACTGGTGGCCCTGAACCGCAACAAACTGACGGCCCGCGACCCGAATTACGTGGCAGAAACGGGCAAAGCCTACGGCATCGACTTCTCGGGTAAGATCGAATGGCGCAAGGCATACCTCTGGGGCGCTTATTCCCTCGGCTTTGTGAACCGCAACGACGGCGAACAAACCTATCCGCCCGTATTCGATCGCCGCCACAACCTGAATCTCGTGGCTACCTACCAGGTGGGTAAAAAAGATGAATGGGAATTTGGAGCGCGTTTCAATTTTGGCTCTGGCTTTCCTTTCACGCTCACACAGGGCTTTTTCACCTCTTACAATTTCGACGACATCATCGGAACGGACGTGTATGGCGACAACGCGGATTACGGCATTATTTACGACTCCGTCCGCAACGGCGGCCGCCTGCCGTATTACCACCGCCTCGACCTTTCCGCAAAACGGACTTTTGAATTTGGCAAACACGGAAAAGCCGAAATCACAGCTTCTGCTACCAACGTGTACGACCGGCCGAACATTTTTTACTTCGACCGCGTGCGGTATATCCGGATCAATCAGTTGCCGATTCTGCCGAGTTTGAGCTTCACGGTGCAGTGGTAAAACCCGGCTGGTAATGACCGCAAAGGCGCAGAAACACTAAGAATTTGGCGGATAGATTCTTAGTGTTTCTGCGCCTTTGCGCTTTAACATTCAAACAAATGGACACGTACAAACTTACCCAATATTCCCATGGCGCCGGTTGCGGCTGTAAAATCGCCCCGAGCGTATTGGATCATATTTTGAAGTCCGGCGCTCCGACCCAAATATTTCCGCAATTGCTTGTTGGCAATGAAGAACGCGACGACGCTGCGGTTTTCGACCTCGGCGACGGCACAGCAGTGGTGAGCACTACGGATTTTTTTATGCCCATTGTGGATGATCCCGCGGATTTTGGCCGTATCGCTTCGGTGAATGCCATCAGTGACATCTATGCCATGGGCGGAACGCCCTTGCTGGCGATTGCGATCCTGGGTTGGCCGGTGAATGTGCTGCCTCCGGAGGTGGCCAACCAGGTGGTCGAAGGAGGCCGACAGGCATGCGCCGAAGCGGGCATCCCGTTGGCCGGCGGACACAGCATCGACAGTCCTGAACCCATTTTCGGACTGGCCGTGACCGGCCGGGTACGCATCGAACATCTTAAAAAGAACGGCGGGGCAACGCCGGGCAGCAAACTGTTTCTGACCAAACCCCTGGGTGTCGGCATCCTGACTACGGCCCAAAAAAAGGGTTTGCTGAAACCCGAACACGCCGGCATCGCGCCAGCCAGCATGAAAAGGCTGAACCGGGCAGGTGAACGGTTTGGTAAATTGACCTGCGTACAAGCCATGACCGATGTGACCGGTTTCGGACTCCTTGGCCATCTGGTGGAAATGTGCGAAGCCAGCGGCACCAGTGCCATCATTGAGTTCGACAAGGTGCCGGTGTTGTCAAACGAAGTGCTTGGGTTCTATCTCGACAACAAGTGTATTCCGGGAGGAACCCATCGGAACTGGGACAGTTACGGCAACAAAATCGCAGGCGCCGAAGGCGACCGGCGCAATCTGCTGGCCGACCCTCAAACAAGCGGCGGCCTGCTCGTGGCCGTAGCCGAAGGCCATGAACCGGCCTTCCTGGCAGCAGCAGCAGCAGAAGGCTTCGACCTGCAGCCCTTTGGGTTTATGATTGAAAAGCAAGAGGTCGTGGTCACAGTGGTATAGCAAAATCTGTCATCCGCCTATCTTCGCACTGTGCTTCGGTTTCTTCTTCGTCGTTTGGGATATGGCCTCGTGGTCATGTTCGTGGTGGTGGTGACCATCGCGGGTATTATTTTTCTGGCGCCGGTAGACCCGGTCCGCCTGACTTTCGGACAGCGCAGCGATGTAGCAACGGTGCAGGCCAAAACGGCCGAACTGGGGCTGGATCGGCCCTTATACGAGCAATTGGGGCGCTACCTGACCGATCTCTCTCCCATTTCCCTGCTGGAAAATACGACTGCTAATCGCCACAAATACCATTTTCAGCCCCTCTTTCAATTCGCTAACAACCAGGTAATTGTCCTCAAGTGGCCCTATCTGCGCGAGTCGTTCCAAAGCGGCAGAAAGGTATCGGAAATCCTCTCGGACGCCATTCCGGCAACGGCGTTGCTGGCTTTTTCGGCTCTGCTGTTTGCGATTGTTCTGGGTATATTTTTAGGGATTGTCGCTGCATTGCGCGTTCATTCCTGGGCAGACCATACCATTGCTGTAGTGGCAGTTTTCGGTTATTCCCTGCCGTCATATGTGGCGGCAATGTTGCTGGCGTTAATTTTCGGGTATGCCTTGTCCGATTGGACAGGCCTCGAAGTACAGGGTAGTCTGCTGGCGCTGGACGATTTTGGAGACTGGCAATTGCGCTGGCGCAATCTTGTGCTCCCAACGCTGGCGCTGGGGTTGCGTCCCGTGGCCCTGATCGCACAATTGACCCGAAGCGCCATGCTCGATGTGTTGTCGCAGGACTATGTCCGAACGGCAAGGGCTAAAGGCTTGCCGGCCAGGATTGTGGTGTTCAAACACGCCCTGCGCAATGCGCTCAACCCTGTCACTTCGGCTGTTTCAAGTTGGTTTGCCGCTTTGCTCACCGGAGCGTTTTTTGTCGAAAACGTCTTCAATTTCAAGGGTCTGGGAGACGTGACGGTCAACGCTTTGCTCAATTTCGACTTGCCTGTCGTACTCGGCTGTGTGTTGTTTACTTCAGCGGTTTTTGTGGCCGTCAACCTGATCGCCGACATCGCCTATGCCTGGCTGGATCCCCGGGTGAGGGTTTTTTGAATCATAATTTTGGGATATTTATTTGATTATCCGGGATTTTCAAATCCTGAATAATCAAATAAATATCCCAAAATTATGATTCAAACCTCTACTTCCCTTGCTTCTTCTTCTCCTCCTGGAACCGCATCACTTCCTCCATCACCTGTGAAGTTGTTCTGCACCGATGCGCTTCATCAAAATCTCGTGTTTGCGGTCGAGGATGAAGATTTGCGGGGTGGTTTTGACATCGTACAAAGTCTTGTAGCGACTCTGGATGTATGGGTCATAAGTGTTCAGGAAAAGAAAATCAGTAAAACCTTTTTCCTCGACACCTTTCCAGCAATCGGGGCCCTTATCGGTTACGGCGGTGCATACGGCGAAAACCTTTACGCCGCGATCTTTGAATTGCTTTGCAAAATCGACCATGAACGGCGCGGCTTTTTTGCAGTGGCTGCATTCGGGGTCCCAGAAGAACAAGACGGTATAATCAGCGTCCACGTCCCAAAGGGTAACGGGTTGGTTGTTGCGGTCTTTAACCGTAATGTTCGGAGCAATTTTGCCGATCAGGATGGGTTCTAGCCGAGCGGCGTTGTCGCAGATTTTTTCCACATCCTCCTTGTTCATCCAGGGCGCCTGGTTGTTGCAGTAGTAGTTTTTTGCCAGGTGCACGTAACAGCCGTCCATGCCCACGAAGGTGGATTTGGCGTAATAATTCAGGAAGTGGATGAGGAAATACTTGAAATTTTCGGGCGAGGATTTCATCCGCCCCAACACGTAATCGAGGGCGACGTTGATACTGTCCGGATGCTGGGGGGTGAGTTTGTTCACGTAGGCATCCACCTTGCTGAACAGGATAGGACTGTGGAGCAGGCATTCGTCCGCCAGATCGATATTGTCAAAGAAATGCGCCCGCGCCCAGTAGTATTTTTTGCGTTGCACCTCTTTGTCATCTCCCGTGAATTCCGGGATCTCCGGATCGATGGAGCCTTTGATAATTTTGCTGGTGAGCGTACCGGGGTGTTTGGCTATCAGTTCCAGCTGGTATTTTTTTACTTTTTGATCGATGGCCAGAATTTGTCCGGCAATGCGGGTAGAATCGGCGGCATTGCCTTTGGCACGAGTCAGTTGGGCCCGCAGGGTGTCTGATTCGGGGCGTTGCTGGTTGAGATAGCGAAGGTAATTGTAGAAAAGTTCGTTGTCGGGCGACCCTTTGACTTTGAGGGTATTCACCACATCCTTGGCGTTGCCGGTGACGGTATAAACCTGTTTATCGTCGCTGATAAGCAACTGTACAAAGTTGTTGTCCGGTTTAAGCACCAGCAAATACACGCCACAGGGCAACAAGGTGTCGGCTTCAAAAGTAAACCAGCCGTCGGCGCCCACGACTGCCGTGTCTTTGACATACTGCTTCTCTCCATAATGCCACCCGAGGATGAGTTCCTGTTGCGGATAGTTATCGAGTTTGACCCGGATCTTGTAACCGCCGGTGTTGGGAAGCGCGCTGGCAGCCAGCGCAAAGAGCGTTGCAAGGAGTAACGTTGCGAATGTGCGTTTCATTCGTGACAGGTTTTAGAACATTTGTTTTGGAAGAACACGGGCAAATATCCCCATGTCAGAATTTTTACCGGAAAGGTTTGTCAATTGTTAACACCCCAATGCCGACAAAGACGCGTGGCGCTATACCTGCGCTGCCATTTTCCTGTTAATGAAAAGATAACAGGAGCAGACTGGTCACTGCAGGTTGTACTCTTTTATTTTTCGGTACAAGGTGCGTTCCGAGATTTTCAGTTCCTCGGCGGCTTCTTTGCGGCGTCCGTTGTATTTTTTCAAGGCCTTTTTAATGGCTTCTTTTTCAATCTCATCCATAGCCAGTGGCGCATCTTCAACTTCGGATTTGTCAAAATTGCTGTTGCCATTTCGTCCTGGATCTATAATGATAGGCGTGATCCGGCCGGAGGATTCTTCACCCGGGAAAAAAGACTGGTCGCCCGACGCACCGAACCGCTCTTCAGCAGCAGCTTGGTATCCCGGGAATGCGGATTGCAAATGATGCACGTTGCTTCGTTCGGGCATTCGGAGGTTATTGCTGCGAACGAGTTCGTAAAAAAGGCCTTTCAGGTCGTTCAGATCGCTTTTCATCTCGAACAGGAGTTTGTACAAAATCTCGCGCTCCTGAAAGTCACCTGTTGTGCCGCTGCTGTGTGCGCTGGCCTGGTCGAGCCGCATGGGCAGGTTACGCGTAAAGATTTGCGGCATGATCTGTTGGAGCACATCATAAGTGATCGTCCGTTCTTCGGAGAGTACGGAGAGTTGTTCCGCGACGTTTTTCAGTTCGCGGATATTGCCCGGCCAGCGGTAATTTTCCAGCACCAGCTCTGCCCGGTCGTCGAGTCGTACGGGCTGCATGCGGTATTTTTCAGCGAAATCGGTGGAAAATTTGCGGAAAAGGACCGGAATGTCCTCACGGCGCTCATGGAGGGCAGGTACCTTGATCGGCACGGTATTGAGCCGGTAAAACAGGTCTTCACGGAACTTCCCTTTGCGAACGCGTTCCTGCAAATCAACATTCGTGGCAGCAATGACGCGCACATCGGTCCGCTCCACTTTGGACGAACCGACACGGATAAACTCGCCCGACTCGAGCACGCGCAGCAGGTAAGACTGGGTATCCAGCGGCATTTCGGCGATCTCATCGAGGAAAATCGTGCCGCCACTGACCGTTTCGAAATAGCCTTTCCGGTCGCCCACGGCGCCGGTGAACGAGCCTTTTTCGTGGCCGAAGAGTTCGGAGTTGATGGTGCCTTCGGGTATGGCGCCGCAATTGACGGCGATAAAATCGCTGTGCTTGCGCGCGCTGAGCGCATGGATAACTTTAGAAAAAACTTCTTTGCCGACGCCGCTCTCACCGCTGATGAGCACCGTCAGATCAGTGGGCGCCACACGTACGGCCGTCTCCAGCGCTGCATCGAGAAGACGCGAAGTGCCGACGATGCCGAAGCGGGCTTTTATGGATTGCAGGTTGGATGCCATGTGTGGAGTTAATGACAAAAGATCAGACAGTGAGAATCAGCGGGCAAAACTAAGGGTGTGCCTGAAAAATCTGTTTCAGGTCGTGAGGAGCAGACCTCGGAGGTTGGCGGCAATAAGATTACGAAAAATGGTCAATTCTGCACTGCCGCCAACCTCCGAGGTCTACGCGACCCAAGCATGTTTCAGACACACCCTAGTCGTCATCCATGCCCAACTGCTTGGCTGTTTTGTCGGAAAAATAGATGTAGGTGATCTTCCACTTCCCGTCGTATTTGTAAAACATGAACTTGAAAATCACCGGGATTTTAAATTTGAACAGACAGCGATAACCCAGCAGGCTTTCCGAATACTTCGTTTTTTCAAAAATCTCCAGGCCTTCGCAGTCGCCATAGTTATCGTGGAGGTAGCGGAACTGCGTGTTGAAATTGTTCTTGGTGATGTCGTCGGTGGCCAGTTCGCCCAAATATTTCGTCGTGACGTTTTCGGGATTGTCGCCGCAGAGGATCTTGTTGATGTCTTCGATCATGGCCTCCGGGCTATTGGCTTGTGCCATAGCACTGCCTGCCAGGAGCAGAACGAAGGAGAGCGTGGTTAACAGCGTTTTCATGTTGTTGGATTTTGAGTTAAACAATATCGCCCAGCAGGGTAGCACTGGTAGCATCCCGCACTTTGACCATGACGTAATCCCCCGGTTTCAAACCGTCCTTTTTCGGAAACACCATCATCTTGTTTTGTGTGTTCCGTCCGCAAAAATCATGGGACGATTTGCGGGAATCGCCTTCGATCAGTACTCTAAAGGTTTTGCCTATATCGTCCCGGTTGTGGCGGAGTGACACGGCCGTTTGCAGGCGGATGATTTCGTTGAGGCGGCGTTTTTTGACCTCCTCCGGAATGTCGTCCGCATACTTTCGGGCAGCCAGGGTGCCGGGTCGTTCGGAGTAAAAAAACATGTACGACATCGAAAAATTGGCCCATTCCACGATGGAAAGGGTGTCCTGGTGCTCCTCTTCCGTCTCGGAACAAAACCCGGTGATGATGTCGCTCGACACCGCGGCATCGGGCAGAATGCGCCTGATAGACCGAATACGGTCCTCGTACCAGGGCCGGTCGTAGGTCCGGTTCATCATTTCCAGAATACGGGAGTTGCCCGATTGCACCGGGAGGTGGATGTACTTGCAGATGTTGTCGTAGCGGGCCATGACGTGGAGCACGTCGTCAGTCATGTCCTTCGGGTGACTGGTGCTGAATCGCACCCGGAGATCGGGGTGTACGAGGGCGGTCAATTCAAGCAGATTGGCGAAATTGACCATGGTTCCGGTCTCCGGGTTTTCCCACTTATAGGAATCCACGTTCTGGCCAAGCAAGGTTACTTCGCGGTAGCCGTTTTCGAACAAATGGGTCGCTTCGGCCACGATACTGAAGGCGTCGCGGGAGCGTTCGCGGCCCCGGGTAAAGGGTACCACGCAGAACGAGCACATGTTGTCGCAACCCCGCATAATGGAGATGAACGCTGCCACACCGTTGGATTCAAGGCGAACGGGGCTGATGTCGGCGTAGGTTTCTTCGCGGCTCAGCAGCACATTTACGAGGCGTTCGCCTTCTTCCGCGCCGCCGATCAGGTTGGGCAGGTCGCGGTAGGCATCGGGGCCGACGACGAGGTCGACCAGTTTTTCTTCCTCAAGGAATTTCTTCTTCAAGCGCTCGGCCATGCAGCCCAGGACGCCGACCAATGTGCCTGGTCGCTGGCGTTTCGCCAATTCAAAGATTCTCAGGCGTTTGCGGACAGTCTCTTCGGCTTTTTCACGAATGGAGCAGGTGTTGATCAGGATGAGATCGCTCTCTTCCAGGTTGCGCGTCGGTGCGTAGCCGGCCTCGCCGAGTATACTGGCAACGATCTCCGAGTCGCTGAAATTCATCTGGCAGCCGTAGCTCTCGATATAAAATTTTCTCCCGCCCTCCGTCCTGGATTCGGCCAACTGATCCTTGAAAAATGCACTGCCCTGTTTGGCCTCATCAATCGTTTTGATCCCTTCAAGCGTCGGATTGTTGTCGTACATGAAAATTGCAGTTTGGTAAGCGCCGCAAAGGTACGGCATTCGTCCCGGAAAAGTGACAAATTGTCAGATTTCAATCAAGGCTGCCAAAACAGTTTAGACAACAGAACGGTTCTCGTTCCGCAGCTGATTTTTAAAAAATAAATACCTGCCGGCAGGGTAGGAGAGCAGCGGGTTTCGCCTGATGAAAGGGCTTGTTCTGCCACCGGACGTCCAAGCAAGTTGAACCATTCGAGCCGGCCCTCGCGGCCTTCAAATTGAACCAAAACCATCCCCGATGCAGGATTGGGAAACACCCGGGCCTGTGCCTCGATGGCCTGTACGACCGAAAGCGCTTTCCACTCGTCATATAAATGCTGAAGCGAATCGATGGGCTCCAACGTAGCCGGCAGCGAAGGCACATTGAGGTCGAGCCAGAGTTGGTCGTCCTCGTCGCCAGGCTGGGCCACGCGGAGGAATGCGGAAAGCGAGGAGGTGCCGTTGTCCGTGCAGCGGGTGTCGGCGCCTACGACATTGGCGCCTTGCAGGGCGGCCATCAGTTTGTCGGACAAGCTGCCCGTGGCAGCCAGATAACGGGCCTCCATGCTGTCGACAATTTCGGGCCCCAGCAGGATATTGCCCTGGATGGAATAGGTCGCGCCGGTGCGGTGGCCTTTCCAGTCGTAGCAACTGTTGCCGGTAAAAGCCGCCGAGCGCGGGTGACCGTCGGGATCAAAATCCACGATGCCGTACTGGCGTTTTTGCGCGTTGAGCAGGCCTTCGGCATCGTTTTGCTTGAGCCAGAGGATGATATCAGCCGGGGCCAGGCCCTCTTCCATTTTCAGGCGGGCGTTGGCCTGGTGGGCAGCCAACCAGAACGACTGGGTGTGAATGGCTCCTCGACCAGGCAAGAGGTCGCTGATGACGATAGCGCCGCCGCTGCCGGGAAAGGTGTTGTTGTCCAGGCAGGAGGCGCCCGCGCTGCCGACTTCCCCTGTTAGGGTGTCCACGGCGACGATTGAAAAGGTGTGCTGGGCGGGGAGATGGGCGACAAAAAGTATTGCCGCAAGAAAGGAAGGTAAAGTAAATTTCATGGCGCAAGAGGCGATGTTGAAGAAAAACGGCCCACTGTGGAAGTGGGCCGTCGAAATATCTGGCAGCCCGGAATTTATTCCGGGCAGATGCTGGTTTTTTTTCGTGTTATTCTGCCCGGAATAAATTCCGGGCTGCCGGTCACAATGCACCCAAAACTATGGGAATCAAGGTTTTAGCGGTCTTTATGGCAATCTTCGCAGCCAATTCGTCGAATTTGGCACGCGAGACAACCGATTGCTCCAGGACGAGAATCTTGGCTTCCGCCGCGCTTTGTTTGATGAGCATTTCGAACATTTCGGCGGTGATTTTCTTCTCTGCCAGCAATTCCGAAAACTCAATAGCCTGATCCTCCATCCGTTTACGCAGGTCGAGGCCGGCTTTGACGTATGCCTTTTTGCGGTGCTTGACGAATTCGCCTACGAGTCCTTCGATTTGATCATCCAGACCAGCCAGGGCTGCTTTGACATCCGTTTCCTTCTGTTTGTTCTTAGCCATATTGGTGGTAATTTTTGTTGTTTTCAATTGTTGGTTGCAGGCATATCGGCTTTTGAACAACCTCCTCGTTTGGCTTTTTCAGCTCTTGCGATGGAATCGAGACTGCGTTCGACCTGGCCTTTTGTGACCTTCACAAAATCGGCGTCCAGTTTGCCCTTGCTTTTCCAGTTTTCAAAAAAGGGCTTGACGATATCGTCCTGAAGCAACCTCCACTGTTCGGCGGAATCCGCGTTGCGCTTGGTTGCTTTGGCCCGGGCTACAGCATCCGACAAGGTTTTCAGCACTTTGTCGGCATCACCTTGGTTGAATTTCACCTTACTGGCTTTTTCCATCAATGCAGGCAGCTCGGTCCTCAGGTTGGTGGCCGCGGCAATGTTATCCGGGTCGCAGCTGGGAGAGCAGGATTGAAGCGTCAGTCCGAGGCCAGCGACCAGCAGGCTTGCTGTGAGCAGCCACCCGCGCAGATTGGGGAATTTGAATGCGTTCATCATGTTGTCAGGTTAATTGAAAAGAATAAGGGTGTTAAACTGTGGTGAAATTAGCGCCTCCGTTTCAGAAATGCGTGGAAATTTTTTCCATCACTACTTCGATCAATCGGGCAATGGCGCGGTCGGGATCGAGGCTGAAACGCCCTTCGGCGCGATTGGCCAGCACAACGCTCAGCGATGCTGCGCGGTGGCCCAACAATTGGGACAAACCGAAGATGGCGGAGGTCTCCATTTCGAGGTTTAGGATACGCAACCCCTTGAATTCGAAGCTGGTGAGCATGTCGAGATACTCCGGAGAACGCAGGGGTGCGCGTAGCTGGCGGCCTTGCGGCCCATAAAAACCGGGGTTGGTCGCTGTAATTCCCTTGGCAAATGATTCCTGAAAAATATCCAATAAACCAGGAGCAGCTTCGGCAAAATAGGGCGCTACAGGGAAATGCCAGCCGGCTGTATCGGCGCCGTGCCGGCGCATTTCCCGAATGGCCTCATTGTCCTGCAAATCCGGCGCCCGGTAAAATTGCAGCAAACCGTCGAAACCGAAAGCGCCGGCGGAGGAAACGAGTGAATCGACTGGCGTCATGGCATGCAAGCCGCCCGTGGTGCCCAGTCGGATGATCGTCAGGGGGGTATGCTCCTTTTTGGGCTGCCGAGTCGCAAAATCGATATTGAACAAGGCGTCCAGTTCATTGAGCACGATATCGATATTGTCTGGCCCGATACCCGTGGAAACCACACTGATGCGCTTTTTGCCCAGCCACCCGGTATGTGTGACGAACTCCCGGTGACGGGCGCGGTGCTCCACCCGGTCGAACAACCGACTCACTTTTTCCACCCGATCCTGGTCGCCAACGGTCAGAATGAGCGGCGCCACCTCTTCGGGTCGCAGCGAAAGATGGTAGATGCTACCGTCCTGATTTAGAATTAGTTCCGATTCTTTGATCTCCATTTTAATCAGCCAGAATTTCCTTTACTGTTTTTTTGACAAACTTAAAAAAAGCAACACAGACCTTTGCCGGCAGCCCGGAATTTATTTCGGCGGGATACCACGAAAAAAACCACCACCTGCCCGGAATAAATTCCGGGCTGCCAGATCAACATGCCGACAAAAGAACAAATTGCCGATCGATTCCGCGCACTTCAGGACAGCATTTGCCGGCAACTGGAAATTGCCGACGGCGGCGGAACCTTTATCGAAGACCAATGGACCCGCGCCGAGGGTGGGGGAGGACGTACCCGGATACTTGAAGGCCAAACGATTGAAAAAGGCGGCGTGGCTTTTTCTGCGGTGCACGGCCCGCTGCCCGATGCGGTGGCAAAGAGCATGAACCTCGCGCCCACCGATTTTTTCGCGACGGGCGTGAGCATCGTGCTGCATCCGCGCAGCCCGATGGCGCCGATCATTCACATGAACGTGCGCTATTTTGAGACCGGTTCAGGTAAATGGTGGTTTGGCGGCGGCATCGACCTCACGCCGCATTATGTCGTTCCGGAGGATGCGCGCTATTTCCACCGGGTTTTAAAAGAGGTGTGCGAACGCTTCCATCCCAAATTTTACAGCGACTTCAAGGCTCAGGCTGACGACTATTTTTTTATTCGCCACAGGGGTGAAACACGCGGAATTGGGGGTATTTTTTTCGATTATTTGAATGACCAAAGCGGCCTCACGCAGGACCGTTTGTTCGAATTCGCGGTAGCCGTGGGGGAGGCATTTGCTCCGACCTATGCCGAATTGTTACGCCGGGCCGAAGCACGTCCCTGGGGCGAACGGGAGCATCGCTGGCAAATGCTGCGGCGCGGGCGCTACGTGGAGTTCAACCTCGTTTGGGACCGCGGCACCAAATTCGGCCTGGAAACCAACGGCCGCACCGAGTCGATCCTCATGAGCATGCCTCCGGAAGCCAACTGGGCTTACAATTACAGTCCGGAGCCTGGCAGCCCCGAAGCCGACACCCTGGTCTGGTTGCGCAAAGAAGTAGATTGGTGATCATTTAGCGCCTTCTGCCTGTTCGTCATCCTTTATCTTGCAGCCCATAATCTGCTGCCATGACGAATACCACCAGATCGCCGCTGGCTCCCATTTTTTTGACGGTTTTCCTCGATATGTTGGGCATCGGGATCATTATTCCGGTGCTGCCGGCCCTTTTCATGTCGGCCGATACGAGCATTTTGTCCGCTGAAACCAGTCTGGCGCAACGCTCTCTGATGTACGGCTACCTCACAGCCGTGTATCCACTGATGCAGTTTTTCGGCGCGCCGGCGCTCGGCGCCTTGTCGGACCGTTACGGCCGAAAACCCATGTTGTTGTTGTCCTTATGCGGTACACTGGTGGGCTATCTGCTGTTTGGCTGGGCTATTTTGAGAAAAGACCTCCTACTCCTGTTCGTGAGCAGGGCCTTGCCCGGTTTTACAGGAGGGAATATCAGTATCGTTTATTCTTCCATCTCCGACCTGACGACACACGACCACGCCTCAAGACCAAAATACTTCGGACTGGTGGGCATGGCTTTTGGCCTGGGGTTTATTCTCGGCCCGGCCATTGGCGGCGTGCTGGCCGATTCGTCGGTGGTTTCCTGGTTTGATCATTCCACGCCGTTTTGGTTCACGGCGGGGCTGACGCTGGTGAACATTTTACTGTTGCAGAAAAAATTCCCGGAGACCCTCAAAGCGCGCCGGCAAACGATCGTAAATTTTTTCACCGGTTTTGTCAATATCCGCAAAGCGTTCGCATCCAGCCATTTAAGAGGCATTTTTGCCGTTTCGCTTTTGCTGTCGCTGGGATTTTCATTTTTCACACAGTTCTTTTCCGTTTACTTGATGCAGCGTTTCGCACTCGCTGAAAAAGACATCGGACTCATTTTCGGCTGGGTGGGCATCTGGTTGGTATTAACGCAAGCCGTTATCGTGCGGCAATTGGCGAAACGGGTGGCCTCCACCCAAATCTTGAAGTATTCCATCCTGTTTTTGGCTATTTCCCTTCCTTTGGTTTTGTTGCCCACCAGTCCGTGGCAAATGTTATGGGTCAACCCTTTGATCGCCATTTTTCAAGGACTCACTGCGCCCAACCTGACCACGGTGGTCAGCAGCTTTGCCAGTCAGCAGGAACAAGGAGAGACGCTGGGCATCAACCAAAGCATGGTATCGGTGGGCCAATTGGTACCTCCCGTTATTGCGGGCTATCTGAACAGCCTGAACGGCGCATTCCCCATTGTGGCTGGCGGCGCCACGATTTTTTTGGGTTGGTTGGTATATATTTCGCTCAAACGTCACGATGTATGAAAAAGAAAAACGACCTGTCGTTGCAGGAAGCCATGCAGGATATGCTCCGCGAGCTGCGGCTCAAATCGGGTCTGGACGAAACCAGATTGAAAATGATTTGGGAAAAGACGATGGGAAAAACCATATCGACCTATACTTCCAGCATTATGGTGCGCAAAAACGTGTTGTACCTGACCATCCTATCGGCGCCGCTGAAACAGGAACTGGTTTATGGCCGGGAGAAGATCAAAACCTTGCTGAACGATGAAATGGGAGAGGAATACATCAAGGACGTGGTGATTCGCTGAAACCAAAACAACCGGGGCTTGTTTTGAACTTTTTTTGAAACGATGAACCCAACTATCGCCATCCATTGGCTGCGCCGCGATCTTCGCCTCCACGACAATGCTGCCTTGTACCATGCCCTCAAAGGCCCCGTTCCGGTGTTGCCTTTGTTTATTTTTGACCGCAATATTCTGGATGATTTACCGGAGAAAAAGGATCCGAGAGTAGAATTTATTCACCGAAGCCTGGACGCTTTGCGGGAACAAATGAAAGAAATGGGAAGCGCCCTCATCGTTCGCCAGGGCCGCCCCGAAGAGATTTGGGCTGACCTTTTGAAGGAGTTCAACATCACGGCGGTGTATACCAACCGCGACTACGAACCCTACGCCACCGGGCGCGATACGCGGATTCGTGAACTGCTGCAATCCAGGAAAATTGCCTTTCACACCCATAAAGATCACGTCATTTTTGAGGCCGGCGAGGTGCTGAAAGATGATGGGCTGCCGTACACAGTTTTTACGCCGTACAGCCGAAAATGGCGAGCCAAACTGGCTTCCGGTCAGGATGCCTTTTTCCTTAGGTCTTATCCGACAGAGAAATACTACGACAATTTTCTGAAAACCGGGGAATTGCCTTTTCCTACCTTGAAAGAGACCGGTTTTGAACCGACCGGTTTTGCCTTTCCACCGAACACCGTTCCGCGCAGTGTGATCCGGACTTACGACAAAACCCGCGATATCCCGGCCTTGCCGCAGGGCACCTCACGGCTGGGTTTGCACTTTCGTTTTGGCACGATCAGCATCCGTGAAAAGGCGCGCGCGGCAAGGGATTTGAACGACACCTACCTGAACGAACTCATCTGGCGGGATTTTTACAGCCAGATTCTTGCACATTTCCCTCACGTGGTCGACGGGCCGTTCAAGGCGCAATATGCCCGGATCGAGTGGCGCGATGCGCCCGAAGATTTTCAAAAATGGTGCGAAGGCCGCACGGGCTATCCCCTGGTGGACGCCGGCATGCGCCAGTTGAATGCCACGGGCTACATGCACAACCGGGTCCGTATGGTGGCGGCAAGTTTTTTGACCAAACATCTTTTGATCAACTGGCAGCACGGAGAGGCCTATTTTGCCCAAAAACTGCTTGATTATGACCTCGCCAGCAACTCCGGCGGCTGGCAATGGGCGGCAGGCTGCGGCACCGATGCGGCGCCGTATTTCCGTGTTTTCAACCCGACGGAGCAAGCCAAAAAATTTGATCCCGAGGGCAGATACATCACTCAATGGGTGCCAGAGTACGGCACACCTGCCTATCCGAAACCAATGGTGGAGCACAGTTTTGCCCGGGAGCGTTGCCTGGCGGCGTTCAAAAGGGCTTTGGGCGGAAATTGATCATTGCGTCGAGAAAGAATTTGGCCGCCCAGTTGGGATAGCGGAAACGCAGGTACGGCCCCCAAAAAGGCCTCGAACCGGGTATGGCGCCGAAAGTGTCCGGATTATCGCCAAGAACCTGAGTACCCATCATTTCGTTTAAAAAATCCCAGGCGGCCTGCCGGTAATGAGCTTGCCCGGTCACTTCGTACAAGCGATAATACAGGATGCCAAACTGGGCATTTCCCGCCGGACATAGAAACCTGTAATTGCCGCGCCACTGCGTGTCGTATGCCCCGGCCGTGCGCCCTTGGGCCTTTCGGATCGCTAAAAATCGGTTCGACGAAACAATGGTTTTTTCAAAAATACCGGCCTCGTCCAGCAACAGCGCGCTTTCCAGAAATCCTTCCAGGGTGTAGGCAATAGTATGGGTAAATGCGGGCTGGTCTGGACCAAATCCCCAGTCGCGCACTGCCCCGTTGGGTAAAAATCGCGCTGCGTAGTAGTACAGGGCGCGACGCATATTTTCTTGCACCACAGGATTTTGTAAAATTTGGTTGGCTTTTAAGACGCCCCAGATTGCCCTCGTGTAGTAGCTTGGCACGAAGCCGGGATTATATGCTGCTTGCCGCCAGGCGCCGTCCGGTTCGAGGGTGTCGAGCAGCCACTTGGAGGCTTTTTCGAGGGCCGAACGTTGTCGCGGAAGGGTAGGGAAGCGTGCCAATCCGAACAAAACCTGGCTCGTGTTGAAGACGCTGGGGCGACTGGCGGCACCCACTTTTCCGGCCGGGAAGGCGCCTTCGGGCAATTGAACTTCGCACAACCAATCGGCGCACTGCCGGGCCAGGCTTTGCAATTCCGTATCTTCTTTCAAGACGGCATAGTCCAGCAAAGTCGCGATCAGATAGCCGCTTGTTTCCGGGTACGCAGCCGCCCAGCCGAATACGGGGGCGTAACTGTGGGCCGACCCGCGCCCACCCGTGACTGCAATGCTGCGTCGCAGCCAGGCCAGGGCCGCATCGGTACGCAATTGCCAGTGCTGTACTGAAATCATCGCCCAAAAGTGCGGAAGTGCACACTCATTTTTAGTTTTGTCCAAACAATCCCGCCGTTCTCATGCCCCTTCGTTGGTTAGTTTTTTTGTCTTGCTTGCTCGCCCCTTTGGCTTCAAAAGCCCAGATGTGGAATGGCCAGGATACCCTGTACGGCAACGAATGGATCGATTTTTCCAAAACCTATTATAAAATAAAAGTTGCCGAAGACGGTATATACCGAATTGATTACCAGACCCTTATCACCGCCGGATTTCCTGCCGGCAGCGTTCCGGCCAACCGTTTCAGGCTGTACCGCTACGGCGTTCAGGAACCGGTTTTTACCACAACCGACGGCTTTTTTGCCTCCGGCGATTTCCTCGAATTTTTTGGCGAAAAAAACCGCGATGAGGTGGACCGCTTCCTGTTCGACGAACCGGAGGAAGAGAATCTCAGCCCTTGGATCAGCCTGTTCAACGACACGACCACCTATTATCTGACCTGGGAAAATACCGCTCAGCCGTTGCGTTATTCCACTTTGGCGAATGACCTGAGCAACCTGCCGCCCAAGGAGCCCTACTGCTGGTTCACGAGCCAGGCGACTTATATCACGCGGCACCTGAAACGGCGTATTACTCCCGAAATCACCTATTCCTGGTTCAATGGAGAAGGTTTCGGACGCGGCTACAACCTGAACACCACCGTGCCGTTGCCGATCAAAAAACTGTATGCCGCGGGCCCGCCCGCCACGGTCAGGGTGCGATATGGCGCCGACCTGGACAATCACAAGCAAAATGTTTCGGTGAACGATTCGCTCTTTTTTACCGACGTTTTTTCGGGCTGGAAAGTGCAGGAACACGATTTTCAGGTGGGCAATGCGCTGCTCACCGGCACCACCCGCATCGAGGTGGAATCCGCGCTGGGCGGCAGCGACCGGCACGTGGTGAGCGGCGGCTCGATCCGTTATTCGCGGCAATGGGCTTTTGAAAATGCGGCGCAGGCATTCTTCGAGATCGACTCGTCCGGCAATTCAAAATACCTTGAAATTCAGGCATTTGACCTCAATGGCGGGGCTCCGGTGCTGTATGATCTGACCAATAAAAAACGCCTGGAAACGGTGGTCTCAGGGAATCTGGCGAAAGCAAAATTGCCCCCGAGCCCTCTGCCCGTCCGCCGTTTTGTTCTGGTCAATCCCCTGAACGGCATCCACCATGTAGCCCAAATCGAACCCGTTCAATTTCACGATTTCCGGCCCGATAACGCGGATTTCGTGATCCTCAGCACCGAGGCTTTGTTCGCCGACCTCGCCGCAAACGGCGCCAACCGCGTGGAAGAATACGCCGATTATCGCCGCAGCGCTTCCGGCGGCAATTTTAACGTTGCCGTCGTCGATGTGAATGATCTCTACGAGCAATTTGGCTACGGCATTCGGTTTCATCCCATCGCGATCCGCAATTTTTGCCATTACATCAAAAAGCATTGGCAGCAGCCAAAATACCTGCTCATCATCGGAAAAGGATTGGAATACAGCCAGTTCCACGACCCGGCCGTACAGTCGACCCTGGCGGATTCGCTTTTTTTTGTCCCGACATTCGGTGCGCCAGGCGCCGACCTGCTTTTCGTTATGAATGGCAACCGGGTGTCCGAACCCATCTTTCCCATCGGCCGGATCGCCGCGACCCGGCCCGCCGAAATCCGCGATTACCTGGACAAAGTCATCGAACACGAGCAAGTGTCACAGGCTTTGCCACAAACACTGGCCGCTAAAGCCTGGCTGAAACGCGCCGTCCATCTCAGCGGCGGACTCGCCAACGAGTCGGGCACGATCAAAAATAATGTGCTGGACATGGGCAACGTGCTGGCCTCCGGCCGGCTGGGCGCAGATGTACATACCTTTTACAAAACGTCCGGCGATCCGGTGCAACAGTCGGCCTATGAGCAAATTGTAAGCACCGTGAACGACGGCGCGGCGCTCTGGATGATCTTCGGCCACTCTTCTTCCAACGCCGTGGACTTTGATATCGGTACCCCGAATGCCTACCACAATGCCGGCCGGTATCCGGTCATGATGGTCATGGGCTGCTTTTCGGGGCAATGCTCCAATATGCAGCAAGGCCTGGGAGAACAATTCCTGCTTGCGCCCCAACGCGGCGCCATCGCTTGGTTTGCCTCGGTCAATTTCAGCAGCGTAGAAGCCTTGCACCAGTATGGGCGCCGGTATTACGAACTGCTGAGCGGCCCCGATTACGGCAAAAGCGTCGGCGAAACCTTACAGCACACGATCGCTTCCCTGCAAACCGGCCCGGACAACAACCTCACGGCCGTGTTACACCAGAACCTGCTGCAAGGAGATCCGGCGATTCGAATGAACGTTCCCGTTGGCCCGGATTATTTAATTGACAATCAAACGTTTAATATCAACCCCAACCCGGTCGGACTGGATGCCGCCAATTTTGACCTGAAATTCGATCTGGTCAATTTGGGTGAAAATACCGGCGATTTGCTGCCCATTCAAATCGAGCAGCGCTTGCCGGACAACAGCATTTTGCCGCGACTTGCGGACACGCTGGCTGCCCCTGCCTGGAGGCAGGCATTGCAATTTACTCTTCCGACAAAGGGCAGCAAGCCGGGTTTTAACCGGTTTTTTGCCATGCTCGACCCCGGCAACCAAATTGCCGAGCAGCCCATGGCCTCCGAACTGAACAATTCGCTGCTCGACGGAAGCGGCCAGCCCGGGGTGGACGTGTTTTTCTATTCCGACGACGTACAGCCGCTCGCACCGGAGCCGTATGGCATTGTGAATCAGGCTAATATTACGCTGCGAGTATCCACCTTGAATACAGGCCCTGATGTTCGGCGGTATCTGTTCGAGATGGATACTGCAGCCGCTTTCGATAGTCCAGGCCGGGTTTTCGGGCAACTGGAGCAGCGCGGCGGCTTGCTCGAATGGAAACCGCCTATGGTCCTGAAAGACAGCACGGTATATTACTGGCGGGTGGCTCGCGACAGTCTGGTGAACGGGGCGGTGGTGTGGCGCAACCGTTCGTTTACGACTCTTTTCGGGAGTACGCCCGGCTGGAACCAGCAGCACTTCGGGCAATGGCTGGACGACCGTTTTGTCAACCTCGCGCTGGATTCCACCACCCGGCAATTTGCCTTTTCCGATAATGCCGGTTTTGTGGCCGTTTCAGTAGCCTGGCGCGGCATGAATCGCTATCCGGGCTTGCAAAATATTCATTATGAGGGCAGTACAGGTGATTTTGGCTGGAACCAGGAAGGTATCCAAAGCGGTGTGCTGCTCATGGTCCAGGAACCCAACGGCGGGCATGTGGTACTGAATCCTGCCGGCGGCCCGCACAACCCCGACACCTCGGCGAACAAATTCTATTTTCACTTCAATACCGCCGATACGCTGGAACGGCAAGCCCTGATCCAGTTTATTGATACTGAGATACCTGCGGGGTATTACGTCGGGCTGCTGGCGTTCAACCGGACGACCGATACGCTCGGGTACGCACCGCGACGCTGGGCGGCCGACTCCTTGCTATTTGGCAAAAACCTCTTTCAAACCCTGGAAGCGCAGGGCGCTGAGCAGGTCCGTCAATTGACCGAGTACCCTGTCGCTCCGCCCGCTTACGGACTGATTTTCCGAAAAAACGATCCGGGGTTTGGTGCGCTGGATACGATTGTGATCCAGCCGGATTCTGTCGCGCTTATCCGCCACAATTTCACGGCAAAATGGGCCGAGGGCTATCTTGAAACGCCACCGATTGGGCCCGCAAAAGCATGGAAATCACTGTATTGGCAAACCGGCGCTACTGACGACCCTTCCGATCAGGTCAAACTTTCGGTCCTTGGCATCCGCCCCGATCTGGCGGATACGCTGTTGCTGCGCGTCGAAAACGGGGCGGATACCTCACTTACCGCTATTTCCGCAGTTCAATTTCCTAAAATCAAGCTGCGCTATGAAACCAGCGATACGCTGACCCGTTCGGCGACCCAACCGGGCTTTATTCGCGTGCTGTTCGACGCCGTCCCGGAAGGCGCCCTGCACCCGGTGGCCCGCTACGATTTTTACCGGGATACCTTGCAGGAAGGCGACAACCTGCGCTTTGCCACCGCCTTCGCCAATGTGTCCGATGCGGGTTTCGACAGTTTGCTGGTGCGGTTCAGGGTGGAAAATCCGCAAGGAGTGGGTGTGGATATATTGAAAAAATTCAGGCCGCTGCCAGCAGGCGACACCCTTCATACCACCTTGTCGTTCAATACATTCGGACAAGCAGGGCCTCGAAGATTGCTGCTGGACGTGAACCCCGGCAATGCCCAGGCCGAGCAATTTCACTTCAACAACGTGGCGGTGCAGAATTTCTTCGTGTTGCGCGATTTGCAGAACCCGCTGCTGGATGTAACCTTCGATGGTCAGCATATTTTCGATGGCGAGTTGGTCTCCCCAAAACCGGAAATCGTGGTGACCCTGAAAGATGAAAATCGCTTTCTGGCCATTCAGGATACCTCGGTTTTTTCCCTCACGCTGATCCTGCCGGACGGGTCGGCCGTTCCGCTTGCTTTCAACGACCCATCCGTGATTTTTTACCCCGCCGACGCCGGACAATTGCCGAAAAAAAACCTGGCCAGGCTGGAATGGCGCCCCGTGTTCACCCAAGACGGCGAGTACCAATTGCGCGTGAACGGCCGCGACGTTTCGGGCAACGCCTCCGGGGCGCTGGATTTTGCCGTGAATTTTAAAGTGATCACAAAGTCCTCATTTTCAAATCTTTTAAACTATCCCAATCCCTTTTCCACCTCCACCTGTTTTGTCTATACGATGACCGGAGCGGAGCCGCCGGCTTTTTTCCGTATTCAAATTATGACGGTGAGCGGCAAAGTAGTACGGGAAATAACGGGTCCTGAATTCGGCCCGATGCTGGCCGGAACGCATCAAAGCAGCTATTGCTGGGATGGTCGCGACGAATTTGGCGACCAGTTGGCCAACGGGGTGTATTTGTACCGCGTGACGGCAAAAAAGGCCAACGGAGAAGAATTCGAGTTTTTTGACAATGCTTCTATCGACGGATTTTTCAAAAACGGCATGGGTAAAATGGTGCTGATGCGTTGAACAACAGTCTGTTCCGAACCCTCAACTTTTTTCCCGCAGAACCGTTTCAGCACGCACATGAAGGAGAGCAAGCAAAATGAGACACCCATTTCACCCGAAGAGCCCTTGCTCGAAGGACGAGATTTCTACGTCGAAAGGGGCTGTTGGGTATTTACGGAGGCTTTTCTTCTGCGCAGGGGTAAATGCTGCGGTTGCGGTTGCAGGCATTGTCCTTTTCGGAAAAAAAAGGAGTGTAAAGAGAAGGCCTAGCTGGCCCATTTCTCCATACGGACCATCGGTTTGGGATAATTGCCCATTTGGTAAACCTGGCGGTCGGCGGCACTGAGCAAATCGGGCCGGTGAATGAATTCCTGCGGCAAATGAGCCAGTTCGGGGCACCAGAGCCGGACGTAATCGCCGTGCGGATCGTAGTGTTTAGCCTGGGTCAGAATATTGAAATAGCGGTCTTCCCGCGGATCGGAGCCCACGCCGGCCACGTAATTCCAATTGCCCCAGTTGCTGGTGGGGTCGTAGTCGATCAGCAGCGATTCGAACCATTCGGCGCCCATTTGCCAGTTGATTTTCAGGTCTTTTACCAGAAAACTCGCTACGTTCTGGCGGCCGCGGTTGCTCATGAAGCCGGTATGGAGCAGTTCGCGCATGTTGGCGTCCACGAAAGGCACGCCGGTTTGGCCGTTCGCCCAGCGTTCGAATGCTTCTGTGTCATTTTTCAAGTGTCTGTCCGGCTTATTTTGAGGGCCGCCTTTCAGAAAAATCCTGCTGGTGTATTTTTTACCCATGAGCCGGAAAAAGTCGCGCCACAGCAGCTCGAAGTAGATCCAGTAGGTACTGTCGTTGCTGAAGCGCTCGCGCTCGTAGCGTTTCAACTCGTGATAGATCATTTTCGGCGAGAGACAACCCTGTGCCAGCCACGCAGAAAATTTGGTGGAATAATCGCCGCCGACCATGCCGTTCCGGGTTTCCTTGTAGCGTGCTGCGAGGTCTTTTTCCCACAAATAGTACCTCAGACGGCCCAGCGCCTCCGTTTCTCCGCCTCTAAAAGCCAACGCGGCCCGCGAGTCGGCAGGAAAATCGTCGTGACCCCAATCACCCAAATTCGGCAAGTCGCCAGAAGGAATGCCGGACGGAATCGGTGGCAAGGCGATAGGCGAGGGGAGGGGAGGCCGGACTTGAGTAATCTGTTCGTTCTCCTTTCTGAACTGTGTAAAAACATCCGGCGTGTGCTGCACCGGCATGGGCAGATCCTGGGTGTGAAAGAGCATTTTACCACGAGAGTAGAGCAGTTCAACACCGGAGGACCACAGTTTTTGCTCCAAAGCGTCCTGTACCCCTACTTCCTCACGGGTTCGTTCGCGGTTGCAAAGCACCCAGGAGGCCTTGATTTCAGCCGCCAGTTCCGAAATAATTTCCTCCGGAAGGCCGCATCGGACGATGAGGTCGCCCCCCAACCCACGCAGGTTTTGGCGCAGGTCGGCGATACTTTCCAGGATAAACCGGGCGCGGAATTTTCCAGTTTTTGAAAAACCGAACCGGGTGCTGCCTGTAAAAACGCGGGGATCGAAGACATAAACAGGGATAACCTCGTCGGCCATCCGCAATGCATTGGTGAGCGCTTCATTATCGTGAACACGCAAATCCTGACGAAACCAAACAATAGCGCGGCGTTTCATATAAGGGGGACTGTTTGATTTGAAAGGGGTTGCGGTTAAACTTTGAGCGAAGCCTTTTGTTTGCCCGAAGCCCGTTTTTCTGCGATCGCAGCCCGATAATTGTGCCGGCGCTTCCCCTTCGCCGCGAAGGAACAGATTTTGTCCTCCAAACTTCATTTACCCTTATGGCAATCCTGAAAAAAATATCTTCCTCGGCCCAGCAAAGAGAACTCGGTTTTGGCCGCGTGGCCACTACCACGAACCGGATGATGAACGCCGACGGGTCGTTCAATGTGACCCGCCAGACCCTGAGCATTTGGGACAATACCTATTACTACCTGATCACCATGCCGGGCTGGAATTTTTTCGCAGTCGTTTTGGCCGGTTTTGTATTGATGAACATCCTTTTTGCCAGCCTGTACCTGGCGCTCGGCATCGAGCACCTGAACGGCGTGCCGCCCGGCAGTTGGTGGCACAATTTCATGTGGGCATACTTTTTCAGCAGCCAGACGCTGACGACGGTAGGTTATGGTCACGTTTCACCCGACAGCCTCGCTTCCAATATCGCCGCGTCGTTTGAATCCTTTCTCGGGCTGCTCACTTTTGCACTTATTTCCGGGCTACTGTACGGCCGTTTTTCGCGGCCAAAGGCGAGAATTGCGTTCAGTGAAAACCTGCTGGTAGCGCCGTATCGCAATGGCTTTGGCTTGATGATCCGCATGGGCAACGCCCGAAAAAGCGAACTGATCGAAACTGAAGCGCAGATGATCCTGATGGTGAACCAACGCGACGATTCTGGTGAATTGTCGAGGCGTTATTATACTTTGCCCCTGGAAATCAGCAAGATATCTTTCTTTTCCTTGTCCTGGACGATCGTGCATCCCATCAATGAAAAAAGCCCGCTGGCCGGTTTTCAGGAGCAGGATTTCATCGAATTGAATGTTGAAATCATGGTGTTGGTAAAAGGGACCGACGAAGCCAACCACCAGTTGACGTATGCCCGCCGTTCTTATTCTGCCGGGGAAATCGTTTGGAATGCGCGTTTCCTCCCGGCCATCGGCCGCAATGGCAAAGGTTTGCCCCACGTAATGACCCGGAGAATCGGAGATTTCGAGCTCTTACAACCGGAAGCAAACTGAACGTCTCCTCAAATTTTGTTCAAATCATCCGGCGTGTCGATACCGATGGTTTCCAATTCGGTAATGCCGACGGCAATCCGGAATCCATGTTCCAGCCAGCGCAGTTGCTCCAGCGATTCGGCGCGCTCCAGCGGAGTGGGCGATAGTTTGGCGACTTGTTCGAGTGCCGCGGCCTCAAACCCGTACATGCCGATGTGTTTGTAAAAATTCTGCCGCTCCATCCAGTGTTCGCTCGGCTGGTCGCGCACGAAAGGGATGGGGTGCCTGCTGAAATAAATGGCGCTATGTTGCTGGGAAAAAACCGCTTTCACCACATTCGGATTGAACAACTGAGCAGGATCGCCGATCTTTTTTACGAGCGTGGCGATAGGGAATTCCGGTCGTTTCTGCAGAATATCAGCCAGTAAATCGATTTGCTGCGGCTGAATGAAAGGCTCGTCGCCTTGTACATTGAGCACAATTTTTGCTTTCGGAAAATGCCTTGCGACTTCGGCGCAGCGGTCGGTGCCGCTTGGATGATCGGCACGGGTCAGGATCGCCAGGCCTCCAAAATCGCGTACGTGAGTGAATATCCGTTCATCATCAGTAGCCACTACGACTTCATTTACAAGGCTCGACTGCCCCACCTGCTCCCAGGTTCTCCGGATCATGGATTTTCCGGCGATGTCGATCAATGGCTTGCCCGGAAACCGGGTGGAGGCGTAGCGGGCTGGGATAACGGCAAGAATCATGCGAAATGAGCGTTCTATGGAAGGAGCAGACAGTATAAAAACCGGTGTACTTTTGTGGCAAATTGAGAAAACTATGTTTCGTATAACCCTTTTACTCCTTGCCGCGATGTGGCTGGTTCCTGGTTTGGGCCAATCCAACCCGGCCCCGGCTGAAAAAATGCCGGCTTATCTGACTTCAAAGGATACGGTGCTGTTGACGGTGAGCAATGGAAAAAAATTCATTCATCACCTGGTCAAGCCGAAACAGACGATGTTTTCCCTGGCCAAATTTTACGGCCTGAGCCTCGAAGAACTGTACGAACACAACCCCCAATTTCAGACCGATCCGACCTTACAAGTAGGTAAACGAGTCAAAATCCCTATTCCAAACCGCGCCATCAAACGCTACAAAGGTAAAGATTTCTCCCCCCGTAAAAATGCGCCGATTTGCTATGTGGTACAGGAAGGCGACAACCTGTTCAACATTTGCAAGAGGTATTTTGACATGCCAGTCGACTCTATCATCAAGCGCAATCACCTGAAAAACAATAACATAAAACCCGGCCAATTGATCCACATGGGCTGGATCGGTATCGAAGGCATCCCGCCCGAATGGCGTCCTGTGAAGACTGCAGCACCCGCGAATGCCCTGGCCGAAAAATTCGAACAACAAAGGAATGGCCGTGATGCGATCGAGGGGCAGGGTGTTTGTTTCTGGCAACGAGACAGCAAGGAAAATGGCTCCTACTATGCCCTGCACCGTGAAGCCGCCATCGGAACGGTGATGGCCGTCACCAACCCGATGAGCCGCCGCACCGTTCACGTTAAAGTGATCGGGCGTATTCCTGCGGGCTACGAATCCAATGTGGAGGTGATCCTTTCCCCGGCGGCAGCCCGCTACCTCGGCGCCCACGACCCGCGATTTTTTGTAAAAGTCAAATTCCTGAAATAACCCTGGCCGTTTATCACCGGCAGTTGTCCTACTTTTGCGCCTCTTTTGGTTTAATGCTTTAAAATCACCCAACAATGCAGTCCAAATTCCTGCTCTTCGCAGCTGTTTTCATCACCCTGATTGCCTGCAAACAAGACCCTAAAAAAGCCGCCGCACAAGACGGTGCTGCTCCCCATGCCAATACGACTTCCCTTGCCGGCAACTGGATTGCTTTCGATTTTGTCAGCCGCGCCGCCCAATACGGTTCGGTACTGGGCGCCATGAACAATGCCCATGTTCCTTATGCCTATGCCGTCACTTTTGACCCGAATTTTGGCGATAGCGTGCTGTGTTTCAATGGAATGGAAGAATACAAACTGCCTATCGAAATCCGGGTGGACACCATTGAACTGAAAGGCGCGCGCCAGGGAAAATCCGTTTTCCTTGTATTCGATTCGCAGGCGCAGGGAGAGAAGAAAATGACCATGTTTGATGGTACGACCAATAAAACCTACATGGATGGCTTTATCAAATCCAACGCCACTGGCACGGCCGGGTACAAGGCATTTCTAACGGCTTTGAACCACAACCTGCTCAAAGGGCAATTCGAATCACTGCGAAAAGGCGCAGCAAACGGTAACGTCCAATTCACTCCCGGCGGCTGGATTCAGAACCTGAAAGATTTCGACCGATTCGAATTGTGCACGGCGGGCGACTGCTTTGTCACCAGCGATAACCTCGATGTCATCACGCTGTCCAATTCCAAAAAAGAAAATTCGGAACAGTTCTTCGGCTATCGCTACAGCGCCCAAAATGACACCCTGACGATCTACAAACTGATCAATCAAAATCCGGAAGAAAAGGGTGTTTATGCCGAAGGCGGCATCGCATATCAGTTCCTGCGGAAAATCGTTGAATAACAGCAGATTATGGCCAGTGCTTTAAAAAATCTCTCCTCGTACGACGACGCTTCCCTGCCCGACGCTTCGGAACTCGTTTTCGGGATTGTCGTCGCCGAATGGAACGCCCGTATCACGTATGCGCTGTACGAAGCTTGTTACGAAACCCTCGTCAGCCACGGCGCCAAACCCGAAAACATCCATACCATTCAGGTGCCCGGATCTTTCGAATTGCCGGCAGGCGCCAGGCTGCTGGCGTCACGGAACAATCCGGACGCCGTGATCTGCCTCGGTTGCGTGATCAAAGGCGAAACCAACCACAACGAATACATCAACCAGGCCGTGGCCAACGGCCTCGTGAACCTGAGCATCGCCACAGGACGGCCGTTCATCTTTGGTTTGCTGACCACCAACGACGAACAGCAGGCACTCGACCGCGCGGGCGGCACACACGGCAATAAAGGAGTAGAGGCCGCAGTGACGGCCATCCGCATGGCCGCACTGAAAAATGACGGAAAACCCGGCAAAAAAAAGATCGGTTTTTGAACCATGAAGATCACTGTTATCCCTACGGGCTATTTAAAACTGGATGGCGGGGCCATGTTCGGCGTGGTGCCGAAACGCCTGTGGGAAAAACTCAATCCTCCGGACGAATACAACATGTGCACCTGGGCAATGCGCGCCCTTCTGGTGGAACAAGGCGACCGTAAAGTGCTGATCGACACGGGAATAGGCAATAAACAAGACGAGAAGTTCAGAGCGCACTTCATGCCTTTCGGCGAAGAAAATCTCTTCGATTCACTGCGTCGCGCAGGTGTTGAACGGGAGGACGTGACCGATGTTTTTCTAACCCACCTGCACTTCGATCACTGCGGTGGAGCCCTTTGGAAAAATGAAACAAGCGGCGCAACAGAACTGTCTTTTCCAAACGCCACCTACTGGTCCAATCAAGTGCATTGGGACTGGGCCACACACCCCAACGCCCGCGAAAAAGCTTCTTTTCTGACCGAGAATTTTTTACCCCTGCTCGAAATGAACCGCGTGCAATTCATCCCTGTCGAGCAGGGATTTGAGTTCATGCCGGGTTTTCAGGTGCGCTTTTTTTACGGCCATACCGAAGCGATGATGGCGCCGCTGCTGCACACCGGCGCCCGAAAACTCCTTTATTGCGCCGATGCGATGCCTTCCCAATGGCACATCGGCATGCCCTATGTGATGGCTTACGACATTCGCCCCTTGATTACCCTGGCAGAAAAAGAGGTCATGCTCACCGAGGCGGCCCAGGATGGGACGATCCTGTTTTTTGAACACGACCCGGTTGTCGAATGCGGCACGGTGCGACAGGATGAAAAGGGCAGGATAGCGCTTGACCGCGCCGGCAAACTTGCCGATTTGATCAGTTAGGGGCTTGCGGTTGATGGTACAAAAACAGGATTTGGGAGTGCCCGCTTTTGGCCATTTCAATTTTCAAGGAATCATCGGACAGGTATAAAACTTTGATTTTCCGCACGTTGGGTGCGGCAACAGTTGTATCGGTCAAATAAAGATGATGTCCCGAACTGCGGAAAGTTCCAAATTCGCTGTAATGCGCTTTGGAGCGAAAACTGTACCTGCCCGAGGGGTAAAAATCTATCGATACATCTTCGAGGGAAGTGTTTGCCGACTGCCCATTTTCAAAAAATGCGGATGCCTGCCAGTGTCCTTCCAGTTTTTTTACGTCGAGTGAACAAGAAGCGCAGGAGAGCAAAAGGAAAATCAGTACACAATTTTGCATGGCCGAAGGTGACAAGAATTGAAAAAACCGCTGTTTTTTGGCCAGACCTTTTTTTGGAATATTTGCACCCTACCGCTAACACAACACACACATGCGCTACCTGTCTCTTTTATCTGTCCTCTCTCTTGCTCTGTCGATCACCTCCTGCGTCAAGCCCAGTCTGTATCGCGCTGAACTCGGAGCCCGCAACCAGGCCGAGGCACGGGAAAAAATACTGGTCAAGGAGGTGATGGAACGCCGGGAAGAAACCGGTAATCTCATCAAACAAGTGGGTGATTTGAACCGGACCATCGGGGGGCAGGCCGAAGAAATCAACGACCTCCGCACGGAGCTGAGCTCGAGAACCAAACAAATGGGTGAATCATCCAACAAACTGGCCGGACAAATGGCCCAACTGGAGAACGACCTGGCCGCCAAAACCAGTTTGCTCGACCAAAAGAATGCCACTTTACAAAAAGTCCAGACCGCACAAAAGGACCGCAGGCGCGTCCTGAACGAGATAAAAACCGCTCTTGTCAAAGTGTACCCCGGCACAAGCGGGGTGCAAATTGAAATTACGGCGACAGAAGAAGTCACCGTTTCCTTTCCCGACAAAACACTGTTCAATACCGACGGCATTACTATCAGCGCCACCGGAAAAACACTATTGAAACCTCTGGCCGATCTGCTCGGTGAACGCCCCGAACTCGATGTCGACCTGGTGGCTTATACTGATAATTCCCTGCCCAAAGACAAGACGATCAAGGACACCTGGGACTGGAGTTTGCTGCGCGCAACCAATGTAGTAAGGCTGCTGATCCGCGATTTTAACACCAATGCCAATCAATTGACGCCCATCGGGCGAGGTGAGTTTTATCCGGTTACCTCAAATGCAACACCCGAAGGCCGCCTGGCCAACCGGCGAACTGTTGCAGTAATCCATCCCGTGTTGCCGGTAATTCCGGCGGTAGATTGAAGCTAAGTTTTTGTAAAGTTCGAATCAGGGCCGGAATCTTGTTTTCACAGTCTGTTAAGTTTGTCCCGAAAATGTCGGGAGAAAGAATTATTCCATTGACTGTCAAGGACAAACGCAAACTCTGGCGCGCCCTCTGGAACGCCCTGCTACGGTTTTTCGCTCAACTTGGGGTCGTGTTCTTTCTTTTGTTGGGACTCCTCTTTTTCCGTGATCACGTTTACAACCGGTTCTTTTTTGGCGCTTCTCTGGTCCTTTTTACGGGTGTTTTGATTTTCCAATTTTTAAAAGATAAGTCAGAAGGCACGGCGGTTCGTATTCTGCGCGACTGGAAAACAGGCAAAAAACGGGTGATTCACGGGCGGATTGAGCAGGTTGAGTTTATTGAACATACCGCAGGGGTGGCGGAGCAGGTTTATCAAATAGGGCCGTACCGTTTTTCCCTGCACCGTATTTCACCACTTCTGAAAAGGTTCAGGCAAGTAATGCCTGGCCAAATGGTCGAAATACACCAATGCCTGCACTCCGGTTTGGTCCTGAAAGTTGCTGTTTCTGGCGAATAAAAAAAAACGCCCTCCGGAAGCTCCGGAGGGCGTTTGGCTGGAAGGTGAACTGTTCAGGCTTCCTGATCGTCGGCGCTTTCCGTTTCTTCGGACTCCTCCTCCGCTTCCATCTCTTCGTTTTCTTCTTCTCCCGGCTCTTCGACTTCTACTGGTACTGCGAGGATCTCTTCGGATTCCGTCACATCCGGCGTTTCGAGTGCTTCGTTGAATGTTGTCATGTTAGTGCGCATTTTTTGTTGAACAATAAGGTGGACTTGCCCGACAAAGAAAATGCGAAACGGAGGCCAATGCCCGGTTGAGACAGCTAAGTTCTTATTAAGAAAAATGGCTTAACGCTGCGACACCGCGAGGGCGTAATAATCCAGCCCTTCCACCCGCTGAATGCTGAATTCATACCGGAAAACCTTGCCAATCACCACCGTTTGGTCGCCTGCCTCCGGGTGCCTGTCGGATACAGCTTGCCGCAAATGCTGATAATGCGCAGGATTCAGCGTCAGGAACATGACGATATTCTGGGTGACGTTCCAAATGATTTTTTGGTCGAAGATAGGCTGGTCGCCGCTGGTCGTTTGCCAGCATTTATTGTAGCCTTTGAAGGTGGCGCCATTGCGGACAAACTGGTTATGCGCATCAAAACCTAATGCCAGAATTTTGGCCTCCTTTCCACCAGGATCAATGGTTTGCAGGTATTGCAGGTCGTTGAGTTTTATTTCCGGGCATTGCGCCTGGGTCGTTTGAGCAGCCCCTAAAAGGAGTAAAGCAAGGAAGAAGAATGGTTTCACCGTTTTTTTTTTACAAAAATATCCCCAGCGGGGTAGTCCGAACCGATGATTTAGAAACCGGCGGCTTCGGCTGAGTGAACGCGGAAAAACATATCTAAATCAAACGTGTTCAGCGCTTTTTATCAAATTCTGATATAGTTGAAGGTAGCGATTCGCCACTACGGAGTTGGCATAATATCGAAGCGCTTTTTCACGTGCAGCATTGCGCATTCGCTCCATTAAAGCCTGATCGGTCAACACCCGCGCGATGCCTTCCGCCAGACCTGCGGCATCCTTTTGCGCAGCGATGAACCCCTGGACACCCTGCTCTACCATCTCCGGAATGCCGCCGGTGGAAAAGGCCACAACAGGGGTGCCGCAAGCCAGGGATTCCATCACAGTATTCGGCAAATTATCCTCCAGCGAGGGCGTCACAAACACGTCGGCCGCGCCATAAATTTTTGATAACAATGCCGGATCCCGAATCATTCCCTGTGGATGAACAGGGTAGGGCAGGGTAGCCAAAGATTCCGGCCCTGCCTGCCCTAAAACAATGA
>JBGAJY010000260.1:0-7344 GCA_044224705.1 Saprospiraceae bacterium
CTCATGCGGTCGAGGAAGGTGAATCGACAGGGAAGGCCTAAGCAAAATAATTTCATAATTTTGATTCTATTTTTGGGATTATATCAAAAATAGAGTCAACTTTGTGATACTAAAATGAAACAGCCTTTTTCCTTAGAACAGTTGGAGCGGCGTATTCGCTTTGAGAATCCCTGGTGGGGTTCTGGTAAAAAAATCGATTCCTATTACCGGGAAATGAAGAAACGGGCCTATTTCAAGTCCTTTCAACAATTGGTTCGGGAACGGTCGATCAAGCGCGCAGTCGTACTGATGGGGCCTCGAAGAGTGGGCAAAACCGTCTTGATTTATCACAGCATTCAGGATTTGATCGACGGGGGAATCGACCCCAAAAACATTTGCTACCTCTCGCTTGAAACTCCCATCTATACCGGGTTAGGCCTGGAATACCTGCTCAATTTTTTTCTCGACACCACCGGCCGGCGACATACGGAGGAGCTTTACGTATACTTCGATGAAATACAGTACCTGAAAGACTGGGAAGTGCATTTAAAATCATTGGTCGATTCCTATCACTACATCAAATTCGTTGTATCCGGTTCTGCGGCAGCCGCATTAAAATTGAAAAGCCAGGAGTCGGGTGCCGGGCGTTTTACCGATTTCCTGCTTCCTCCCCTGACGTTTTACGAATACCTCAGTTTTGTTGACAGTGAGCAGATTATTGAAGAAGACTTAACACGCGAATTAACCAGCTATCACGACCTCGAATCACTGAATAACCATTTCATTGACTATATCAATTATGGTGGATACCCGGAGGTGTCCTTGTCCGAAACGATCCGGCAGGATCCCCAACGCTATATCCGCAACGACATCATCGACAAAGTACTCCTGCGAGACCTGCCCAGTGTATATGGCATCCAGGATGTGCAGGAGCTCAACAGCCTGTTCAATTACCTGGCCTGGAATAGCGGTCAGGAGACTTCGCTCGATTCCCTTTCCCAACATTCAGGCGTAGCTAAAAACACGGTTCTCAAATACCTGGGTTACCTGGAAGCTGCTTTTCTTATTCTGATCACCAAGCGCATCAGTAACAATGCCCGAAAGTTCGAGCGCGCCAATTTTTTCAAGGTTTATCTGACCAATCCCGCCTTGCGCAGCGCCTTGTTTTCACCCTTGAAAAAAGACGACACTGCTATGGGGCATATGGTGGAAACCGCCATTTTCGCACACTTTTATCACCATCCCGACGTGCTCCGCCGCCTGTATTATGCGCGTTGGCCGGGTGGAGAGGTGGACATGGTTCAACTGGACGACAAGACGCAAAAACCCGTCAGCGCCACCGAAATCAAATGGTCGAACCGATTCATCGAGGACCCAACCCTGCTTCAAAAGACTAGGAGGTTTTGTCAAAACAACGGCCTCGACAATTGCCTCGTCACCACGATCGATAAAAACCAGGAAATAAAGGAGGAGGGTTTCACATTCCACTTTGTACCGGCCAGTGTGTTTTGCTGGTATATTGGAAAAAATGTGCTGGATCAGAAGAATCTAGATATAGAGCGCTTATTGAGGGAAGGTCGCTGAATGTGACAAGTCGGAAGAGAATTGCAAAAAGCCTAACAGTAAGGGTCAGGCTAAGGCGCAAAGTGCGCAAAGCATGCGATCGTGTACTTTGCGGACTTGGCGTGACTTTTTTTCACCCCTGCCCGTTACTCGCCCGTCTCCTCTCCTCTTCCGCCCCGCCCGTCCTACGTCTCGACGGCGCCACTTCGTTGCTCCCAAACCGCCAGGTGACCGACAAATTCAGCACCCGCGTCTCGCGCTTCACCGCGAAATGCTCCACGTAGTCGCGGAAAGTGACCACCGCGCTGGGCGGGCTCGTCCAGAACATGTCGCTGATGTTGAGCCGCAGGGTGGCGCGGCGGTCGAAGAGTTGTTTTTGCACGCCGGCGTTCAACGACCAAAGCGGATCGAGGTCCATAAAAGCGTAGATCTGCCGCGACTGGTACCAGCCGCCGAGTTCGGCCGACCAGCCGCCGGGCAAGCGAAAGGAGTTGTTGGAATTAATAAAAAACACGGCATTGCCGTTGGCGAGGCTGGTGTTGGCGAGGTTGCCGGTGTACCAGCCCTGGTAAATATTGAGGTCGTTGATGCTCGTCCACCACTTTGTGATGTCGATGGGGGCATTGATGGTAAGGCCCAGGTAGTCGTAGCGGGCCAGGTTTTTGTCGGTCTGGACCGTCACGCGGTCGAGGCCGTCCACAGGGGCGATCACCTGGGTGATGTTGTCGGTCGTACGGGAGTAGCCGAGGGTGGCGGTGTATTTGCCGAAAAACGTGTGCACCGACTCGAACGACCAGGTGAACTGCGGACGCAGGTACGGATTGCCCTCCCGGTACGTACTGGGGTCGAGGAAAAACTTGAAGGGGTTGAGTTGCTGGTACGAGGGGCGGTCGAGGCGGCGGCTGAGGTTCAGGCCCGTCTCGTAGTTTTTCGAAATTTTATAGTTGAAAAAGGCACTGGGGAAGAGGTTCAGGTAGGTCGTGTCGAAGCGCTGGCCGGTAACCAGCTGGTTGCCTTCGGCGCGGGTCTGCTCGGCGCGCAGGCCGATTTGCAGGTTGCATTTTTCCCATTCCTTGGCAGCATTGTGGTTGGCTGCGTTGAGGTTTTCGTAGTTAATAAAGTGGTTGCTTTTGGTCGAATCGAACAGCGGCGCGGCAGGGTCGCTTTTGTCAAAAAACTGCACGTCGTTGTCGGCCGTCACCCAGCTGCTTTTGAGGCCGGCTTCCCATTTGGCCTTGTTTTTCAAGGGGTTGGAATAATCGACCTTGATGGAGCGGATTTGCAGATTGCCCCGCAAATCGCCGGTGAGGATGTACGTCGGCAGGGAGTTTTCTCCGTTGAGATCGAAATAATTGGTCGTAAAGGTCTGGTCGGTCGTGTTCGAGAACCGCATATAATCGAGGTCGGCCGAGAGGTCTTTTCCCTCGTCGTCGAAGCTGTGTTTGAAGTTGGCGTTCAGGTTCCAGCTGGGCCAGCGGTCGTGGCTGTCGTTGCGCGTCGTGAAAGCCGATTCCTTGTTGCCGCCCGCGTCCAGCACGTCGGATTTGTTCAGCCCGTTCGGGTCGAAGCGGTTGACGCTGGCCCCGGCGACCACGCCGACAACCGTTTTTTTGTCGGGGTAAAAATCGAGTCCGGCCCGCCCGGAATGGTAGTTGAAGGGGAACAACAGCCGGTTGCGCTGGTCGTAAGCCCCCGTTTCGGCCGCGTTTTCAAAAAATTCGCGGACCAGGTCGAGTTTATTGAAGCCTTTGCGGTAGCTGTAATTGTAACTGCCGAAGGCATTGATGTACCGGTTGCGGTGGTTCAGGTTGAGGCCCGCGCCGTATTTGGGATAAATGCCCTGCCCGTAATTGGCGCTCAGCGTGCCGTTGGTGCCGAAGCGGCGGTCCTTTTTCAGCCGGATGTCGATGATGCCCGCGTTGCCGGCCGCGTCGTATTTGGCCGAGGGGTTGGTGATGATCTCGATGCGCTCGATGTTGCTGGAAGGCATGCCGCGCAGCATGTTGGCGAGATCCTGGCCGGACATAGGCGTCGGTTTTCCGTCGATCATGATAATAACGCCGGCTTTTCCGCGCAAACTGATCGCGTCACTGGAGTTGATAAATACCCCCGGCGAGCGTTCGAGCACCTCGAAAGCGCTGCTGCCTGCCGACACGATGCTGTTTTCTACATTCACCACGAGCCGGTCGGTTTTGCGTTCGATGAAGGGTTTGCGGGCGGTCACGGTGGCTTCGCCCAGGGTGTTGGCCGACGGCAAAAGGCGTATGGTAGCCACTTTTTGCACGGACTGTGCCGGCGTCAGCCTGAAAGAGGGACTGGCCGCGGGTTGAAAACCGAGCAGGCTGACCCGAACGAAAAAACTCCCCTCTTCGGCAATCGGTATCTCGATCTGATATGCGCCTTTTTCGTCGCTCAAGCCGGCTTTAACCAACAGGCTGTCGGCCGAACGATGAAGGGTGACGGTGGCGAAAGGCAGCGCTGCGCCCTGTTCGTCGGCGAGGGTCCCGCTGACCGTAGCGAGGCCCGTATTTTGGGAAAGGGCAATGGCATATAATCCCGCTGCGAACAGCAGGCTCAGGAGTAGTCTTTTCATTTTCAGTAACTTAAAAAATGGTTGCAGGCAAAAAACACAGGCAGGGCAAGCCCCGGTCCGCTGCGGGCAAATGTATTTGCCGAAGCCGCGCAACCCGGAAATGATGGACGACCGGGCGGGTTTGAGGAAGTGAAAAGCAGGTTTAAGGGGCAAAATGCCGGACTGCTGACCAGGATTGCCCGACGGATTGCCGGCGGTCATTTTGCAAAAACAAACCGCCTCCGATCTTTAAAAAAATTTCAAACCATGACAAAAATCGATCTCAAAAAGGCGTTCGCTGACTTGTACAACATGCCTGCGGGAAAGATGAAATTCGTGAAAGCCCCCGAATTGCATTACCTCATGGTCGACGGCACGGGCGACCCCAACCATTCGCAAACCTTCACCGAGGCGGTGGAGGCTTTATACAGCCTTTCGTATACCCTCAAATTCATGGTAAAAAAAGGCCCCGATTCGGTCGATTACGGCGTTATGCCGCTCGAAGGCCTGTGGTGGACCGACGACATGAACGGTTTTTCCATGGACGACAAAAACGCCTGGAAATGGACGCTCATGATCCTGCAGCCCGAATTCATCACCGCGGCCCAGGTACAGCAAGCCTTTGCACAGGTGCAAAAGAAAAAGGGCGACAGCCTGCCCGCGCTCGCCAAAGTCCGCTTCGAAAGCATGAAAGAAGGCGACTGCGCACAAATCCTGCACATCGGCCCGTACGACGCCGAGCCGCCGAACATCATCAAACTGCACGAGTTTATCCGCGCAAACGGGTATGAGTTGCACGGCAAGCACCGCGAAATTTACCTCAGCGACATGCGGCGCACGGCGCCCGACAAGTTGAAAACGATCATCCGGCAGCCTGTTCGGAAGGTTTAAGAAGTTGGCCGGAGGGAATGAACGTCCGCTGATTTGCGCAAGATCCGGGTTGTCCGGCGCCGGCTGCAGGGTCGATTTTTGCACAAAAATCCGTCATGCAACAACTTCGTTACCAGCCGATCCCGGCAGATTATGCCCAAAAAATCCGCACGGCACAGCGGGATGATTTCGGACATCCCATTGAAAATCAAACCGCTTCGCAAACCGGCTACGGACCCTGCCGTTGCTGCCTGCGGCAAACCCGGCCGGGCGAAGCACGCCTGCTTTTTTCCTACGCGCCGGTCGGGAGCGATAATGCTTATGATGAAGTGGGGCCGGTTTTTATCCATGCCCACGAGTGCGCGCCATACGCCGATGCACACGTTTTCCCGCCGGAAGTAAAAGCCGGCCGCCTGCCCATCCCACTGGTGCTGAGGGCATATTCTGCCGACCGGCGCATGATCGACGCCGTACGGGTGGAGGATAATCGACAGGTTGAAGCCGTACTCGAAAAACTATTCGGGCGGCCCGCCGTCGAGTTTGTTCATGTGAGGAATGCCGAGGCGCAGTGTTTTATTTGTGCGGTGACAAGGGCCTGATGCCTTTTGGCAAGATAACCGCTCTTCAGGATCAGGTTCCGGCCATCGACCACAAGGTAATTTTTCAATCCCTGGTCCGCATTTGAACTTGATTGTAAAGCGCCGTTATCTTGTCAAAACACACAAATACCCTATCTCCTCACCACCAATTTTTCCGAAAAACCGCCCGCCTGCAGGCCGTACACTCCTGGCACCAGCCCTCCGACCGTTAGATCGTTGTTCAATTGATCCAGCTGTTGCGACAACACCACTCGCCCCTGCGCATCGGTCAGCGTACAGGTGACAGGCAATTTCGTGCCCGCCGGCAATTTCAGGGTAAGCATTTCAGCCACCGGATTAGGAAAAACCAGTGGCCGCTCTGCCAGCTCCGGCCCGGCCACCCCGCTGCTGGGCGCGTTTTCCACGTACGTCAGCAAGAGGCTGACCAATACATCCACCAAATCCACCAGCTGCGGGTCGACGGCCGAAGTGCGGGTGTCGTTTTGCTGCACGGCGATTGCCACGTCCAGATCAGGAAAATAGAGGCCGAATGACTTGTATATGACGCTGCCGTCGTGGCCCCAGTTCTCATAAGGGAAGCCCAGATAGGAGATCGCGCCGAGGCCGTACTGAAGTCCCGTACCGGAATTCTGGATGTAATCTGTTTGCATTTCCGCCAGCGTAGCAGGTTGCAGGATATAGCCGCCAAACAGGCGTTCGTCGAACCGCGCGATGTCTTCCGGCGTACTCATCAGGCAGCCGGCGCTTCCGGCCAGACTGAAAAAGCCTTCGATCGGAAGTCCAACTCCCTGCACGTCGTCCACGCTGCCGTTGCCGTCCACGTCGAGCCAGGCGTGGCCGATGGGCTGGCTGCCGGTCGATTCCCAGGGATAGGCGAAGGTGTGCGTCAGGCCTTGCGGGAGGAGCACGCGCTCGCGCAGCACCTCGTACCAGGGCTGCCCGGTGATATTTTCAATGATGCGGCCCGCCAGCAGGAAGTTGGTGTTGGAATAACTCCAGCTGGTCCCGAGCGGGAAGTTGGGTTGCAGCACGTAATGGGTCAAAATGGTATCGGCGATCCAGATGCTGTCGAGATTGGCCACCCAGGCACTCATTATGGCAGGGTTTTCATTGAGGTAATCGTTGAATCCTGTGCGGTGGCTCAGCAGCTGCCGGATGGTGGCTTGTCCGGATATGTTCGGATACGGCCCTACGAACTTGCCGATGGTATCGTCGAGACTCAGCAGCCCGTCTTCCAGGAGCAACAAAAGCGTGGTCGACACGAAGGTTTTCGTGATGCTGCCCATGCCCATGAGGTGGTTGGTGTTCAGGGTTGTGATGAAGGGTGTGCCCGCATTGATCCCGTGGGCGCGTTTCCAGACGGAGCCGTCGGGCAGCACCACCGCCGCCGTGAATCCTTTCAGGGTGGAAAGGGTCGTGACGCTGTCGAAAGCCTGATCGAGCGCGTCGGTCAGGCCGCTGCGAAGAGTGGCGGCAGGAGCCGGTGTCTGGATTTGGGAGAGGCGTTGCTGCGTGTTGGAGAAATTTTCGTTCAACACGTTTTGCGGCACGGAGCGCTGGCCCAATGCGGCGGCCGCGAGGAGCAGGGCAGGCAGAATAAGGGTAAATTGTTTTTTCATGAGCGAGAGGGAAAGGTTTGTTCGAAAATTGTCACCCTGCTGTAAAGGGCGCCGGGGCACGCAAATCAGCATTTTCAAACCTAAAAGTAGGATAAACAGACAACAGGAGCCGGTCGATTATACGACCGGCTCCTGTTGAATA
>JBGAJY010000015.1:0-47377 GCA_044224705.1 Saprospiraceae bacterium
AAGGCTGCCAGATCGGGCGCCAGCAGGTTGTCGGGCTCGTGGGTGAAGAAGAAGAGCTCCCGCAGGCCTTGCTCCATCCACAGCCGAATCCGTTCGCCCCACGCTTCAATGCGTTGATAATCTGTCGGATGCAGGGCATTGCCGACAAAACGGATCAGGGTTCGCCCGGCGGTAATCCGCATGTGGCACACGTCGCGCCGACCGGCCACGTCGGTGATTACGGCGGCGGCGCCCGCGCTGGCGAGCAACTCGAAATACTTCTCAGCAGCCTTGGATGGCTGGAAAAAATCCTCGTGCCGCGCTTCCACACCCAGCGGAATTTCAGCAGGCCATTTGTCCAGAAAGCGTTCCAGAACAGCCAGATGCTGCGGCGAGAAATAGGGTGGTAATTGCAAAAAACAACAGCCCATCCGCTCGCCCAGGCCGCCGATGACGTCGCAGAATAAACGCAATTCGGGGCTGTGCACGCCCAGGTCGCGGGCATGGCTCAGGGTTTGGGGCACTTTCGGGCAATAGCGGAAATCGGCCGGAACCTCGTCGCGCCAGCGCTCCACCGTGGCGGTATCGGGGATGCGGTAATGCGTCGTGTTGTGTTCGATGGTGTTGAACTGTGCGCCGTAGTACCGCACAAAATCGCGGTCTTTTGCGCCGGCGGGGTACCAATGGCCCACCCAGGGCTTCATGTTGTAGCCCGTAGCGCCAAGGTAAATGTGGGGCGAGGCGGCAGGGGAAAAACCGGCAAGCACCGCCGCGTTTTGCGGCGGCTCGGGAGGGAGCGTGAAATCCACGCCATCGACCGAAGGGAGTTTGCCGAATTCCATAAAAACTACACCGTGAATTTGTACCCCACGCCCCGGATCGAATGAAAGAACCGCGGTTGCTTGGGGTCTTCTTCGAAATACTTGCGGAAGGCAAGGATAAAGTTGTCGATCGTGCGGGTACTGGGGAAAACGTCGTAGCCCCATACCGCCTGCAGGATCTGGTTGCGGCTCACTACTTCGTTGCGGCGTTCCACGAGCAGTTTGAGCAACATGGCTTCTTTTTTGGTCAGCACCTGTGTTTCTCCGCGCCAGGTGATTGCTTCGAAAGTGTTGAACGTCACTTTGTTGCGCCCAAATTCGTATACGTCGAGGGCTTCGCCTTTGATCCGCTGGCTGCGGCGCAGGAGGCTGCTTACCCGGAGCAGCAGTTCTTCGAGGTTGAAGGGTTTGGTGAGGTAGTCGTCGGCGCCTTTTTTCAGGCCCATGATGCGATCCTGGGCCATATCCTTGGCGGTGAGCATCAGGATCGGTACTTCGGAATTGCTGAGGCGGACCTGTTCGGCGATGGTGAAGCCGTCCAGGTCGGGTAGCATGACATCGAGCAGGAGCAGGTCGAAATGCTGACTGCCGACCATGTCGAGTGCTTTTTTCCCGTTTCCGGTGCTGACGACTTCGTAGCCTTCCAGTTCGAGGTTGAGGCGGACGGTGTCGCGGATGGATTCTTCGTCTTCAACAAGGAGGATGCGCATAATTATTTGGTTATCAATTTTTTAAGGGATTTCAAATGTTGATAGCAATTCCTCGACTGTCCATAATTTGAAACGGGTGTGGCCAGAGAACTGTTCAATCAGTTTTTGATCAGTAGTTACTATGATTTTCTCTTCTGTGATTTCGGCGGATTGAAAAAGGTATCGATCACTGGCGAAATTTCGACCTTGCTCATCTAACAATTTCTCCGTCAAATCATCCAGCAAGGGCGGGATTTGTACTTGAAGACATTTGTTAGGGTTGAGGAAAAGACCGGTAAAGAACATTTTTAAAGATTCTCTGCAAAATGGATCGTAGTCAAAATCCTTGCGGTATCTGTTGAGCTTATCCATAAATGGGCTGTCCACCAAAACCACTAGTCGATGCTCGCTTTGCAACAGCCATTTGAAAATACGGTTCACTTGTCGCTTCTCCTCGGTGGTCGCGTCTTTCGGGCTACGCCAGTCCAGAAACCATTCATTGAACACTAAATCCATTTTGGGAGAGGCTAATCAAGGAAGCGTTGGGTCAGGTGCATTTCAGCATCGAGGAAATTACGCAGGCCGCCCTCTATTTGGCCGTTGGACTGGACGGTCTGGTTCTCTATTTTAGTTTCCTGGCCGTCTTTGTAGAGGTAGTACACCTTTAAGTCCTCGGCTTGCAGATTACCGTCATTCACTTCGGCCAGCATCGACAACAGCCAGTGTTCGCTATGGGTGGAAAAAATGAATTGCTTGTCTTCTTTTTCAGCGATTTCAACGAGCACTTTTACAAATCGCTCGATCAGGGTAGGGTGGAGGTGGATTTCGGGCTCGTCAATACCAACCAGGCGGTTTTTATCGTACAAAATTTTGGCAAGGAGGAAGAGGATTTGGTTGATGCCCATGCCTTGATTGACCAGTTCGGTCGTAAAAGGCGTATCGTGTTCGCGGACTTGCAGGTAGAAAAAGCCGCCACCTGGCCCCATCGAAACGGAGAATCGCTTACCCGTTATTTTTTCGAAATAGTGGCTGACTTTGGCTTGCAGGGTTTTGTCGATGGCAAGGTGAGTGGCGACTTCTTCCTCTGTTTGGATGGAGCCGTTGAGAGGGACTTGATTATGGGTTGGTTTACTAAAACCACGATGAGTGGGAATAATTTCTGAGCCAATTAAATGAATAATTGGGATGTCAAATGAATTGAGCACAGCCTCTTGAGTCATTGTTGATCCCCAATTCGGTTTAGGCTCATTTGGATCAACAACAGCCTGAATACCATTCCAACGAATATTCCCTGTTAATCGTGATTTATTTAAAGGGTATGGAAAACTAACATTTAAAAAAGAATTGTAATCAAGGCCGTTGGCGTTCGCGTTAATTTTAAGGGATGATTTTTTATTGCCAAGCTCTAAGGTATACCTGCTAAGTAAACCAACCTCATTGATTTTAGAATCGGATGCCACAATTCCAATGCTAAGTTCCTTGGAAACATCCTTCAGGAAAAGGGTATTCTCAAGTCCGCCTAAATTCAGAAAACCTAAGTTTAAAAGACCGTCAATTGATCGATTGGGATTGGTGACTACATTTCTCAGCACCTGCAAAGCATACAACACACTACTCTTCCCGCTATTATTCGCCCCATTCAAAATGGTAAACCGCCCCAAGTCCAGCGATGCCTTGCGGATGCTCCGAAAATTCTCGATATGCAGGTTAGTGATCATTTCCTTCCATTTTAAGTAGGCAAAAATAACAAAAAAAGCGCGCCCGAACTTCCGTCCGGCGCGCTCAACAAACGGTCTTGTTATGAATAAGCCCGCCGAAGCGGGTAAAAGGTCGGGTGCCTAGTCCATTTCCAAATGGATGTTCTCACGCTCCTCCCAGGGCAGTCCGTCGAGTTTAAGGCGTTCCATGAACGGATCAGGGTTGAATTCTTCCACGTTGAACACGCCCTTGCCCGACCAGTGGCCTTCGAGGATCATGCGTGCGCCGATCATGGCCGGAACGCCCGTGGTGTAGCTCACGGCCTGGGTGCCGGTTTCGCGGTAGGCGTCCTGGTGCGAGCAGTTGTTCCAGACGTAGTAAGTTTTCACCTTGCCGTCCTTTACGCCTTTGATGCGGCAGCCGATGCTGGTGAAGCCGGTGTAATTGGCGCCCAGTTCTTCGGGTGCAGGCAGCACCGCTTTGAGGAATTCGAGCGGAATGATGTCCACACCTTTGTATTTGACCGGCTCGATGCCCGCCATGCCGATGTTCTGGATGACGCGCAGGTGGGTCAGGTATTCCTGCGAAAAGGTCATCCAGAAGCGCGCCCGTCGCAGGGTGGGGTAGTTTTTGACCAGGCTTTCGAGCTCTTCATGGTAGATCAGGTAGGAGCGTTTCGGCCCGATTTCAGGGTAGTCGATGTCTTTCCAGATTTCGTGCGGCTCGGTTTCGATCCACTTTCCATCCTGCCAGTAACGGCCTTTCTGAGTTACCTCCCGGATGTTGATCTCCGGGTTAAAATTGGTGGCGAAGGCCTTGCCGTGCGAGCCGGCGTTGGCATCCACGATATCCAGTTCGTGGATTTCATCGAAATGGTGTTTGGCCGCATACGCCGTAAAAACGCTCGTGACACCCGGGTCAAAACCGCAACCCAGCAAAGCCAGGATACCTTTGTTTTTGTAGCGGTCCTGGTAAGCCCATTGCCAGGAGTACTCGAATTTGGCTTCGTCTTTGGGCTCATAATTCGCGGTGTCCATGTAGTTCACGCCAGTTTCGAGGCAGGCGTCCATGATGGGCAGGTCCTGGTAGGGCAGGGCGACGTTGACGACGAGGTCGGGCTGGAACGATTTGATGAGCGCCACGGTTTCGGCGACGTTGTCGGCGTCGAGGCGGGCGGTCTGGATTTTTTTACCGCCATAAGCGGCGTGGATGGCATCGGCGATGGCGTCGCATTTGGACTGGGTGCGGGAGGCGAGCATGATGTCGCCGAATACGTCGCGGTGCTGGGCGCATTTAAAAGCGACCACGCGGCCTACGCCGCCTGCGCCGATGAGAAGAACTTTTTTTGCCATTGATAATGGGAAAAAGAAGAATGGTGAATGGAGAAAAAAACAGGCAATGATCTTAGGGCCGGGCAAAAGTAGGTAAAACGCCTATTTTTGGGCTCGGCAATGCGCTGATGCTGAAAAATTAGCTCGTCATTTCCGCCCCGAATTGCCAACCCGAAACCTGGCTTTTGTCATGCACCCGAAAACGCTCCCGGTTTTCCGCGACATATCGTTCAACCCCGCCCACATCGAGACGTACATCCCGATGGAGCCGATGCATCCGCTGGTGTTCGACCGGTTGTGCGAGGACGGCTGGTGCTACTGGGCCGACCTGATTTTCCGCCGCAATTATTGGGAATGGCGCGGCCACCCCTGCCGGGTAGTACTGTTGCGCATCGATCTGCAACAATTTTCACTCACTAAAAGTCAGCGCAAATGCCTGCGCCGCAACCGCGACCTCGTCGTGCGCCGCCGCCCGCTGCACATTACACCGGAGCACGAAGCGCTGTTTCACCGACACGCCCAGCGCCTGCCGCACCACCGCCCCCAATCGATCTACGGTTTTTTCAGCAACTGGAGCGACATCATGCCCTGCCGCGGCGAGCGGCTCGACGTGTACGAAGGCGAGCAATTGATCGCCACGAGTTTTTACCACCTCGGCTGGCAAAGTATGGCGGGCAACTACTGCATTTTTCAGCCGGAAGAGACGTCGCGCAGCCTGGGCACCTTCACCATGCTGCTCGAAATCCAGCTGGCCAAACTCAGCGGCCGCCGGTTTTATTACCCCGGTTTCGTGTACGACCTGCCCAGCGAGTTTGATTACAAACTGAATTTCAACGCTTTGGAATACTTCGACTGGTGGGGCAACTGGTACCCTGTGGACCGGCTGCCCGTGCGTTCCTGGCGGGATTCCTGGTCGGTGGAAGGGGAGAGCTGGCAGTAGCAGTAGAAGTAGCAGTTGCAGTACACGCGTGCACTGCAACTGCTACTTCTACTGCCACTTCTTCAGCACCTCGATTGCCTGGTCGATCATGGTTTCATTCACATCCAGATGCGTTACGAATCGGATGGTTTGCGGCCCGAAAGCGGAGGCTACGACACCGTTGTGGACCAGATATTCCAGAAATTCGGCGGGCGTCGCAGGTAGTTTCAGGTCGAAGATCAGGATGTTCGTTTCGACGGGTCGCACGTTCGTGACGTAGGAGAGTTCGCCGAGGGCTGCTGCGAGTTTGCGGGCATTGTCGTGGTCTTCTTTCAGTCGCTCCACCTGGTGATCGAGTGCGTAAATCCCGGCTGCTGCGAGGTAGCCGGCCTGTCGCATACCGCCTCCCATCACTTTGCGCACGCGGCGTGCTTCGGCGACAAAGTCTTTCGAGCCGATGAGCACGGAGCCGACCGGCGCTCCCAGGCCTTTGGACAAACAGACGCTGATACTGTCGATCTGGGCGCCGATATCTCCGGGCTTATCCCCCGTTTCGACGAGGGCATTGAAAATACGGGCGCCGTCGAGGTGCAGCGCAAGACCGCGTTTCCGGCACACTTCACGGATGGCTTTGATGGTGTCGAGCAGGTAAATACTGCCGCCGCCTTTGTTGCAGGTATTTTCCAGTACGACGAGTCGGGTGCGCGGCAGCCAGTCGAAGAGTGGTCTTACGGCGGCGTCCACAAGATCGGCGCTGAGGATGCCATTGGGCGTACGCAGGAGATTGACGGAAATGCCGCTGTGAAAAGCGTAGCCGCCGACTTCATACTGGTAAATATGGCTCATTTCATCGCAGACCACTTCGTCCAAGGGGCGGGTATGCACTTTCAACGCGATCTGGTTGGCCATGGTCCCGGAGGGGCAAAACAGCGCTGCTTCGTGGCCGAAGAGCGCCGCGCATTTTTCCTCCAGGGCGTTTACGGAGGGGTCGTCACGAAATACATCGTCGCCCACTTCGGCGGCAAACATGGCTTTGAGCATGCCTGCGGTGGGCTTGGTGACGGTGTCGGAAAGAAGATTGATGATGTCCATGAATTCGATGTTCCGGTTGATGCGATTGACGTTTTACCGCCACAGCTCGTGAACGGCTTATCCTTTTATGCTGACCGTGCCAGCCGAATGCCGAAACTCCTCGCCCTCAGGGTTTGCGTATAATGTTTGCGGCATGAAGCCCTTAAACTATATGGATTGTACCCCCAGCATCCGCCTTTAAGGACGCGGCCTGTTCCAGTGTCCGGGCCCCGTGGATTTACCTTTGGGCTCGAACCAAAATAATCGGCCGAGTACAAGTCCCAGCACCATTCCATGACATTTCCGCTCATTTCGTACAAGCCCAGACTGTTTGGAGCGAAACTTTTGACGGGCATGGATTTGCCCAGGTAGGTACCTGTCAATGAATAGGGTTCCTTATAATTCTGTGTGCATTCGAAGTTGATATCTGCCGGGTCGGCGGTGTTTTTACCGTTGCCGAAGCGCACTTTTTGTCCGCCTTGCCGGGCGGCATATTCCCACTCCGCTTCGGTGGGCAGTCGGTATCCATTTGCTGCCCAGTTGCAGGTAACGTTCTCCTTGTCAATGGTATAGCAGGGCGTCAATCCTTCCTGGACGCTGAGCCAATTGCAATACGCCACGGCATCGAGCCAATTGATATTGGTGACGGGTCTTTTACCCCGGCCCCAACCTTCGTCGCCTGGTTTATTTGCTCCGGTGGCTGTACAATATGCATCGTAGTCATCGAAGGTTACCTCGGTCTTCCCCAGGTAAAAACTGCTAACCTGAACCTTGTGCGTGGGTTTCTCATCGGCATCGCCGTCGCCGAATAAATCCCCCATTTCAAATGTGCCTCCCTGGATGAGCGCCATTTTGTTGTTGACGGGAGGCGCCTCCGGACAACCGTTTTTTGCGGGCAGACCGGCTACTGTCGGGCAGTCATCCCTGTTGTTCGGCACGCCGTCTCCATCCGAATCCGGGCAGCCGCTGAAGCGTTTTTCACCAAATTGATCCGGGCAGGCGTCGCCGGCATCGGGCACGCCGTCCTTATCGCGGTCTGCTACGATGGGCTGCGGGCAGCCGGAATTTTGCCGGGTGCCTTTTTCATAAGGGCAACGGTCGTCGTGGTCGGGGATGCCGTCTTCGTCGGCGTCGGGGCAACCGGAACTGGTGGCGCCGTAGGTGTCGGGACATGCATCGCGGCTGTCGGGCACGCCGTCGGCATCTTTATCCGGGGCCGTGACGGGGCCATTGTTGCGTTCACGGAGCCACTCGTCGCGTTTTTTCCAGCCGTTGGCAATGGCTTCGCGCCGCGCCGATTTGCTGGGGTGGGTTCTGGTTTCGGCTTCATTGGGAAAGGTTTCGAGGCCGGCCTGGGCTTCATCGAGCGAAGCGCCGAGCATTCTCAACACGCTGCCGCTGAAACGGTCGGCTTCGAGCTCGGCCAGTTTGCGCTTGGTCATATCCTTTTCGCCAAAATCGTGGCCGTTGAGGTGGTGCCCGATTTCATGGGCCAGAACGGCATACGCGGCCCAGCGGGTGCGGGCGTCCGCCTTGAATTTTTCCAGAAATGAGGTGGAATAAAGGATGTACCGCTTACCGCCCTCGGTGGTGGCCATGGCGTTTTGGACATTGGAGGCCTTGACGGAAAAGTTTTTGGTAAGACCGAGCGCGTCGACAATTTCGGCCACGATGCGGTCGGCTTCATTGGAAGGGTCGTACAGATACAGGTCTTTTTCGGCCTGATCATCGTCGTAGGCACAGCCTTGAAGCAAGTGAAAACTTTGTGGCTGAGAAAATGCCGAAACGCTGAGGGAAAAAGCCAGGAAGAGCCAGGCAAAACGGAGGAGTTGAAGGGTAGCTGTCATTTGGAATAAGCATTTGATTTTGACGAAGGTCAGTAAATGCTGAAAAACATGGCGGGAAAAATAATCCGGAGGCTTTGGGCCTCCTACTTCCTTCGATGCATCCAAAACGAACGGAGGCGATGACCACCGGTCATCGCCTCCGTTCAAAAATCGCTTGTTGTTTGTCACTTTTTCTTTCCCGGCTTGTTCTTTTCCTCCGTCACGCGCTGTTGTTCTTTCATCGCCTGTTCGAGGCGGGCGCGGAAGCCGGTGGTCTTTTTCGGCTTTTGCCTGTTCTTTTCCAACTGCGCAGTAATCTTCTCATTATCAATGAGAAAACGTTTGGTCGCCACGGTCTGTCCGATGTTCAGGATGTTGCTGAAGCAGAGGTACAGCGTAAGGCCCGATGCGAAGCTGTTGAAGAAAAACATGAACATGACCGGCATGAAATACTGCATATATTTCATCACCTTCATCTGGTCGTTCTGCATGGCTGAGTTATCCATCTGCTTCATGGAGTACCAGGTGTACCAAAGCGTGGTGACGACCCAGATCAGCGTGAAAGCGCTCAGGTGATTGCCGAAGCCGGGCAGCATGAACGGCAGTTTCACGGCCACGTCGAAGCTCGACAAGTCGGGCGCCCAGAGGAAGCCCTGCTGGCGGAATTCAATGGCGGCCGGGAAAAAGCGATAGAGCGCAAACCATATCGGCATTTGAAGGAAAATGGGGAAACATCCGCCGAGCGGGTTCACCCCGAACTCGCTGTACATTTTCATCGTCTCCATCGACATGGCCTGCTGATCGTCGCCGTGTTTGCGCTTCAACTCTTCCAAGCGGGGTTTCAGGGCAGCCATTTTCGACTGGCTCAGCACCATGCGGTAGGTGAGCGGGTACACGAGCAACTTGACCAACAGGGTCAGCATCAGGATCACAATGCCCTGATTGCCAATGAATCCGGACAAAAACACGAACATCGGACGGATCACCCAGCGGTTGATGGCGCCGAAAATGCTGGAGCCGAAAGGGATGATGTCTTCCAGGTGCACCCCGTAAGCGCGCAGGCGGTCGAAATCATTCGGGCCCACATGGATGGCCATGTTGACGGAGCCGTTGCCGGGGTTTTCGACCGGGATGCTGGCCGTGGTCTTCAGGATTTTCAGGTCCGGATCGGCATCGGTCAGCATCAGGGTTTCGCCGATAAAGTCGTGGAAGGAGAAATCCTGCGCGATCAGCGAAGTATTGAAAAACTGGTTGTTGTGGGCGATCCATTTGATCGGCTGTTCGCCCAGGTTTTCGCTGGCGTTTTTGCGGCAATTGCAGTAATCGGGGTCTTTGTCGTTCGGTTTGAAATAGACCGTCGACATGGTGCGCTCGTACTGCTGGTTTTTTTCCAGTTTGTCGAGGTGATTCACCCAGGTAAGTTGCAGGCGGTTTTGGCCTTGGGGAAACACGTTTTGCAACCCGTTCGTGGTGATGCGGTAGTCGACCTGATAGTCGTTGTCGCGCAGCGTGTAGGTCTGCTCGAAATAGCCGCCGTCGCTGGTCGGCGCGCGGAAAGTAATCGTATTGCCGTTTTTAACCGGAGTAAAATAGAGTTCGCTGGTATTGATCGAACCCGCCGCGCTGCCCTGTACCGGAATGCTGTAATCGAAGCGGTTTTTGGCGTCTTCGAGGAGGTAAACGGGGCTTTTAATGTCGTTGTTGGCCGTATCGGAGTTGATCTTGTCGTATTTTTTCAAACGCACGTCGCGGATGCGCCCGCCCTTGCTGGTGAAGGTGATAAAGACGTTGTCATTTTCCAAAAATTCGAACTGCTCGCGGCCTGAGGCGGCGGGGGCGAAGGCGCCGAATTTGGCGACCAGCAGCAAATTTTGCGCGGAATCGCTGGGTGGCGGCGCGGCGGCCGGCGCTGCCGCCGGAGTGGGGTCGGCAGTGGGAGCCGCAGCCGGCGTTTCAGTGGTTTGTTGGGCCGCCTGATCGGGTTTTTTCGGGGCCGAATACTGCATCCACAGGAACAGGAGCAGGAAAATCAGGCCCATGCCGATGTAGGTGCTGAGGTTGTTTTGTCTTTCTTCCATGTAATCTGTTTGAACACGCGGGCGTTTGGGTGGAATGATGCAAAAAATGCCCGTCAAAATGCGCCGCAAAAGTAGGATAATTCAGGTCGTACCCATACGAACGCTCGAAGATTCTCCGGAACAGCTCGACCGACGGCTGGTATCGGCCTATTTACTGACGAATTACAAGGTCCCTGCCCTGGATTTTCAACTCCGGATTAACCAACCCGATGCCGCGCTCGACAAGTGGCTGGAACGCGGCAATTATACCCATTTTGCCATCATCACGGCCTGGAACCCCGGCTCCCAATGGCGGCCCGAAACTGCGAACCGCGCCAATAATCGCCTCTTGGAAGCAAAACTGCGCGCAGCCGCCCAGGTCGTCCTTCCAGCCCTCGGCCAGGGCGATCAGGGCGACTGGCCGGCCGAAGAGAGTTTTTTTGCCGCAGGCATTCGTCAGGACGAAGCGCTCCACTTGGCCGCCGATTTTAGTCAAAATGCCCTTGTTTTTGGGACAAAAGGCCATCCGCCCGAACTGTTTTGGCTGATTTGAAACGGCTTTTGCAAAAAAAATCCCCTGCCAAATTTTTCCCCCGGAAATTCGCCGCCTCAAACCGAACCCGTCACCTGTATGGACATCGCAAAAATCCCTTCCCCCTGTTTTGTGCTCGACGAAGCGCGTCTGCGCCAAAACCTCGAACTGATCGGCCGTGTGCAACGCGAAGCCGGCGTGCAGATCATCCTGGCTTTCAAAGGTTTCGCTATGTGGAGCGCTTTTCCACTGGTGCGGCAATACGTCCATGGCGCCACGGCGTCTTCGCTGAGCGAAGCCCGGCTGTGTTTTGAAGAGATGAAGACAAAAGCACACACCTATTCGGTGGCATACCTGCCCAGGGAATTCGGACAAATCCTGAAACTATCGAGCCATATCACCTTCAATTCCCTGACGCAGTACCGGCGCTTTCGCAAACGCCTGGAAGGCCACCCAGAGCATGTCAGCCCGGGCCTTCGCGTCAATCCGGAATGGTCGCCGGTGGGCACGGCGCTGTACAATCCCGCGTCCGCTGGCTCGCGGCTGGGCGAAGTGGTGGAAAATCTGAAAGGGAAACTACCGGAAGGCATAGAAGGCCTGCACTTTCATGTGCTCTGCGAATCAAGCAGTTATGACCTGGAAAAGGTGCTGGAAAATTTTGAGCAACGCTTCGGCGCCTTTTTGCCCCAACTCAAATGGGTCAATTTCGGCGGCGGCCACCTCATGACCCGCGAGGGCTACGACGTGGAGCATCTGATCCGCGTGCTCAAAGCCTTCCGACAGCGCTATCCGCATCTTCAGGTGATTCTCGAGCCGGGCAGCGCGTTTGCCTGGGACACGGGCGTGCTGGTGTCCACGGTGCTCGACATTGTACAAAACAAAGGCGTCAAAACGGCCATTCTCGATGTGTCCTTCACCGCGCACATGCCCGATACCCTCGAAATGCCCTACCGGCCCCGCGTCCGTGGCGCCCAGGACGACCCGGAACAGGGCCGCTACCGGTACCGGCTTGGAGGAGTGAGCTGCCTGAGCGGCGATTTTATGACCGAATACGGCTTCGACAAACCCCTTAAAGTGGGCCAGCGGCTCGTTTTTGAAGACATGATCCATTACACCATGGTCAAAACGACGACGTTCAACGGCGTCACACATCCCGCCATCGCTATTTGGCGGGAGGATGGCCGGCTGGACGTGGTGCGCAAATTCAGTTACCGGGATTATAAAAACCGCCTGTCCTGAAACAGGCAGGGCGGTGCTACAGCACCGCCCTGCAATGTGAAAAACAGTCCATCACGCAAAGATGAAATACAACAAGAGCATCAGCGCGATGGTAGCCAATGCCAGGACAAGCATGAACTTTTTGTTGTCTTCGCGATCCTGTTTGGCATACACGTTTTTCTTCGTGACTTTCGTTTTCGATGTCATAAAGAATTGATTTTTAATAATTTAAGTCAGTAGATAAAGGTTTGATTTACGTAAGTCCCTGTTCGCGGAACAGGCGATTAAGCCAGCGCAGCATGACGAATAACGCCAGTGAAGCGATGGTCAGCAGCACAAAATTAACCCAAAAGAAATTGGCTTTATCATCATATCGGTCCCACATCGTAGCCAATACGCCACTCAGTTTGTTGCCCAGTGAAGTAGCCAGCTGCCAGCCGCCCATCATGAGTCCGGTGATGTGCCGGGGCGCCATTTTGGAAACCATTGACAGGCCCATCGGGCTCAGACACAACTCGCCTGCTGTGATCACCGCATAAGTGCCGATGAGCCACCAGGCCGAGGCTTTTTCCGCGCCGTTGTGGCAGGCATACACCGCCGCGATGGTCACCAGGGTCGACAGGGCCGAGATCACCAAACCCCAGCCGATTTTGGCCGGGGTGGTGGGTTCCTTGCCGCGCTTGCGCAGCCAGGAAAAAAACCAGATCAGCAAGGGTGTCAGTACGATGACGAAGAAGGGATTGACCGACTGGTACAATTCCGTGGAAATCAGAGACCTGCTCTCCTCCTTCGGCGGGCGTTGCTCCGGCGGGACATTCAGAAAATAAGGATTGAACGTATTGATTTTCACAATTTTATTCTCCGCGTCGCGGCTGGTACGGAACTGATTGTCATACTTCGGATAAAGTGTATCTCGCATAGAAACCACCTGCGCCATTTTAAGGCGCTCCGCTGCGGGCGCGATGGCTGCCGGAATGGAACGGTCGGTGTAATATTCGGCCCAGGTCGTTAAAGCGGTGCCATTTTGCTTAAAAACCGCCCAAAAAACGATCACGACGGCATAAATCGCCAGCAGCGACTTCACCCGGGGTTTGTCTGCCGGTTGGGATTTTTTCAAAATCCAGAGATAAAAAGCGATGACCGGCATGCTGCCGAAAATGAAGGCATCGGTCGAATCCGTGCCGAACACATTGCCCGGAATCATCCAGCCTGCGATGCCTGTCACCACAGCCGGGAGCAACACGGACGAAAGCATACGTCCTACCCCCATCTCGCCCTGGTCGGGCGCCTTGCGCACGTCGGCATGACGGATGTGCTTCGTGCCCAGCAAAAAAACCGCTACTCCGATAAACATCCCGATGCCCGCTGCGGCGAATGCTGCACCCCAGCTGACGTTCCAGCGCAGCCATGCCGCGAAGAAATTACAGATGAATGCGCCGATATTGATGCCCATGTAAAAGATGTTGTAGCCGGTGTCTTTCAGGGTCTTGTAGCGCTCGTCGTTGTATAAGTTGCCCAGAAGGACGGAGATGTTGGGCTTGAAAAAGCCGTTGCCCAGGATCATGATGCCCAGGGAGGTGTAGAACGACGCCAGGTTGTTCGGGATCGCCAGGAGCAGATAGCCGCAGCCCATCAAAACCGCCCCGATGATGATCGACAACCGGTAACCCAGGAGTTTGTCGGCCAGCATGCCGCCGATAAATGGCGTCAGGTAAACCAGTGCGATGAAGGTGCCGAAGATGTCGGAGGCCATGGGGCGGTCCATGGCCAGCCCGCCGTGCTGTGCATCGGTCATGTACAGCAGGAAAATACCGATCATGAGGTAATAGCCGAAGCGTTCCCACATTTCGGTGAAAAAAAGAAAGGGTAATCCGGATGGGTGATTCTTGAACATGGGCGGGCGTCTGGCGTTTGATGAAAGGGCCGTGAACAGTGTCGGGCAAAAATAGAAGCCAAAAGCAGTTTGACACATTATTTTTGCCGGTCCGAAGGACCTTCCTTCTTATCGTTACCCGAAATGAAAAAAATGTCAAGAAAAATTCTGCTTTTGAGCGCCTGCCTGCTCGGCTTCGCTTGTGCCGCACTGGCCCAACAGCCAAAGGATAAAAACCCCGCCGGCCAACCCTCTTCCAATTCGCCCGGCCCTTCTCTGGTCGCACCTGCTACGAATGTGTCGGACAGCGTGATGGTCACCATTATTCTGAAACACCAACAAGACAAAAGCCTGCCGGAGATCCGGCGCATCCTGGAGGCCCAGGGATTCTGGGACCAGTTCCCGCCCTCCGATGTCCGCGTGGTCTCCTGGACCCTCGTGGTGGGCCTGGGGCACGTGATCGTGCTGCAAGTGCCGGCCGGCGCCATCCGGCGACTCAACCTGTCCATTGAAAATGGCGCCTGGGGCGCTTTCGACACGGAAATTTATTTGTCCTACGACTATCTCTCGGTGTGGCAGGACTACATTGAAAAACGAGAGGAAGCCCGCGAGGAACGGGAAGAGGACAAGAATTGAATGATGAATGATGAATGATGAATGATGAATGATACGCGATGCTGGAAAACTTGAATCCCCCTGCAATCGCGTATCATTCATCATTCATCATTCATCATTCATCATTCATCATTCATCATTCATCATTCATCATTCATCATTCATCATTCCCTACTCAGAAGTCCTCAAAATACGTCCGGGCATTCCGGCCCACGTTGCGTTGCATTTCGGTGGCGTCGTGGTAATTATCTCCCTGGTATTGTTCGCCGGCATTGCGTTTGTAGAGGTCGCGTTCCCAGCGCGGGTTGTTGATTTCACCGCGTGCCGTGGAGTGCAGCAGCACGTAGTCTTCTCCCGCCAGAGTGGGGTTGTAGAAGAGGAATTTGACGTTTTTCTGGTTGGTTTTGGGGAAGTTGTAATAAATCCAGATTTCATAAGGCGGTGCGCTGGGATCGTCCTCGACGTGCACGAGGTCGTCGGGGCGGCCATAGCGCAGGTAAACGATCCCCCTGGCGCTTTCGAAGCCGCGTCCGAAGCCGGTGTTGAATTTTTGATCCACCTGGCCGGCCGTTTCCATGTAACTCCGGTAGGCTTCTTCCGGATTGTTGGGGTCTTTCCGCACAAAATGCCGGAACAGGAAGTAACGCATGCTTTTCAGGTCGGTGCCCTGGAGCAGGTTTTTGAGCGTTTCGTTCTCGTCGCCGCCCAGAGTGGGGGAGATGGCGCGCAGGCTGTACCGGAGGTTGTCCTCGGACAGGTCCTGGACGAACTGTTTGGCCACCACGTCTTCGGTAAGTTCCGATTCGTCCATGGCCAGGAAGGGGTTGCTGCGCTGGAAAGAGGTTTTGTTGACGGCCAGCACCTCGTTAGTGGCGTTGCGGAGTTCCACCGTGAGAGAATAATTGCCGCTGGGCAGGTTTTTGATGTCCATTTGTACCAGCACCGCATCGATCGGGGAAGGCGCTTTGCGCTGAGTGCCAACGGAGATCAGGGCTGTAACGCCATTGCCTTTTTCTTTTTCGATGAAATAACGGACCATGTAGGTGCTACCTGCGGCCACTGCTTTATCCGAATGGTAGATTTCGGCGTAAAAGGCCAGGCGCGTGGCGCTGCGGTCGTAAAAATTAAAGGGCAGGGGCTCGAGGAAGTAGCCGTTTTTGGTAAACGGGTTTTCCGACTCATCCGGTTTGAAATTTCGCAGCAGTTGTACCTCGGAGAGGTGAATGGCTGCATCCTGGATGTCCACGACCAGCGGCGCAGTGAAAAGATCCTGGTTAGAAGGGTCGTAAATGTCCTGGAACGTGATTTCCATCTGGTATTTTCCATTGGGCACGAAGAGTCGTTTCACGTCCAGCAAATCCTGCGGAAAACCGACGAGCGGACTGGTCAGGCGATATTTTTCGTAAGCGGCCACCTTTTCGCCATCTTTGATTAAAATCAGGATTTCCACGCCTGCCTGCAGGTGCAGGGTGTCCACGGGTTTGAACGTCACCGAAGCGGCGGCGATTTCCATGTTGATCTCCACGTAAGTTTTTTCGGGGGTGGCAAAGGTGGCGAAGGAGACGCCGGCATCCAGGGCCTGGGAGGCCGTGGGCAGCAGGGCCGTTAGTAAAGCGGCGAGAGTGAAGCGATATGCAGCAGTTTTCATAGCCAAATTTTTACGGATGTTGAAGAGAGAGCGGTTGTGTTTATTGGCGTTTCAAAAGTCAGGTTTCCGGAGGAAAGTGAACGGACAGTTTTTTGAAAAAGTCAGGTTTTCAAAGATGGAGGTACTGGTCGAACTAATACGAAAGATATATTGCAGGCGCAGTGCCGGAAGTCCAACTTTGCATTACTCTTTTCAAAGATAACGCAAATCGCTTCGTCTATCAAGCGACCCAAGCCAGTATAATCCAATCAGCCTTGAAGCACCTGGCCCCAAAAAACCAAATCAATGACCCGGGCTAACCCGCCGGTACGATCCTGTACCGGCGCTTGCCCGATAAACGCAGGACATCTAACTTCTACTACATGGATCTTCATGCAGAATTTCTCGTTTCCGGTTCCGCCAAGGCTGAAGATGAATATGCCGGTTTTCGAAAGCAAGCATTCAGGGAGGTGAACGCCAGCCGGTTCCCAGCCCAGGCTTTGCCCTTGCCTTTGCGTGAACAGATGACGCGTTATGACGATGGCCCGCGTGTCGCCACACCGGATAATAAATCACTTCCCGCCGGATATACCTATTTCGGGCAAATCATTGCACACGACCTGAGCTCCTTCCTGTTGCTCGGCGACGCGGTGACACCCTCGCTCGAAATGCGCTCTCTGTATGGAGCCGGCCCCGTCTTGAATTCTTATCTGTATTGGTATTACCCGGATCGCGACGACTATACGTACACCGGGGTGAAGTTCAGGCTGGAAGAGTACTTCGACCCTAAAAATCGAGCGGTGTATGATGTGCCGCGAATGAACTTTTTGGGCAATAACCCCACGGCGCCCAAGCGATTTTATGGCAAGCGGCACTATCCGCTGATGGGAGATGTCCGCAATGACCAAAATTTTATTCTCTCTCAACTGCATGTTGCCTGGATGAGGTTTCACAACGCAATGGCGGAAATCGTACATGCCAAACGTCCTGCGCTGGATCGCCGAGGGTTGTTTCGCGAAACCCGCCGTTTGATCATACTTCACTATCAATATTTGATTGTGTATGATTATTTGAAAAAGCTGGTGGGGGAAGCCCGTTTTCCGTTATTGAAGGACATGCTGACCAACCTTACTGAGGATCGGTTCGTGTTGTTCGAAGCGACCAAAATGCCGCGCCTGATGCCCGAGTTCACCAGCGCGGCTTTCCGGATCGGCCACAGCCAGGTGCGTTCGAAATACATGCTGCAAATCGGAGAGCCGAGGGTGCCCTTGTATGTCCCCGGAAGACAGGTGCCTGATTTGAGGGGATTTACGACCCGGCGGTTCCGCCGCAGCCTCGACTGGCGCTTGTTTTTTCAGTATCCGGGCGCCCTCGAACCGCAGATGAGCAAGGCCCTGGACCTACATGTGGCCAGGGAATTGGCCGCCCTCATCTTTGAAAATCCGCGGGATACAATCTTGTGGATCGCGACGACCGGCGCTCCATCCAGCAGACTGCTTACGGACATGCCTATCAGCAAGCGCCAGGCGCCGGTTCGGCCGGTAACGAGCACTACTCATTGTGGTATTATTTGCTGCAAGAAGCCGATTTAAGCGGGTTTCAGAACAACGCAACCTTGTTCCGGCCCGGTCAGCCCACCGAAGCCCGAACCGATTCGGCAGAACCGGCGGAATACGGAGGCCAATGCCTCGGCCCGCTGGGCAGTCAGATCGTGGCCGAGCAGATTTTCTGGGTGCTGCGGCACAACCCTGTTTCCATCCTGAATGACGACGAATGGTTTGCCGATTCGCCCTTCCGGGAACAGCTCGTACAACAGACTTTTACTATGGCCGATCTGCTGCAGTTGGCAGGTTACAACTACCCGGCGAATATCTGATCCCCTGATTTTCAACGATTAAAGTCATTTGAATGTGAAAACGCTCCGTCTTCATACAGCCCTTTTTATGCTCGTTGGCCAACTCGCATTCGGTCAGGGCGATTTTTCCTGGCACATCAATATCGGCGCCCTCCAGCACTTGAACCTGCCAGCCCAAAACACCGCGAAAACCGTTTATTTTGACAACGGCAGCCAGGCCGATCTGATTCTTGAGCCCAAGAAAAACCCCTATTTATTCAATGCGGTAAAGGGCAACACCGGCAGCCGCAAACTTCATTGCAACAGTCCGTTGGGGTTTAGCGCGGAGGTGCTTTTCGGTGTGAACGACCCGGTGGGCGGTACCGGATTCGACGCTGGGATCAGCCTCAGTCATCAGGTCACCAAAAATTTTTACTGGTCCGGGAATGCCCAGGCGCCGCATTTCAACCAGACGTTCAGGAATACCACCATCGGCCTTCCCGTTCGTTTCAAGGCCCTGATGGGCGTGGAATACGACCTGTTCTTTTACCTCAAGTATCAGCTCGATTATACGCTTCAATACAGCTACAGGGAGCAGTTCGATTGCCAGACGTTTGAGCAAAAACTGGAGTTTAACGATGAATTCCGGCGCTTTCAGCATGGTTTCGGGGCGGGTTTCAATCTTGGGTTCCTGTATGCCGAGGCCGATTATTATCCCTGGTTTCCGCTCAAAAAGGGCTACCAGAACGGCGCTGCTGGGCCGTTCCAAAATCTTCGCAACAACCAGGTGTACTTCCGCTACGGATTGAGCCTGAACAACCGTTCGGCCTGCATTTTTGGAAAAATGCTCGCCACGCCGGATTTCAAGGGTTGGGGTTTCGTGCCGGTGTTGTACCAGCCCGGCCGCTGGGTGGTCAAGGGAAAACACGACCCGTTTCAAACCACGCTCAACGGCGCGCCGCTCGATGTGGACGATCATTGCAGCGAATGCAAACCAACCCTGTTCCGGTGGTGGATTCCGAGCATGGGCCTCTATGCCGCGTTCAACGACGGCGGCATCGGCTGCCTGCTGATCGGGGCCGAACATTCGCGGTACTCGAGCGACCAGTACGCATTCGTGTTCGAAAACCAGCAGAAACGCTACATCACTTATCGCCGCTTCAATGATTCCCATGCAGTGGGCTTGTCGTCCAAACTGGAAATGGGACCTTTTATCCTGGGCGCCAAACTGGACTGGATTTACCGGTACAAACGCGTGGAATACTATGCCGACGAGAAATTCAGCCAATACGCCAAACTCGATGCGCCCGAACTGAAGCGCTTCATTCCCAGCGTGTCGCTGGGCTTCGGCAACCTGCGGTTCTTCTTCGCCGAGTTTCAATACTTCCCGGTCAGTTTTGTCAAACCCGAGTATTACGACCAGTTCGGCGTGCGCACGATTGGCAAAGCCCCCGGCGCCTATGCGATCCGGATCGGGATCAATCCCGCCTTCATTTTCGACTATATCAACGATTTCGATTGCTACTGATTTTTCACTCAAACTATCCAATACTTATGAAGAAGTTACTCTCTCTGGCCGCCGTAGCGGCCTCGGTCCTGTTTTTAACCGGCTGCGATTGCCCCGAAAGCAAAAAGGAACTCTCCGACCTGGTGGTCACTTCCGCCGAATTTGTAGGTGACGACACCCACGAAGTCGGTGATATTGTGGATGCCGTGATCCGGATTTTTAACCTGTTCAGCGGCGACTGCACACAGGATGCCGCCGCAAACATGCATCAGGTAGCCCTTTACCGGCGGGGCGCCAACGGAACCGCCGACGAAATCGTCGGGTATGCCGACTATTCCGTGCCGCGCATCAAGGCCGACGAAGGCTTCGACGACCAGCCCTCCGTCCGGTTCGAAGCGCCGGGCGAGTATTATATCGGCGATGTGGTGGACGTGCACGACGTGGTCACGGAACGCGACGAACAGAACAATGACAAAATCTCGAACGGGGTGGCCTGCGCCGGTTGCAAATTGTCGGACCCCGTCAAAACCATCACCGTTCAAACGACGCCGGAATTTGAAGCCCGGGTGCGCAACGGGGAACGTATTCCGTACGTCACTTTCCTTCCGCACCCCAACCTGATTCGAGTTGAAGTAAAAAATTATCAATAATTTTCACCGCATTATCAGGAGATTATTGTTGCGAGGCAGGTCTATACTAGATTTCCGGACTTGCCTCGCAGCACTTCCCAAAGTGCTTTTTTAACCCATCACTCAACCAGAATTTCCAATGCCTGAACTTATTTGCAATTTCAACGGTACCGAAATCAACAACATCTCCGAGGCGGTACATACCCAAAACCTGGCTCGTTTTGCCGACTCAGGCGTCAAAAACACGATGTTGAGCAACCCGCCTTACACCACGACGCTGTATATCAATACCTATTTCAGCAAGGCGGCCGTTTTCCAACTCGTGGGACAATCGTCCAGCCAACTCCGGCATGCGGACATTTTCGGGGTGGCGTTTCATTATTCGATCGACGGCAACGCCAATCTCGTACTCACCGCCAGCGCCTGCGACTGCAATGGGCTGAGACTTAGTGCATCGGGTGTGGCCGACCGCAACCTGCTGTCGCTACCGGAAAGCAGCTCCACCACCTCCAACACAGTGATCGATATGGCCACGTGGCTGGACTATTCCACGAATTTCGAGACCGACAAATACGCGAAGGTGAAGGCGACCTCGCTGCTCAGCGTAAAATTTAAAAAATCCCAAATGTTCGGATTGTTGACGGCAGACGCCTTTACCGCTCAGGACGGCTGGGCCGTTGCCAAACTGGTGATCAAGCAAGTATCCACGGTGAACTACCTCGGTATCGACGTGATACGCAACAATCCCAGTCCAACTAATTTCGCCTATTCCACCGACCCCTGCCCTCCGATTTGTTACTGATTTTGAAAAAACCGGGGTTCTTGCCCATGTCCAGATCGAAAACAGACCAGAGGCCGGGGATTGTGATCACCCTGCCCCGAATGTTCGCACTCCTGTTCGGTTGCCTGCTGGCAACGCCGGCAATTGCTCAACCCGTTGATCTGTCTTTCCACCACCTCACTACCGCCGAAGGCCTTTCTCAATCCATCAATTCCTTCATTTACCGCGACGCCCGCGGCTTTGTCTGGATCAGTTCGATGGACGGACTCAACCGCTTTGACGGGCTGGGCGTAAAGGTGTACCGCCCCGACGCCTCCGACCCGGCCGCCATTTTGGGCAACAACATCCAAAGCCCGTTTTTTGAAGACGAGGCGCACAACCTCTGGTTTTGCACCTACGACGCCATCAACTGTTACCGGCGGGCTACCGACGACTTCAGCCATTTCCGGGTCAAAACGGAACAGGGCCCCGCAGAAAACGGCTACCGCGTCTTTTATCGCGACCCGCAAGGGCGGGTGTGGGCGCAGGTGGGCCGGGATGCTTACTGGCTGATACCGCCTGCAACAAACGACGCTGAACCTGTGCAAAAGCGCTTGGGCGAACTGGATGCGATCAAGTGTTTCCCCGTCGTCGACCCGGCCAACGGGGCCCTGACCCGCATTTACGGCTGCTACGTTCGCTTTCGCAACGGGCTCACGGCTTATTCGGTAAGCGTCGACAGCATCCGCCTGACGCACCGCTGGCTCGACGGCAGCGACGGCAACGATTCCGCGCGGATCTATCACGTTTTCCCGGATGGGACGGATCTGTTGTGGCTGGGGACCGACAAAGGCCTGCGGAAATTTGACCCGTCCAACGGCAAAGCACTCGGATTGTTTCACCGGTACCAGGGGCAGGAGATCGGCACCGTGCGTGGCATAACGGCCATGGATGCCAATTTTCTGCTCGTATCCTGCGAGCGCGGGCTGTTGCTGTTCGACAAACGCAACCTGGCTTTTGTCCGGCAATTCGTTCACGAAGAGAACAATCCGCTAAGTCTGGCATCGGACCGGATCAATGAAATTTACCTTGACCCGAGCGGCACCTTGTGGATCAGCCGCTGGGCCGGCGGGGTCGATTTTACACAACTGGAGAAAGTAAAATTCCGCTGGATACCTGGTCAGGAACTGGCCTTGCCCGGCGAATCCGGATTTATCGCAGGCCCGCTGGCCGATGCCGGACAGGGAGAAATCTGGTGCGGCAGCAACATGGCGCCACTGCGCAAACGACGGCCTGATGGCCGTGTCGACCTCATCTCTTTGCCCAACGGCATCACGCCGAGGGTCTTCCAAATGCTCGCCCTTCCGGGCGGCGGGCTGCTCCTGTCCACGCTTTACGAAGGCTGTTTCTGGTGCGACAGCGGGGCGCGGCGCTTTGTCAATGTTCAGTTTGCCAATGGCCCGGCGCCCCATTTCAATGATTTTTGTCAGTTGAAAGACGGCAGGGTGATCGGCGCGAACGGAAGAGGCTTGCAACTGATCAGTCTGCAGGCGGGCAGCGCAGTGGCCCGGGAACTGCCAGTCGCGGATGTAAGCCGGCACAACGTACTACGCATGTACCAGGACCAAACCGGACAGGTTTTTCTCTCCGTCGATTACAATAAAATACTGGTGCTGCAACCTGCCGGACAGGGATTTTCCCTCAAAAATAGTTTCCCGGTCGCGGGTGCCGTGAAGACGTTTTTAGAAAAACAAGACTACGTGTGGGCCGGCGGCGATTTCGGATTGATCCGCATCCGTACGGCCGATCTGGCCTTGGAGCAAGTCGGCCTGGCCGCCAGCCTGCCCGGCAATACGGTGTACAGCCTCCTGCCCGGCGCCCGGAACGATCTGTGGCTCAGCACCAACCGGGGCCTCATCCGGTATTGGCCGGAACGTGACTCGTTTCGCAACTATACCCTCGCCGACGGCTTGCAGGATTACGAATTCAATTCCAATTCCGCCCTGCGTACGGCCGACGGACGCCTTTGGTTCGGCGGCATTCGCGGGCTCAATGTGTTCCACCCCGACAGCATCGCCGACCTGGTGAATTTGCCCTCCGTACAGATCACGGGTCTGCGAATCAATGATCAGCCGTTCGCACCCGACAGCAACGTGAGTGAATTGCACCGCCTGCTGTTGCCCTACGACAGCAGTACGCTCACTTTTGAATTTGTGGCGCTCGAATTCAGCGACCCCGCCCACAACCAATTGAAATATCGCCTGGAATACGCCGACGGGCGGCCCTACGACCCCGAATGGGTGCCCTGCACCGACGCGCGCGGCCTGGCCCGCTATGCCAATCTGCCGCCGGGAGCGTACCGGTTTCTGGTCATGGGCGCCAATTCCGACGGCGTCTGGAACCCGGAACCGCGACAGTTTTTTGTGACCATTACCCCGCCGTTCTGGCAAACCTGGTGGTTCAGGTTGTTGGTTGTCGCAGCGCTCCTGCTCCTGACTTTTATGTCCGTGCGCCGATACGTGCGGGATAAATTGCGCCGCAAAAACCTCGAAATCCGCGAAAAAAACCTCAAACTCGAGAAACAGGAAGCGCTGACCCAGGAACGCAACCGCATCGCCGGCGAAATGCACGACGACCTTGGCGGCGGACTCACCTCCATCCGGATGCTGAGCGAGCGGGTGCAAAACAAGCTCGACCCGTCCGATACCCGCGTACAGGTGGATAAAATTGCGCGCTATTCGCAGGAACTGGTACAGAAAATGGGCGAGATTATCTGGGCGATGAACTCCAATTTCGACACGATCGAAAACCTTGTGGCCTACATCCGCCGCTATGCCGTGGAGTACCTCGAAACCAATCAATTGCGCCCCGTGATCCGCGAGCCGGAAACCCTGCCCGACGCCACCATTTCCGGCGAACGCCGGCGCAATATTTACCTCGCCGTGAAGGAAAGCCTGCACAACATCGTCAAACACGCCGGCGCCGGACGGGTCAGTATTTTCTTCAAAACGGAAGACCATTTTCTCATCATCGAGGTGAGCGACGACGGCAGGGGCATCGACCTCGAACAGGTCAACGAATTCGGAAACGGACTGTACAATATGCGAAAACGCTTGCTCGACATCGGCGGGGATATGCAAATCGCCAATGAAGACGGTACCCGAATCATATTCAGCGCACCATTTGAAACACCTCATCCCATACCATGAAAGACGAAACCATCCCGGTGGCGATTGTGGAAGATCGCCTGGACATCCTTGAGTACCTCTGCGACTTGTTGGCCGATTCCACCCAATTCGACTGTGCCCATACTTACAAAAGTGTGGAAGACGCCCTGGTCTTTTTGCCTCAAAACCAACCCCGTATTGTCATTGTCGATATTGGATTTCCGGCCGGGCGGATGAACGGGATCGAATGCGTGCGGGCCCTGAAACCGAAAATGCCGGAAACGCTGTTCATGATGTACACCGTTTTTGAAGAAACGGACAAAATTTTCGAGTCGCTCAAAGCCGGCGCCAGCGGCTACCTGCTCAAAGACGCCTCGGGCGCCAAAATCCTGGCTGCTCTCGTGGACCTGCTCGAAGGTGGCGCGCCGATGTCGGGCAGCATCGCCAAAAAAGTGATCGAATATTTCCAAAAACCGGCGGCGCCCAACCGGCGCATCGAAGTGCTCAGCCCGCGCGAACAGGAAATCCTGCGCCTGCTGGCCCGCGGCCGTCTGTACAAGGAAATCGCCGATGAACTGGGCATCCGCGAGGGCACCGTAAAAGTGCATATCCACAACATTTACGACAAACTGCACGTCTCCAACAGCCGCGAAGCGATCGATTCGGTGTTCGGCAACAACGGAGACTAGAGCCTGAATGTCAGCGTACCCCCGGCTTCCATTTTTACCCTCCAGGCTTCCTCGCGCGGAACAAATCCGTCGAGCTCCGACTTCTCGAGTTCAAATTTTTTCCGCTCTTCCGCTCTTCCCGCAAAACCGCCGCGCAGGAAAAACCAGTCCGTATCGCGCTCGGCCTGCAGCCTTATTTCCGTGACCCGGCCGTTTTTCATCACGGCGCTCACGAGTACGGCGCCCTCAGCCCGCAAATGTTCGAAGGAAACGTCGGCCCAGTCGGCTGGCAAAGCCGGAAATACCTCGATGAGGCCTCCCTGGCTTTGCAGCAACATTTCCTGCACGCCCGCCGCAAAAGCAAAATTCCCTTCCAGGGTGAACGGTCGATAGGTAAATGCCGAATATCCCTTGCCCGACTGGTCGCCGTTGAGGTGAAAAGAGTTGGGCGACACGAAAGCCTCGGCAAAGATGCGCAGGGCCTTTCGGGCGCCTTCGCCGTCGTGTGCACGAGCCTGTAAGTTGGCCTGCCAGGCATAGGAATAGCCCGTCCATTCGGCGGCGCCTGCCGAATCGAGGCGCGCCAGGGAGGCGCGGATCGACATTTGGGCTACGGGGCCTTCATTCCAGTCCAGCAGCCCCAGCGGATGGATGGCCATCAGGTTGGAAAAATGCCGGTGGCTTTTTTCATAAGGTAATCCGGGGGCGATCAGCAGGGCGCCGGCGTTGTCCACGGCCAGGGGCGGCAGCTCGGCGAGTCGCCTGCGCCAGTGTTCGGCGTCTTCGGGGCGGTCCAGTGCATCGGCGAGTTCGGCGGTTTTTGAAAAAACAAAAACCGTCAGGGCGAGGTCGAAATTGGTCCAGGTATCGGGAAACCAGGCCGACAAACTGTTGTCATTGAACTCGGGAGACGAAGAGAGCGGCAGTACGCGAACGCCTTTTTTATCCACAAAACTGATTTCTTCCAGGTGCGTCGCTACGGCCTGAAACCAGGGCCAGGCATGGTGCCGCAGGAAGCGCCGGTCGGCCGTGTAGCGCCAGTGCAGGTAAAAATGCTGCGCCAGCCAGGCCGAGGTCGTCGGCGAGCAGGAATATTGAATCCAGCCGCCCATCGGCTCGCCGAGCAGGGTTTCGACGCCCGGAACGTTCAGGCCGTTCGTACCGAAATAGCGGCGGGTGTAGGCCGCATGAGCCAGCCAGTTGCTTTCCAGGTGCCGCAGGTATCCGCTGGCTTCTTCGACATGGTTGCTGGTGTAAGCCGGCCAGTAACTCAACTGGGTGTTCAGGTCGTGGTGCAAATCCCCTTTCCAGGGCGGCAGGCGGCCGTTGTCGGCGGTCCAGATGGCCTGCAGGCTGATCATGGGCGCATCGGCGCGGGCCGTACAGCCGAATTTGTAGAGATCGCGGTAGTACTGTCGCTCGATCAAAGGGTCGGGCAGCTGGATGGACGATTTGGCCCAAAACCCCTGCCACCATTTTTGCGACTCGGCAAAAGACCGGTCGAATCCATGTTTCAGGCCTTGCTGCACGGTTTCGTAGGCCGTTTCGAGGTTGGGTTTTTGAGAAAAATGGCTGGAAATACTCCAGACACCCTCGATACCGCCGGATGTGGCGCGCCATGCCACGGCGACTTCGTACGAAAATCCGCCGAAGCAGATTTGCCGGTACACCAGCGTGTTGGTTTTTAAAGGCGCGACCATTCCTGTGCGATAGTCTAGCCGGGCAAGATCGTCGCCTTGCACCGAGCCGCCCGCGGGAGTGCCGGCATTGCCCGAATAGGGTGGGGGGATCAGTGCAGGAAGCAGTTCGGCATTGTTCAGCCAGAACCAGCCTTCGCGCTGGTTGGCATGAATGAAAGATTTGAAAATCAGGGTATTGCCCTGGCTGACGGTGGCCAGGCCGGTGGAAATATCCAAAGCGCAGGTGGCTCCGCTCAGCCCTGCCAGCGGAAACTCCAAAGCGGCGCCCGGGAGCTTGGTAGGGCCTGCTTCCCGCTCGTAGGGCGCGTCGAAATACTGTTGCACGATGGCGTAATCGCCTTTTTTGACCTGTTCGGCCACCCAGCGGTAGTTGAATTCGGGCCGGTCGAGGCCTTGCATCGGCCGGAGGTCCCAGAGGTCGGCGCGGTCGAGGGAGAGCCGCAGCCGGCCGTCTTTTTGCCAGACGAGACCACCGAGCAGGCCGTTGCCCAGCGGCAGCGCTTCGTCCCAGCGGGTAGGAAGATGCTCGAAAAAGAAATTGTGCACAGGATTGGGCTGGGCGCACAACCCAAAGGCGAAGCACAGGAAAAGGTGGAAAAAGGCGTGTCGTTTCTTCATTGGACGGTAGATGCAATGGGTTGTTGTTTCGCGCAGATGTACGCAGATGTTTCGCGCAGATGTACGCAGACCTTTCCGCAGACGTACGCAGAAATATTTCTCGTAAAAATTCTGCGTACGTCTGCGCGAAACATCTGCGTACATCTGCGCGAAACATCTGCGTACATCTGCGCGAAACATCTGCGTACATCTGCGCGAAACATCTGCGTACGTCTGCGCGAAACATCTGCGTACGTCTGCGCGAAACATCTGCGTACATCTGCGCGAAACATCTGCGTACGTCTGCGCGAAACATCTGCGTACATCTGCGCGAAACATCTGCGTACATCTGCGCGAAACAACACCCTATTTTTTCAAGACCGGCAAAACCACCCCCGAAGGATAATCCGCCGAGAAATACACCCGGTGCGTCTGTTTGAGAAAGTCGACGTCCCTGGCCTCGTAAATGTTGATGAACTGCTGCGGATTGCGGTCGGCGAGAGGAAACCAGCTGCTTTGCACCTGGACCATGAGCCGGTGACCGGGCAGGAAGGTATGCGCAATGTCGGGCAGTTCGAATTTGACGGCGGTCGGCGTATTCGGTTCAAAGGCCTGGGGTTTGTCAAAACCGTTGCGGTAACGGCCGCGGAAAATTTCAGCCCGCACCAGCATTTGATAACCGCCGAGCGGTACGCCGTTTTCCTCGCCGCTGAGCGTGTCGGGGAAAACGTCGATCACTTTGACCACAAAATCCGCATCGGTACCTGTGGTGCTGACCCAAAGATCGGCTACTACGGGTCCTGTGACGGTGAGCGCTTCGTTCAGGGGCGCCGTTTGGAAGGTCAGCACATCGGGCCGCCGGGCGGCGAAGCGCTGGTCGTCGGTCATGTATTCGCGGGTGCGGCGCAGGTGCACGTCTTCGGTATAGGGCACGGGATGGGCCGGGTCGCTGATGTACGCGGCGCTGCCAGACTCCGCCTGGCTATTGACGGCCGATGCGACAAGGCGGCCATTGGGCTGGAAATAATATTCGGTAGCCACCGTGCCCTTGGGCGGCCAGTGGTCGTAGCGTGTCCAGCGGTTGGAGCCCGTTTCAAAAATGAAGGCGTCGGGCAGCGTCATGTCGCCTTTGTCTTTGAGGTAAAATTCGAAGAAGGGGAATTCGATGTTTTCCTGGTAAAAAGCCGAGGTTTTTTGCCCGAAAACGACGTTCCCAAGCCGTTCGCCGCCCGTGCGCGCCCAGCCGCCGTGCACCCAGGGGCCCATCACGATGCGGTTGCTCGCGTCGGCCGGGTTTTGTTTTTCGATGGATTTGTACACGTTCCAGGCGCCCCAGCAGTCTTCCGCGTCGAACAGGCCGCCCACGGTAAGCACGGCCGGGCGGATATTTTTGAGGTGCGGACGCGGGTTGCGGGCCTTCCACCAGGCGTCGTAGTCGGGATGGGTCATGAGGTCGTTCCAGAACGGGATGCCTTTCATGCCGAATCGTTCGGCGTAGTTGGGCAAGGCGCCGGCGCGCAGGTAGAAATCGTAGTTGTCGGGCGTGCGCCAGTCGGAGAATCCCGGGGAGCCGTTCATGGTGGGCTCGGGGCGCGGTTTGCCGAAGCCGGAGTAGAACGAAAAAGCGTCCATCAGCATGAGCGCGCCGTTGTGGTGGAAGTCGTCGCCCACGAACCAGTCGGTCACCGGCGCCTGGGGCGACACGGCTTTGATGGCCGGGTGGCCCGCGAGCAGGGTCATGGTGGCGTAAAAGCCCGGGTAGGAAATGCCCCACACGCCCACGCGGCCGTTGTTGTTCGCCAGGTTTTTGACCAGCCAGTCGACAGTATCGTAGGTGTCGCTGGCTTCATCGACGTCGGTTCGGGATTTTTTATCGGCGATAAAAGGCCGCACGTCCACAAAATCGCCTTCGCTCATGTAGCGGCCGCGCACGTCCTGGAACACAAAAATGTAACCCGAGCGGACCATAGCCATGTTCTGGGAACGGTCGGTGAACGCATTGGTGCCGTACGGCGCGCAGGAATACGGCGTGCGGCGTAACACAATCGGGTAGCTGCGCGTCTGATCTTTCGGAAAGTAAATGGACGTGAACAGCCGGACACCGTCGCGCATCGGGATCATCACTTCGCGTTTGGCGTAATGCTCGCGCAGGTACAGCGAATCGGCATCCTGGGCCTGGGCGCCCAGCGCCGGTACCAGCGCCAGAAAAAGCAAAAAGAGGACTTTCTTCATGACAGGGCAAAAGTTGTTGGTCGGGAAATTTGCGCCCAAAATCGGGATTAAATGGTAATTCAAACTTTTCCGGCACTTTCCTGCAACCTCGATTGTTCAAGTCCTGTCTATTGCTTCATCATTTTTTACTGACAAATCTTCTACCACAATATGAAAACGATCTTCTCTCTTCTGCTTTCCCTGACGCTCTCCGTTGCAGCGTTTGCACATACCACGCCCGTCGCTACTTCGCAGGTCGAAGTGGTCATCACGCAAAAACGCATCCTGCTCGTCGCCGACGAACTGCCGGTCAAGCACCTTGCCGTCCAGATCTTCGACGCGACCAACCGGGTCATCATGGAAAAAGATTTTTCCTCCAAAACGGCCGACTGGTCCATCGACGTGAGCGAACTGCCCACGGGCACGTATACCGTTCAGGTCGGCACCCAGACGCCCGTACCATTTGTGAAAACCGCTTCGGCCGGCGCTTTCAAGGCCACGCTCTGACCAGACAATAGCTATGAAAACGAAAAGGGCCGTCTCGCTGTAAAGCGGGACGGCCCGTGTTTTTAGATGCTGGGTGAGTTTGGGGGGAGTGGGATTTGATTGACGATTACATGATTTTTGATGTAAAAGGGTTGCCTGGGATGCCGGGCTGTGCTTTTGGATTAAAAATCAACAATCAGATCTCGTCAATCCTCATTCATTTTTTCACACGATAAGCGTGCTTTGCTCGATGTTTTCCATCCGAGCATAAAGGATCTGTTCGTTGATTTCCAGGTTGTTGATGAGTGACAAAGCCTGCACGATGCCGTTGCCGATGCGTTCGCTTTTGATTTCTCCGAATTCGACTTCGAGCACGACATTGTCGGCCCGCTGGTCGTTGGAGACCTGATCGGGGTCTTGCCAGGTGCCTTGTGCCCCCAGTTCGGTGGTGGCTTTCATAAAATCCAGCGCGTCGGCCTTGAAGCGCGGCACGGTGATGGTGAGCAGTTCGCGTTGTACCCGTTCGAAGCGGGTGTGCGTATTGGCTTCGCCGAAGAGAAGTGCATACAGCATGTCCTTGGCAAGAGTAAGCAGGGTTTCGCCTTTTTTGGAGCGGTGCCGGGGCGTAATCAGTTCATTGCCTTTATCCGGCGGGTGGATGAGGTAGCCCTGTTTTTCCAGGTACTGGCGGTCGAAAGACTTGTATTTTTTGAGGAAAGCCGACAGTTTGGACTCGTCCAGTTCCAGGTGATTCACCCGCTCAAGGCGCGCTGCGCGGCGGCGTTCCTGGGCTTCGCGGAAGCTTCGGCGGTCCATTTCTTCCAGGCTGTGCGCATCGAGGCTGAGGCGGATGATCTGCTCGATGAGCCATTCCCTGGGCTGGTTGCGGAGGTGCTCGCGGAGCAGTTCTTCAAATTTCGGAACAAGTTCCCTGTTGATGCTGCGGATGATTGTTTCGATGTTGGGCATGCGGGTGGAGCCTTTTACAATTTGACTAACTTTTGAACGGAGCGTATCCCGTTTTGATCGACACATTCGATGAACAGCAAACCGGGTTCAAAACCGCTCAGGTCAACTTCGAGGGTCGGTTCGGCCGGAGGATCGATGCTGGCCAGCCATTTTCCGTCCACACTGAAAATCCGGATTTTTGAAAAAGCAGTGGAGCCTGAAATTTCGATGGAGGTTCCGGCCGGATTGGGCGAAAGACGAACCGGCTCTTGTGTCTGTTCTGTTGCGGCAAAAATGTCGCTGGTTTGCATGCAGGTGTACAAGGGTCCTGGAATGTCCTGGTCGCTGAATTTGGCGATAAAAGTGTAGGTCGGGCCACCCCAAATAGAGAATTCGTAAGGCCCCATGCCAAAATCGCCGTTGAACCAGCCGACGAGCCACATATTGCCTTCGGGGTCAAAAACCATCGGCCCGGTGCCGTTGTTGCCACTGTCGCCGTTGTCGGGATTGACCCAGAGCAGATTGCCCTGTGCGTCGTATTTGCGCCCCATTTCACCCGAATTGATGGTGAAGCCCGAGACTGCTACGTCTCCTTTTTTGTTCACGGAAAGGCGGGATATCTGATTGGTATACTGGTCGCCCATGCTGCGCCCCCATTGGAACACCCCGGCCGAATCCAGTTTGAACAGGAGAATATCCTGCACGCCATTGCTTTGGAAAGTGACACCCTGATAAGTCGTCGTCAGGTAGTACTCCGTGCCGGCATAAATGGAGCCGTCGGGCGCCTTCCGGATGTCCCAGGGATAGGCGTTCTCAAAGTAGCTGTGGGCCCAGAGGGCCGTACCGTCTTCCGTGAATCTTGCATAAAATTGTAACACCCCTGCGGCGGTATCGCTTTTGATCAGCGTCACATTGTCCAGGGTAAGCGTATCCGCCTGGTGCAGGGTACCGCTGAGGACGATATCACTGCCGAATTCGGCACTGATATCGGCGATATAGGCGTCGGCAGGGAATTGTTTGAGCCAGCTGAGGGAGCCATCGGGCAGGAATTTCATCAAAACCATGTTTTGGTATCCGGCAGGCGGGTACAGCGCGCCGTTGAGGCCGATGCTGTCGGGCGCCAATTGATACTGGATAATGGTATCGGGTGGCCAGATGAACGTATCGATCGGTACCCCGGTCGAATGCAGGGTCGTGTTGCCCCCAGTTATGATATTGTCAAAGCAATCGAGCGAAAGCATGTTATAGTATTGGGAAGAAAACATGCCGTTCAGGGTATTGTGCCATTCATGGGCGCCGTTCGGGTCGAGTTTCAGCAGGGTGATCCCGGGAGGAAGGCTCACGCCGGAAAAAGTCGCCTCTGCCGAATGTGAAAACCGCAGGATGATATGGCCTGTCTTGTCCGCCACCATGGCCTGCAGGTATTGTTCGTTATCGCTTTCGATCCTTTTCAGCCAGATCAGCCCGCCCTCGGGATTCATTTTCAGGAGCACAATGTCGCCGGTGGTATTCAATGCGGACAGGAGGGTATCTCCTTGTACGACAAGCGATTGCGCTCCATAATTGAGGTAGGTTCCCGCCAGCAGCAGATTACTTTCGTGGTCGACGGCCGGGATGCTTTTTGTCGTCAGGCTGCTGCCAGTGATCTCATCCATGTAGATGAGGTTGGCCAGTGGCGTTTGCGCGAGGGCCTGGAAGGAGAGGGTGAGAAAGAGGAGTACGTGTATTTTTTTCATGGTTAGGGGTCTTTATAGTTTGACCAACTTCTGAACCGTACGTTTCCCGTTTTGATCGACACATTCGATGAACAGCAAACCGGGTTCAAAACCGCTCAGGTCAACTTCGAGGGTCGGTTCGGCCGCGGGATCGATGCGGGTAAGCAACTTGCCGTCCACGCTGAATATCCGGATTGTTGAAAAAGCCATGGGGCCCGAAATCTCCACCGAAGCCCCGGCGGGGTTGGGAGCCAGGCGGACGGGCGCTTCCTCCTGGGCCTGGGCGGTGGACGTAGCGCCGGTTTGCATACAGGTGTACAGCGGTCCCTGAATATCTTGATCGCTGAATTTTGCCATAAAAATATAGTCCGGCCCGCCCCAGATAGAGAATTCGTACGGCCCCATGCTGAAATCGCCGTTGAACCAGCCGGAGACCCACATGCTTCCGTCGGGCGCGAAAGCCATGGAGAGGGTGCCGTTGTTCCCGAGGTCGCCGGCATCCGGATTGATCCACAGCAGGTTGCCTTGCGCATCATATTTTCGCCCCATATCGATCGAATTGGTATTGTCTATTGCGATGGCCACATCTCCGTTTTTATTCACCGTCAGGGTGCCGACCTGATTGGTGCTTGCGTTGCCAATGCCCCGGGCCCATTGGAGCGCCCCGGAGGAATCCAGTTTAAGCAAAAGGACATCATGATAGCCGTTGCTCTGAATGGTCGTGTTTTGATAAGTCGTGCTCAGATAGAAGCTGGCACTGGCATAAACGGACCCGTCCGGCGCCAAACGGATGTCCCAGGGGGAGGTGTTTGTAAAATTGGTGCGGGCCCATACGGCCATGCCCTCTTCCGACACTTTTGCATAAAAGACCTCGTCGTAAGCCGCAGTATCGCTTTTGACGAGGGTCACGTTGTCCAGTACCAGCGTATCGTCGGCCATCTTGCCGATCAGGACGATGTCGCTGCCGAATTCGGCGCTGATTTCGGACAGGAAGGCATTGGCGGGGAATTGTTTGAGCCAGGTCGGGGAGCCGTCGGGCAGGAATTTCATCAAAACCATGTTTTGATACCCGGCAGGCGGGAAAAGCACGCCGTTCAGGCCGATACTGTCGGGCGCCTGTTGGTACTGGATGATGGTGTCGGGCGGCCAGATCATCGTATCGATTGCAATATCGGTGTCGTGCAAAGTAGTATTGCCGCCGATGACGATGTTGTCAAAACAATCCAGGGAGAGGCGGTTGTGGTAATAATAGAAATCAAGTCCGCTCAGGGTGTTGTGCCATTCATAGGCGCCGTCGGGATCGAGTTTCAGCAGGGTGGTGCCGGGGGCCAGGGTGACGTTGCCAAAAGTCGCCGGGGCCTCGTTCGTAAACCGCAGAATGATGTGCCCGGTTTTATCGACCACCAGCGCATCCAAATAAATGAACTTGCTGCTGGCCACTCTTTTCATCCAGATCAGATCACCCACAGGATTGAATTTGAACACCACCACGTCGCCGGAAGGATTCAACCCGGTCAGGATGGTGTCGCCCTGTACGACGATGGATTTGTTGTTGTGGTTGAGGTAGGTGCCGCCGAGGATGAAGTTGTTTTCATGGTCCACGGCGGGATAAGATTCCCTCATCAGACCGCCGCCGGTGATCTCGTCCATGTAGACGAGGTTGGCCAGAGGGGTTTGGGACAGGGCACGGATGGTGCATAGAATCAGGAACAGGGTGAATAAATTTTTCATGGTAAATGCCCGTTTTATAATTTGACTAACTTTTGAATCGAACGCTGTCCGTTCCGGTCGATGCACTCGACGAACAGAAGCCCCGGGTTGATTCCCTGCAGAACAATTTGAACGACCGGATCGACACCCGGGTCGATGTCGGCCAGCCATTTCCCGTCGACGCTGAAAATCCGGATTTTTGAAAAAGTAGCCGGTCCTGAAATCTCCACGGAGGCGCCGGCCGGGTTGGGGGAAAGGCGTACGGGTATTGCCGAAGCCAGCTGAGTGGCGGGTGTGGCGCCGGTTTGCATGCAGGTGTACAGCGGCCCGGAGATGTCCTGGTTGCTGAATTTTGCAATAAAAGTATACGTCGGACCGCCCCAGATAGAATACTCGTAGGGCCCCATGCTGAAATCGCCGTTGTACCAGCCGATCAGCCACATATTGCCTTCGGGGTCGAAGGCCATCGGCCCCGTGCCGTTATTCCCAAAGTCACCGTTGTCGGGATTCACCCAGAGCAGGTTGCCCTGCGCATCGAACTTGCGACCAAAGTCGCCCGTATTGGAGGTATGTCCGGAAATGGCGACGTCCCCGTTTTTATTCACACTGAGGATGCTCTTTTGGTTGGTGTACTGGTCGCCGACGGCGTGGGCCCATTCAAATACGCCTGCCGGGTCGAGCCGGCCGACCAGGACATCCTGGTAGCCGTTGGACTGGATCGTGGTGGATTGGTAGGTCGTGGTGAAGGGAAAGGAGGCGGAGAAATAAACGGAGCCGCCGGGCGCCATCCTGATGTCCCAGGGGTAAGCATTGTCGAAATAGGTATGAGCCCAGAGCGCGGTACCTTCCTCGTTGAGTTTCACATAGTAATACTCGTAGTACGCCGCCGGGTCGTTTTTTATCAGGGTTACGGTATCCAGCGTGATGGTATCTCCGAACATGAGCCCGTTGAATACAATCTCAGTCCCGAATTCCGCGCTGATGTCGGCCATTACAGCCTCCGTAGGAAATTGTTTGAGCCAGAACAAAGACCCGTCGGGCAGGAACTTGATCACCACGAGGTTGACGTCGGTCGAAGCGGGAGGATACATTGCGCCGTTCAGCCCGATAGAATCCGCTTCCTGCTCGTACAGGATAATGGGATCCTGGCCGTTGTACACCGTATCGAGGGGTACCCCTGTTAAATGAAAGCTGGTGTTTCCGCCTGTGATGATGTTGTCCACGCAATCGAGCGTGAGCAGGTTGTTCGACTGGTAGTTATACATGCCGGTCAGGGTGTTGTGCCATTCATAATCGCCGTTCGGATAGAGTTTCATGATAGTGGTTCCGGGCGTCATGGTGTGTCCCTGGAAGGTGGCATCGGCGGTGTTTTTGAAATTCAGGACGATGTGGCCGGTTTTGTCCGCGACGATGCCGTATAAGGTTTGATCCTTGCTGCTTTCGATTCTTTTCAGCCAGAGCAAGTTGCCGGCGGCGTCCAGTTTGAAGACCACAATGTCCGGCGTGAGGTTCACTCCGGAGAGCAGGGTGTCGCTCTGATAAACAATGGAAGTGGTGGACTGGCCGAGGTATGTGCCGCCGATGATCAGGTTGCTCTCGTGGTCCACGCAGACCATGGATTTTCGGTCGAGGGCGCCTCCTGTGATTTGGTCCATGAAGCTCAGGTTGGCCAGCGGCGTTTGTGCCACTCCAGCGAAAGTTCCGACCGTAAACAGCAGTGCGAATAAAGTTTTAATATTCGGTGTAGTTGAAATGTATAAAAATAGGGTAAGCCGCCGGATAGATACGCGCCGGCCGGAAAAAGCGGCCGGCCGGCGCGTATTTCTAAAAAAGAACTACTGTTTTTTAAAGACCAGCGTGTTTCCCCGCCCGCCGATCATCGACAATTCCAGGGTTTTGCCGTCGGCTTTCACCACGGCGTAGCACACGTCGTCCTGGCCCATCACTTTGATGCAGGGTGTCGGGGCCACCGGGTTGCAGTCGGCCGGGCATTTGGCGTAAAACTGGTAGGGGAAACTGCCGGGTTCTTCCTGGTCGTAGGTTTCGGTGTATTCGCCGTTTTCGATGGTCAGTTTGGATTTGGCATCGGTCGTGGACACCCATTTGCCCTGCAGGTTTTTGGCCAGTCGGGCGTCGGCGGCGGAGAGGAACGGATCGTCGTGCGACACGACTTTGTACACCTGGTCGGCCCGTACATTGTGCCCGAATCCGCAGCTGGCGTCGTCGCCTTCGAGGGTTTTGATCTCCACCGATTCGCCGTTGAAAACGAACTGCAGGCGGCAGGTGCCGGTGTATTCGGTGGTTTTGGCTTCGTACACGTTGGGTGAAACGAGCGTCGCAGTGTTTTCCATCGTGCCCTGGTTGTAGGCCGGCGGTCCCGCGACGACCATCAGGCTGAAACGAATATGGTCGGAGTCGGCGACGCTCACTTTCAGTTCGCCGCTACCGGCTTCGTTGGGTAGTTCGTAGGCGTAGGATCCGGTGATGGGCACGTATTCGAAGATGTCGTCCTCGAGTTCGGAGGCGATGGCCAGGTTCTCCAGTTCGCCGGTGACCGATTGGGCCATTTCGCCCAGTTTCGGGTCGTTTTCGAAGGGTTTTGCAGCCGAGATAATGGCTTGCTGCAGGGCAAAGCGCTCTTCCGTAGTGCCGTATTGGTCGTTGAACAACACGCTGTCGCGCAGGAGGTACAGCCAGCCGATCACGTGGTCTTCGCCTTTTTTATAAGTGGCGCTGAACGCGCCCAGCATGCCTTTGGGGTCTTTCAAAAAAGCGTCTTTTACCACCAGGGCTTCCTTGACGCAGCTTTTGGCGCTGCATTTTGTGAAATCCGCCCAGGGATCGGGTTCGGTGGTACAGGCAAAGAAAGAGAGGGAAATTAAAAGGGCGAGCAGGGGTAAAAGTGGGCAGGGCTTGTTCATCGTTTTGGTCAAAAAATTGATTGAATTGTGAAGAAAGGTACATTTTCTGGTGGTGATTTCAGTGATTTTTCCGCGCTTGCCAGTTTTCAAAAGTCATTTCGAACCCGACCTCGCCTTTGTTGATCGGGCCTTTGGGCGTCCAGCCTTGCCGCGTGTAAAACACCTCGGCGCGTGTGCCTGGGGCCGTGCCCAGCCACACCGTTTGGCGGGTTTGCTGGAAATACCAGTCGAGCATAAGGTCGTGCAGGCGCTTGCCGATGCCGCGGCCCTCGAATTCAGGGTCGACGAACAGGGCCCAGATGTTGTGCTCCTGCAAATCGGCGATGGCAAAACCAATCACCTGGTGGTGGGCGACACAGACCCATCCCCGGCCGCGGACGCTGAGAAATTCAGCGCAATCGGCGTCCGTGACGAGAGCCGGGTCGGAGAGGCGGTTTTCCTGTACAGCGTGGCGGACCACCTGGATTTGCGGGATGTCTTCGATTTGTGCGACTCGGAAAATCATAGGGGTAAATTTGTGCAATACTGTGAATTTGGGCCTGGATGCGCTTGCTATTTCCTTTGACGAAGTTTTTTTGACAGGTGTTTTTTTTAGACAGGATTAACATGATCAACATGATCAACATGATAATCGTCGGCTCCGCCGACTTTGCCTACACATGGCGGCGAAGCCGCCGGGATATTATCATGTTGATCATGTTAATCCTGTCTAAAAAAACACCTGTCTAAAAATTGCGGCATCGACAGAAATGCCAGCTTTTTCAACCCTTGGTTCAAATGTGGTGAAGTGCCTCAGGCTGGCTTCAGTACCCACGCGGAGAGCTCCACCGTGCCTTCCTCCACGTCCATTTCAGGCGCCCTTTCAAAGTTCAATTTTTTCAAAAGATGCACCGAACGGGCGTTGTCCACGCTGGTGAACGCCGTGAGGGCCGACCATTTTATTTGCCCGAAACCCAGGCGAATCACTGCTTCCACGGCTTCCTGCATGAAGCCTTTTCCCTGAAAATCCGGATGCAGTTCGTAACCGATTTCCGCCGAATTCCGTTCCGCATCCAAATTGAACAGGCACATCGCGCCAATGAGGATGTCATCTTCCCGTTGCGCGACGGCCCAATACAAAGACTTCCCCTCGGCTATTCCCGCGTTCAGTTTTTCAATGGTCGCACGGGCTTCTTCCACGGATGCGGCGGGCGACCTGTTGATATAGCGGTTGACGCGTTCGTCCGAGCGCAACCGGTACAGGTTTTCGTCGTCGGACAGCCGTAGTGGCCGCAGCCGCAGGCGTTCGGTGAGCAGGGTGGGGAAGGACAGAATGGGTAGCATGGTTCAATTTTTGATCAAACTGACGTCGCCTTTCAGGGTCACTTTTTTGCAAACCCTGGTTTCGATTTCGATCAGGTAAATGTACACGCCGGCGGCGCAATCCTTGCCGCGGGCCCTGCCATCCCAGCCTTCCGCCGGGTCGGCGCTGAAAAACACCTCGTTGCCCCAGCGGTCGAAAACCCGGCACGCGTAGCGGTCGAAAGTCGGCCAGGAAAAATTGGGCAGGAACAGGTCGTTTTCACCGTCGTCGTCGGGGCTGAAAGCGTTGGGAACATAGGCTTCCACGTCGAATTGCACGCGGATGGAATCGAGTACCGAGCAGCCGTTGGTATCCGTAAACCGGGCCCAGTAATCGCCGGTTTGCGTCACGGTTTTTTCCTTTCCGCTACTGTTGTCGAACCAGGTCGTTTGTTCCTCCGGGCTCACGATTTTAAAGGAACTGGCCGTACACACCACCGTGTCATTGCCCAGAAACTGGCTCGGCGGCACTTCCAGTTCGAGGTAAAAAATGCTGTCGCAACCAAAAATGGTCTGCAGCGTATCCTGATAAACTCCCGATGCCGACAGCACCGTTCCGTTGAAATTGTAACTCCCGCCCGGACAAAGCGTGATGCTGCGGTCGGTTTCGTAATGCGGATTGACCCGCAGGTCGAGTCGCCGGATGCTGTCGCAGCCGTAGACCGACTGGAAAGTGTCGAGATAGATGCCCGCAGAGGAATAGCCGGAGTACAGCGCACCATCGCAGATGTTTTCCACGATGGATTGGTTGTACACCGGATGCGACACGATTTGCACCACGGGACTTGCCGCAGAAGCGCAGCTTTGTGCAATCGGGATGCCGCCCGGCGCTGAAATGAATCGATAGCTGCCGGCTTCGGCAGTCGTTACATTGGGAATAACATAGACCGGATCGGTGGCGCCGGGTATATCGACCCAGCCTGGCAGGAGCGGGTTGTAGCGTTGCCATTGGAACTGAGGATTCACGAAACCTTCGGAGCCCCCGGAAAGCGTCAGCGACCCGCCCAGGCTGTCGCCACAGAAATCGATCCGCGGATCGCAGGTCAGGAATGCGCCGTTGCAAATACCGAAAAACACGTCGTCGATAGCCACGTCGTTGGCGTCGCAGCCGGGGAGGTCGTTCACCAGCTGGATTTGAACGGGGCCGCTCAGGTTGCCCGAATTCCAGCTCGCTGCCGTGTTCACCCACTCGCAATCGGGATAGCTCACGGGGGCATTGATCGGCACGCCGCCCACTTCAAAATGAAAGGTCGGCGCAGGCAGCCCGCAGCCGGGCGACACGTTGCGCACCCACACGGAAAAGACGTAATTGGTTTGCGGACAAACGGTTACGGTCTGCTTCCAGTACGCTCGTCCGGCCACCGCATCGGGGTCGATGCTGAGAAAAAAGCCGCTGCCCGTGGTGTGGTCGGGCAGGGGATCGCAGGTGGCGCTCGTGACCACGGAGGTGTTGCTGGGGTCGTTCGGGTCGCTGCTGGTGGGGCTGTTGGGGCTACCGTACTGGCCCGAAAGGTTGAAGGGATAGATCTGGCAGGCCGGGCTCAGGTGGAGGTTCACCTGGCAGACGAGTATCCAGCCCTGGGTGCCGCAGCCGCCGAGCGTGGCGTTGTTTCGGCCGCGCCCGAAATCGGAAGTGAAGGCGTAGTAGCCTTGTTCGAAGTCGCCGTTGAGGATCAGGTTGGGGCCCACCGTGGGGCAGAGGGCGCTTTGCGCAGCGATGCCCGGGCTGTACAAAAAGAACAGAGCAATGACGAGCAGGTTTTTCACGCAGGCAGTTTTGCTGTTGGGGAGGACGGGCTATTGGCCGCTTTTCCGGTGTTCAAAATAACCCTTGCCCTCCACTTTGTTGGAAAAGTAGTTCAGGAATACCACCACGAAGATCAAAAAGATCAGCGACTGGAAGCATACCAGCACCTTTCCCTCGGTCGTCACCGGGTACAGATCGCCGTAACCGATCGTGGCCGAAGTGATAAAACTGAAATACACCGCGTCGAAGGCATGCGCCATGGGCTGGTTCAGGTAATTGCCCGACGCATACAACACCCCAAAAGATAGCACGATTTCGAGATAATTGATGCACAGCAACAGCATGGAGCGCCGGTACGAACGCGGCCGGGAGAAAATGTCCGAGGCAAAAATCAGGGTGGGCACGTACAGGATCGTTTCGGCCATCATCCACAGGATCAGGATCAGCACCAGCTGGTTGCTTTGCCAGTTGAACCACAGGATGAATACCGGAAAAATAGCTTTAACGAGCACGTAAAGGTCGACGGCGAGGTCGTGGTAAGCGTGTCCTCTTCGCCCGGAAATTTGCTTGACGTAGGTGCCCAGGAAAAAGAACTGCGACACGGCCAGAAACAGGCGAAGTAATTTTTCTATGCCAATATCGTCTTCGTGGTCATTGTTCCAGATGGCCTTGATGTTTTGAAATCGCTTTTCAATGGCGCCTACTGGAATCGGCGTGTCGCCGGTCGGATGTTTGCCGAGCAGTAATTTTTTGAAAAAGATTTTCATGTCGGCTGCATTTATTTTGAAAAAATGCGGCCCTTGCGAAGGGTCAATGGATCACCTTCAGCAACTGCCACAACATTTGTACAAAAACAATTTTCCCGATCAGCAAAAGCGGATACACCAGCGCGTAGCCGTAGGTCGGGATTTTGTTGCCGGCCTGGTTGTTCGAAAAATCCAGATTGGCCGGATGGTGACTGATCATGCCGGTGAGCAACACGTACGGGATGCGCATCAGTTTGTAGCCCACCCAGAGGATCAGAACGCTGCCCGCCAGGCTCACGATGGCGCCCGACAGGAACATCAGCGGCCCCACCGGGCTCAGCATCGTGGACAAGAATGTGGCGCCGGAATTGACCCCGATTGCGGCCAGCATGAGGATGAGACCCAGTTGGCGAAGGGTCAGGTTGGCGGAGTAGGGCAGGGTCCAGAGGAGAGGACCGGTGCGGCGGATGTAGGAGAGCACCAGGCCGGCCACCAGCGGCCCTCCGGCAAAGCCCAGACTGAACAGGATGCCGCCCGGCAGCGTCATTTCGAGCGAACCGAGCAGGATGCCCAACCCCATGCCCAGCCCGAAAGACAGCAGATCGATATGGCTGAGCTGTTCGTAAGAATCGCCGAAGAGTTTTTCGAGCTGCTTCATATCGGCCGGACTGGCAAGTACCCGGATGCGGTCGCCGAGTTCCAGCACGGTATCCGAATTGACCAGCGTGTCGACGTCGCCGTGGCGGATGCGGGTGAGTACCACGGGGTATTTTTCTGCCAGATTGAGCGCAGCGATGGTTTTGCCGGCGATTTTGGGGTTGGAGACGAACATTCGGCGGATGCCGAAAACCGAATGATCGTCGGCCAGGTCTGTTTCGACCGTTCTGCCAAAAATCTCGCCGGTGCGGGCCACTTCGTCCGTTTCACCGGTGATGACCACCCAGTCGCCGGCTTCAAAAACCGTTTCCCAATGGCACAACACATCGTGCCCGTGGCGCCGCAGTCGCCCGAAAATGACCTGCAAATGGTGGCGTTTTTTGAGCTCGCGCAGCGAAAGACCCAGCACTTCCTCGTGGTTCACCTCGATGGTGTGGTTGATGATCGGTTGCCCGGAAGGGAATTCACGGCCCAGCGAACGCGTTTCCTCCGCATAATTCACCCGCATCAGGCGCCGCATGAGGGCCACGGCGATCATGAGGCCCAGCACGCCCATCGGATAGGAAATCGAGTAGCCCACCACGGCGTTGTTCGACATGGTTTCCATATCGGGTCCCGGCTGCGCCTGAATGGCATCGAGCAGGCCCGCCAGCGCCGGCGTATTGGTCGTGATACCTGCCAGCAGGCCCGCCGCGCCGGACGCGTCGAAGCCGAAGGCAAAAGACAGCGCGCCGATGAACACCGACAGCACGGTGAGCACCGTCACGGCCAGGATCAGGTTGGTGGCGCCGCGTGTTTTGAACGATTTGAAAAAAGCGGGCCCCGAACTGAGCCCGATGCTGTACACGAAGATGGCCAGGCCCAGCAGTTTGATCACGTCCGGGATGCGCACCTCCGGCCGTGCGGCGCCGATAGCCAGTCCGACGAACAGCACCGCCGCCACACCCAGGCTATTGCCGCGCCACTTGATGTTGCCCAGCAGCGAGCCCAGGGCTGCGGCTAAAAAGAGGTAAAAAAGGGCTTCTTCCGAATTGCTGCTGTGCATGGTGTTGATTGAAAAGACTAATCACCGAGACACGAAGTTTGTTTGTGTCGCCGCCGGCGATGCCTCGCACCAGCGGCGTTTGAGTGTTTTGTGTCTATTTCTTTGTGCCTCTGTCTCTCAGTGTTTATCCCTGCGCTTTCATTTTTAAAAAATCCTCATGAGTCAATTCCCAGCGACTCACCGGCTGCTCAAAACTCAGGCTCCCGGGTATGCCGATATACTCCAGGACGAAGCGGAAGCCCACTCGTTCCAGCGTTTTGTTCGGCGCCGGGTTCAAGGCGTAGGGTTCGCAAAACAGCCGTTTGAGTTGCATGTTTTTAAAAAACCAGGGCAGGCAAAGTTTCACCAACTCGGCGCCCATCCCGCGCTGCCGGATGTCCGGGTTCCACATGTGCAGATGCATGTAGGCTTCTTCGCCGAAGCGGATGTTGTTCACGTTGCAATGCCCGACCGGCTGCCCGTCAATGAGCCAGATCATGCAGTACGACTTTTTTTCTTCGTAAGGCAGGCCCAGTTGATTGTTCAGCAGATTGAACCAGTGGTCGCGGCCGGGTATTTTGCCGAGGTCGACGCCCATGCCGACGAGGTAGTCCGGTTCAGCATTGAGCCAATAGGCAATGATGAGTTCAATGTCGGAGGCCTGAAGTTCCCGGACCGATAGCGCGCTTGCGTTCATTTTGTTTGGCGTAGAGCAGAAACGGGTGAATGTACCGGGCAAAGTTAGTTCCTGCCCGCCAGACTCCTGACGCGCTGTGATTGAGCGCAGTCAGCCTCAGGCGTGATATCCATCACAAAAGCGCCGGAAATACCGGGACATTGATATAATTCATCATTCACGATGACCTGGCCCAGCTGTCCGTCCTCTCAACTCCCCTTAGGTTGGACCTGTATTTGCTCAATAAAAAAATGAACCAGTTATGTCCGACCAGGCCAAGTATCTGTACATCTTCAGCGCTTCCAAAACGGAGGGCGATGCATCCATGAAGAACCTGCTGGGGGGCAAAGGCGCCAACCTGGCCGAAATGTGCCGCCTGGGCATCGTTGTCCCGCCCGGCTTTACCATAACCACCGAAGCCTGCACGGAATACACCCAAAAAGGCCGGGAATACGTCCTGAACCTCATCAAAGACGAGGTGCAACAGGGCATCGCCGCCCTCGAAAAAGAAATGGGCAAAACCTTCGGCAACGCCGCCGACCCCCTGCTGCTCTCCGTCCGCTCGGGCGCCCGCGCCTCCATGCCGGGCATGATGGACACCATCCTCAACCTCGGCCTCAACGACGAAGCCGTGGAGGGCCTGGCCCGCAAGGCGAACAACGACCGCTTCGCCTGGGACTCCTACCGCCGTTTCGTGCAGATGTACGGCGACGTGGTGATGGGCCTCAAACCCGTCTCCAAGGAAGACCACGACCCCTTCGAAGTGATCATCGATATGGTCAAGGAAGAAAAAGGCGTCAAACTCGACACCGACCTCGACGCCGACGACCTGCGCGAACTCGTGCAGCGTTTCAAATCGCTCATCCGCGCCCGTATCGGCCGCGACTTCCCCAGCGACCCCTGGGAACAACTCTGGGGCTCCGTATTCGCCGTTTTCGAAAGCTGGAACAACGACCGCGCCAAGGTGTACCGCGAACTGAACGACATTCCCGAATCCTGGGGCACCGCCGTGAACGTGCAGGCTATGGTGTTCGGCAACCTCGGCAACTCCAGCGCCACCGGCGTGGCCTTCACCCGCGACGCCGGCACCGGCGAAGACCTCTTCAACGGCGAATTCCTCGTCAACGCCCAGGGTGAAGACGTGGTGGCGGGCATTCGCACCCCGCAGCAGATCACCCTCGAAGGCTCGCGCCGCTGGGCCCGACTGGCCTGCATCAGCGAAGAAGAACGCCGCAGCCAGTACCCCTCGCTCGAAGAGATCATGCCGGAAGTATACCGCCAGCTCATCCACGCCGAGACCACGCTGGAGAACCACTACAAAGACATGCAGGACGTGGAGTTCACCATCCAGGAAGGCAAACTCTGGATGCTCCAGACCCGCAACGGCAAACGCACGGGCTCGGCCATGGTGCGTATCGCCATGGAAATGCTGCGCCAGGGCATGATCGATGAAAAAACGGCGATCATGCGCGTCGGCCCCGACCGCCTGGACGAACTGCTGCACCCCGTTTTCGACACCGCGGCGATGAAAAAAGCGCGCGTCCTTGCCCGCGGCCTGCCGGCTTCGCCGGGTGCCGCTACCGGCCAGCTCGTGTTTTTTGCCGATGAAGCCGAAGAATGGGCCAAAAAAGGCCACTCCGTCATCCTGGCCCGCCTCGAAACCTCGCCCGAAGACCTGCGCGGCATGAGTGTGGCCAAAGGCATCCTCACCGCCCGCGGCGGCATGACCTCCCACGCGGCCGTCGTAGCGCGGGGCATGGGCAAATGCTGCGTGTCGGGCGCCGGCGCCATCCACGTCGATTACAAGAACCACACGATGAGCATCGGCGACGACACCTGGCACGAAGGCGACTGGATCTCCCTCAACGGCTCCACCGGTGAAGTCTACGAAGGTCAGATACCGACCATGGACGCCGAACTCAGCGGCGACTTCGGCGAACTCATGAAACTGGCCGATAAATACCGCCGCATGGAAGTGCGCGCCAACGCCGATACGCCGGAAGAAGCCGCGATTGCGCGCAAATTCGGCGCCACGGGCATCGGCCTCTGCCGCACCGAGCACATGTTTTTCGAAGGCGAACGCATCCGCGCCGTACGCGAAATGATCCTGGCCGACAACGAGATCGGCCGCCGCAAAGCGCTGACCACCCTGCTGCCCATCCAGCGCGGCGACTTCGAAGGTCTGTTCCGCGAAATGGACGGCCTGCCGGTGACCATCCGCCTGCTCGACCCGCCGCTGCACGAATTCGTGCCGCACGACGAAGCCAGTCAGCAGGTGATGGCCCGCGAGATGAAAGTGTCTTTGGGAAAAATCAAAATGCGCGTGGAAGAACTCCACGAATTCAACCCGATGATGGGCCACCGCGGCTGCCGCCTCGGCATCACCTACCCGGAAATCACCGAAATGCAGGCCCGCGCCATCATCGAAGCCGCGCTGAACATGAAAGCCAAAGGCATCGACGTCAAGGCGGAGATCATGATCCCGCTGGTGGGCACCGTGCGCGAATTCAACGCCCAGGCCGCCGTGATCCGGGCCGCCGCCGATTCCGTGTTCGAAGAACGCGGAGAAAGCATTCACTACATGATCGGCACGATGATCGAAACGCCGCGCGCCGCCCTCATCGCCGACAGCATCGCCACGCAAGCCGAGTTTTTCTCCTTCGGCACCAACGACCTGACGCAGATGACCCTCGGCTTCTCCCGCGACGACGCCGGCAAATTCCTGCCGTATTACGTCAAAAAAGGCATGTACGAACGCGACCCCTTCCAGTCCATCGACCAGAAAGGCGTGGGGATGCTCGTGCAAATGGCTGTTCAGAAAGGCAAGGCGGTTCGCAAGGACCTCGAAGTGGGCGTCTGCGGCGAACACGGCGGCGACCCGGTCTCGGTGGAGTTTTTCCACCGCACGGGGCTGGACTACGTGAGTTGTTCGCCGTTCCGGGTGCCGATTGCAAGGTTGGCGGCGACGCAGGCGGCGATTCGGGAAGGGAAGTGAGTTGAGGTGGGATAGAAAAAGGTCCATTCAGCCTGGGGTTGGATGGACCTTTTTTGTGGGGGGGATTGGGGTTAGGGGAACTGGGAACCCTGCCGACGTAGCCGAGCATAGTCGGCTATGACAGGTAGGGCATAGTTGCTGTGTTTTTTAATTGAATTTCAATATTTTGGATTCCCCTTAGGTTTGCGTCCATGAATCCTTTCATATTCCTGAATATGCTCCTTCTCGATTTTTCGCGCTTCCTTCTTGCCTGGAATATCATAGAGTAAAATCCTGCCGAAAAACCGTACCCACTCATAAAGACGGTTCAGGTAATTGACTTGTTTTCGCATTCGGTCCGACATCCCGTCTTCACCGATTGGGTCGCAACTAATGCCATATTTAAAGGTATCCTCCCCAACTTTATCGACAATCTCGTAAAGGTGGTTGGGTTTCATGCTTTGATTGGAATTATTGTGCGGCATCGCTATTTCCAGCCTTCTTGATTGCTGTAGGTTTCGTAGCTGACTGTTGGGTGGTAATCAAAATCCCTCCCGGTTTTCATTTCGTATGCTTTATCTGCCAAACTTAAAAGCGGTTCAAAGCTGATCTCATTGGAAAACTCGGCCGGATTGGCTAAAACCTGTTCATAATACTCTTTGCCTTCGGCAACTACGCCGCACCGGACGTACAAAAAATCATCTACGGAAAGATAATCATCGCCTTCGTTTGCCAGGTATGCATCGCCATGTTGCCGCGTATCTATCTGGTAGAGCTTTTCCGCAAGCTTATCGGCGAAAAGGTAAATGTTCACCACTGGCATTGCCGCCAGTTGGGCAATTGCCGGCGCCATAATTTCATCCGAATCGTTCTTCGACCAATCAAGGGCATGGATAATCTGCCAAAACTGCTCATCGGTAAACAACTCCAATTTGTGCTTTTTTTCAGGTATGCGAATCTCGATTTCGGAATTCTCCGGAATCATTTGACCTAAATCGTGAAAAAACTGGCTGTTTAGGTCATGAGCGTTGACTTTCAAAACGGTCGTCATATCCAAGTTTTTAAAAACGAAGCCTTCGTTAATGCAAATATAGCCGTTTCTT
>JBGAJY010000016.1:0-47181 GCA_044224705.1 Saprospiraceae bacterium
GGAAACGGCCGTTTCATTATTCCTAAACAGGCAGTTGCTTATTGTTCGAAAGGAATGATCAGTTCCTGGCCCACTTCAATTTTGTCGGGGTCGTCGAGGATCGAACGGTTGGCTTCGAAGATTTGCTTGTATTTCATCATATCGCCATAGAAATGCTTGGCAATTTTGCTCAGCGAATCGCCCTTTTGTACGGTGTATTTGGCGAAATAAGCGGTTTGGGCTACACGGATGTCGGCCACGATATCACTCGGGTTGTCGCCGCCGATTTCTTTGATCCGGTCCCACATCACGTTTTTCTCGTATTGGGTATGCACGGTGCCGGCTACTTTAAGCACACCGTTTTCTTCCATTACGGAGCCGTTTTGAACGCCGAGCTCCTGGCCTAGGTCGAGCACAGGTTGATACTTGGATTGGACTGACATAATTCAAATTGTTTTTTCGTGAAGAAATGGTTGTTATGGCAAAATTAGGGTCTTCCGCGATTTTGCGGCATGCAGACGGACAAACCTGACAAAAGTAACTGTGAAATAACGTTCAAAGCCCCATAAAAATCATAGCCGAGGCAAACATTTAGTAGATTCCATGCCGCACCTTTGCTGAAGTTCTTTTAAATACTGTGTTTCCGCTTATTTCAACCACATCCATTCTCCATTACTATGAAAAAACTGCTCTTCTCTGCTGCGCTCCTGATCGCAGCATCTGCCAGCTCCTTTGCCCAAATGATCGATTATCATTGGGACACGCACGGGGTTGGTTTTTCCATCCCGCGCGATTTCAGCGTGAGCACCAACAATGCCGAAGAATTCTCTGCCGACAACGGTAAACTTTTCCTCACCATTCTGCCTTTTCAGGATGAAAACGTCACCAAAGACAATCTCGCAGATGCCGTGATCGCTATGGCCACCGAGCTGGACTATGATTCCATCGAAGAAGCCGATGCAGCGGATGTGGACGATTTTACGGGTTACTACGTGAAAGGCACCAAAGAAGGCGTCAATGCCGTTGTAATGGCCCTGCTCGATTCCGAAAGCAGCACGAACCTGCTGGTAGTGATCGCTTATTTGGACGGGATGGAGAATAAGGCCGTGGAGGTCGCCAACAGCTTTTACGCTTACGATAAATAAACTTCACAGGAATGTCGAAGGAATGAAATAAAAAAAGGGTCGGACAGAAATGTCCGACCCTTTTTTTATTCAAGGGCGCCAATGCTATGCCGCTGCTCCTGCACCCCTGCTTTTGGAAGGCCGGTTGCGACGACGTTTATTGCGGTTTTTATTGTCGGAAGCACCCGATGCCGGCCCTTGCGAACGCTTCTGATAACTCATTTCAGAACGCTTTTGCACTACCGCCTTTTGCTCCGCAGGCTTTGCAACGGGCTCGGAAACGCCGGTGCTGGGAAATGGATTGACTCTGGCAACGGGGATCGGCCGGCCGATCAGTTTTTGAATATCACGTAAATAGGCGCGTTCTTCCGAATCGCAAAAAGACAAAGCCGTGCCGCTGGCCCCTGCCCGGCCGGTTCGACCAATGCGGTGCACGTAGGTTTCCGGGATATTGGGAATTTCGTAGTTCAGCACGTGGGTCAGGTCGTCGATGTCGATACCCCGCGCAGCGATATCTGTGGCGACCAACACCCTGATTTGGCGATTTTTAAAAGCCTGCAGGGCGTTTTGGCGGGCGTTTTGCGATTTGTTGCCGTGAATAGCCTCAGCCTTGATGCCGGCAGAATTGAGGTCTTTCGCCACTTTGTTGGCACCGTGTTTGGTACGGGTGAACACAAGAACCGTCGAAATGGAACCGTCCTCCAGTAAATGGATCAGCAGCCTTTTTTTATCGGCCTTTTCTACAAAATAGATGCTCTGTCCGACGGTTTCAGCGGTAGAGGAAACGGGCGTGACGGCTACTTTGACCGGGTTGGTCAGGATCGTGTCAGCCAGTTTCTGGATTTCGGGCGGCATGGTAGCCGAGAAAAACAAGGTTTGGCGCCGGGTGGGCAGTTTGGCGATCACGCGACGCACATCGTGGATAAAACCCATGTCGAGCATGCGGTCAGCTTCGTCGAGTACAAAAATTTCGAGGTTCCGAAGGCTAACGTAGCCCTGTTGCATCAGATCGAGCAGGCGGCCTGGAGTGGCGACGAGAATATCGATGCCATGGCGCAGGGCGTCTACCTGGCGATTTTGCGACACGCCGCCGAAAATGACCGTGTGGCGCAGGCCCGTATGGCGGCCGTAAGCGGCAAAACTTTCATCGATCTGGATGGCCAGTTCACGAGTAGGCGTCAGGATGAGCGCGCGGATCGGACGGGGGGCGCCGGCCTGTGGCCGGCTATGCAGCGATTGGAGGATGGGCAGTGCAAAGGCGGCGGTTTTTCCGGTGCCGGTTTGGGCACAACCCAACAAATCGCGGCCTTGTAAAGTAAGAGGGATGGATTGTTCCTGAATCGGGGTTGGCTGGGTGTAGCCTTCGGTACGCAGGGCGCGTTGAATAGGTTCAATCAGGTTTAATTCTTGAAATGTCATGTATGGATATTTATAAAAAAAAGCTCCCGGCGAGCAGTTGCCGATGGAGCATCTGGTTTGGGAGGAATGAAATATTGGGCAAAGGTACGGCTTTTGGACGTGCGGCGGGCATAAAGTAGCGCGCCCCGGCGATTTACCGGTTTTCCATTAAACGAAATAATGTCCTATCGGGTTCAAAATCAATCCCCGGCGAGTTGCAAAAGCCGCTCCCTGTTCCTCTCAGTAACGCTTCACCGACTCAATGATGTATGGCGGCCGGTTCTTCAACTCCGTGTAGATATTGGACAAATAAATCGACATCACGTACAAATTCAGGCAAGTGATGGCAAAAAAAACCGACATCAGGACCACCAGAAAAGCCCATCCGCTCAATGCTTCCTGATAATCGCCGAAAATATCCATCCGCGTCAGTTTGACCTTCACCGCATTAAAAACGGCCACGCCGGCTACCACACAGGAGAACAAAAATATCCACAGCAGCAGACTGCGCAGGAAGGTGGTGAACGAAGTAATGGCCACCAGGGAGCCCCTGAACTGCTCCCCCAAACTGGTTCCGGCATCGGATAACAAAGGCTGTTCCACGTCGATTGATGCGGTATTGTAGCCTACAAGGGCGTAAATGGCCTTGAGGTAACGGCTGTTTTCGCGCAGCCGAAGCAAGGAGTTCAGTGCCCTGCGACTGATCAGTCGCGAATGATGTGCGCGTGGGTCGAGCCGCAGGCCGGAATAGCGCCGCATAATGCCGTAAAATATCCGGTAAAGCAGTCGCTGCGTCCAGGGCAGCCGGCGCTCGCGAGCCCGGAGATAAACGATGTCAAAATGCTCCCGGCTTTTTTCCCACAGCTGGGTGACCAGTGCCGGTTCTTCCGCAAAATCGAACTCAAAAATGACCACATAGTCGCCATTGGCCCGGTCTAGGCCTGCCAGGAGGGCATTGTCACGGCTAACTCTCGTGCTGAGGTTGAGCAGGAAAATATTTTGCCGCAAAGCCTCCGGAAGTGGCCGGATGGCTTCGTCAATCAAGGCCTGATCGAGGTGGTTGTTTACCACAACAAATTCAAAATCGGAAAAATTAGCGGCCAGTTCGGCGTACAGGCCGCTCAGCCAGTCGCTGAGTTCGCGGATGTTGCGCGGCGTTTGCAAAACGCCGATAATGGAAAGAAAAGAATGTCTGACTTGGGTCATGCGGGGCAAAAATCGGGGATTGCCGGCGAAAAAAACCAACAATGTGGAAGTTGTGTATGGCTGGGGGCTGATCACCCCAGTAAACCTTACAACCCGAATCACTCAATCCAGCCATTCAAAATCGGCCGATTTGGGCGTTTTCTCGCTCATTTGTCCGACCAATTCGGGTGGGCGGGCGAGTTTGCGCAACTGCGTATCGATCCAGGCGCCGTCCACATTGATCACCGCGCAGAGGGTACCATCGTCCCGCGTGATTTCGTGCCGAAACGAAAACCTGGAAAAATCGCGGCGCAATTTCGTCATCAGGACATTGATAAAATACTGATCGCCGTACCGTATCTCCCGGCGGAAAACGGCTTCCTCGCGAAAGAGGATCGGACCGAAATTCATCTGTTGCATCACCGCAGGGGACAGCCCGTTGGCCATCAGAAATTCCATGCGCGCCGCCGCGCCGAAATCGTAAAATACCGAATGGCGCATGTGGAAATTGGGGTCCAGATCCGACCAGCGGAGCTGAATGGGTAGTTTGAATTCAGAAGGCATTTTTTAAAAGGTTGATAAAGGTAGATGAGGTTGATGAGGATTTATCAACGTTTACAAACCCTCATCAACCCCTAAAATCATGGCTGCGCTTTTGCGAGTTCAATCATCAGATGGAGTTCTTCCACCAGGCCGTCGGCGCTGCCGCCAAAGCCGACGCTTTTGAAACGGATACGGCCGGTTTTGTCCACAACAAATTTGGTCGGGATGCCGGAGACGCCGTAGTCGGCCACCACTTTGTTTTCAAGGTCGAGGAGCACGTTGAACGGGTAGCCTTTTTCCTGGATAAAATCGGCAGCGTTTTTTGCTACATCGCCGCTGCGCTCCCAGGTGTCCACAAATACGAAAGCGACTTGCGCGTCGTCCTTGTATTGGTTCACTATGGTTTGCATGCCGGGAAACGATGCCTTGCAAGGCCCGCACCAGGTGGCCCAGAAGTCGACGATCACCACTTTGCCGCGCAGGCTTTCGAGGCTGACGGTTTCGCCGCCGAGGTTTTTCAAACTGAATACGGGCGCGGGGCGATCGAGCATTTCAGCAGTCAGTTCTTCGCGCCGGTGGTTCTTTGCCACCTTTTCCATCTCGGCCAGATAGGCGACTGTACCCGCTTCGGAGCGGTCCTCGGAAGCATACAGGCGCTTAAACTGGTTTTTCATCTCTCCTGTGGCCTGTCCCTGGCGGATAAATCCTTCGAGGCGATAGCGCAGGTCGGGCGATTTGGCCCGTTCGAGGTAGCCCGCGAACCGTTCGTTCATATCGGGCACTTTGCCCTCCGTAATGTTTACGACCTGTTCCTGCCAGGCGGCAGCGGCTACGGCATCGCCGTTTTTATCCAGTACGAAGGCGTAGGTATCGGCGTATCCGGCAAAAGTTTCTGCCCGGGCACGCTGCCAGCTCACGGGCGTTTCATACAAAGGTTTTTTCGCAACGGGGTTTTCCATCTCGCCTTTGGCCCAATTGGCCGCATCGGCGGCCAGTGTTTTGGCCATTGCCAGGTCTTCGCCGTGTTCGGCGAGGTCCCAGGCGATGTTGTTGTACAGCGAAGCGCGGGCAGCCGGACGCAGTTTCTGGCTCACGGTTTTGAAGGATTCCCATTGTTTCTGATCGGCCAGTTTAGTGGCGAGCCTGGACCAAAGTTGATCGATGGCGTCGCGGTCGGCATCGGTCTGGGGCGGGAAATTGCGCACATATTCTTCGATCATTTTCTCCCGTGTGGGCAGGTCGGTTTGCAACTGAATGGCTGCCTGTCGTTCCTGTTGCACCAGCATGCCTTGCGGAAAATCCTTGCGCAGACGCTCCTTCACGGCATTCGCCCGCGCGCCTTCCTGCAGGCGTTCGAACATTTTTACGGCCGACATCAGGCTTTTTTCGGGGGCCGCGGGGTCGCCGGCGAGCTGATCGAGCAGTTCCAGGGCCATTTTTTTGCCGTCGTCACCGCGTTTTACGGCGAGCAGGTATTGGACGTATTGCGGTGTGTAGGTTTTTTTCAAACCGGGGTTGTCGGCAAATTCGGCATCGAGCAGGGAGAGGAAAAGCGCAGGTTTGCTTTCCAGTTCGAATAGGGAGCTGCCCCATTTGCCGTGGAATGCCACGCGCGCGGCGCGGCTTTCCGGCAGTGGCTTGCCGTTTTCAGCGTATAAATGGACGTAGTAGCCTTCGCCGTTGTTGTTGTCGCGGCGTTCGCCGGCCTCAAAAACGAGCGCCAGGCCCAGCGCCTCCTGTCCGGGCAGAATCATTCCGGTCAGGATGTTTTCATTCGTCAGCGACATCACGGGTCGAGACTCCGCATCGCCGCCGTCTGAAAACTCAAGGGCCCGCACGGTTACCTCGTTGGCGACATTGCGCAGCGGGCTCCTGGCCAAATCGTATTCAAATTTTACGGGCTCACCCTGTTTGGGGTGTTCGGGAATAAATTTCAGAATTTGGGCGGGCAGAACCGAAACCCAAGCGGCGAAGAAGAGCAGAAACAATGCTTTGTTTTTCATGGCAGCATGATTTTTTAAAAAAGGCGGGGCGGCCAATGGGCCACCCCGAAATTGGTGTTTATCATTAAAAAACGGCAGTTTTTTGCTGAAAAAGTCCTCAGAACCGGGGGCACTCTACCCGTCCACGGCGGAATTCAGGGTGGAAGTACGTCAGTGAAATTTCGAAAGCACCTCGGGAATTGTTGGCCCGCGACAGCGGCGACACGGTAATGTCGTAGCTCAATCCGAGCATCCAGCGTTCCAGTTCGACCATGCCGACGATGGTGATCGCATCGGTTTGGATACCGCTGTCGAGCTTGTTGCCCAGCCTTGCCCAGGCGCCGGCGCGCAGGGCAAGTTCCTGGTAGTCGTTGTTGGAATAGCGCAGGTTGAGCCCGAAATCGGTTTCAAAAGCGGGGCCTTGTTTCATCACGAGGGCGCCGGGCAGCAGACTGAAGTTATCAGTCATCGGCAATTGTCCGCCCGCGTGCCCCGACCATCGGGAGTACAGGGTTTCGTTGCCGTTGCCGGTGAGCGAAATATTCGGAGCGTTCAGGTGATGCATCGCGCCGCCGACATAGAAAAAGCCGTCACGATCAAACAGTACATACCAAAGCAGCCCTGCGTTGAAATCGAGGTACACGCCGGAATTGTCGCTCATGGAGGGTTCGCCGTTGGACAAAGATTCGTCCGGGCGCTCGTTGACGTCGTCGAACTGGCGGGTGAACCACAGGCGGGTCCAGTCCACGGAGTTCTGTCCGAATCCGAGTTGGGCGCCTGCGGAGAGGAAGTGGTCGGCCTTGTAGCGCCCGCCGGAGAGTTGTTTGAGAAAACCGCCGCCTACCTGGGCTTTGTTCTGGGAATAGCGGGCGGTTCCCGCTTCATCGTGCATCACGCCCAGGCCAAACGCCGCATAATCGTCGCCGCCGCCCACATTGAACCGGGCATCGGCGGCCACGGCATAGGTGCGGAAAGGCACGTCGCCGAGGATGCTGCCCCATTGGTCGCGGTAGTTGGCCGTGACGCGCCATTTTCCGGTAAAAACACCCGTCATAGCCGGGTTGAGGTTCCAGGGCGAAGCGTAGTATTGCGAAAAACGAGGGTCCTGAGCGCCGGCTTGGGGCGCGAAAAACAGCGAGGATCCGAGGGTCAGCAGAAGAAGTGCGTAAAGATTGCGCATAAGGGAGGGTTATTTTACGGCGTTAATTTCGGAGAAAACGGCAAAGTTGAAAGTGCTTTAACTAAAATGAACAGGTTTGCGTCAACGAATCAGGGTCGTGTGCCCTTTGGCAACTTCGGTAAATCCATCGAGGTATTCCACTTCCGCGACCCAGACATAAACGCCTGATTCGCAAAGCTTTCCGCGAAAACGGCCGTCCCAGCCGCGCTGCGTATCGTTCACGGGCAGATTCAAATCTTCCCAAACCAGCTCGCCCCATCGGTCATACACCCGGAAGGAGCTCACCTGGCGCACGGTGCGGGATTTGCCGAACACGACAAGCAGGTCGTTGTTAAAATCGTCATTGGGAGTAAAGCCCGTGGGCACGAATATGCCGCGCGGTTTCTCCACTTCCACCCGGATCTGAGCCTGGCCGCGGCAGCCGTTTTCATCAATCACCGTCAGTTTGTACAGGTTGCCGAATTCCGGCTGCACCACGATCGAAACACAGTCAACAGTATCCTGGCAGATCAGGGTGTCGGCCAGTACGCTCTGCCACTGGTAAGTCGTCAGCCCCACAGCATTGGCAATATCTGCGTTGAGGATCAGCGATTCGCCGAACAGGATCGTAGTGTCATTGCCAATAAAAACCTCCACCGGCAGCGGCTGGCTAATCGTATCCGTCGCCGAATTGGTACAGCCGTAAGCGTCGCGCACCACTACGGTATGCGCGCCCGGCGGCACCTGGATAAACGTGCTGGTGCCCATAAAAGGACCGCCGTCGAGGCTGTACCGGTAAGGAATTTTACCGCCTCCGACAATAACTTTCAGTCGGCCATTGGTTTCGCCGAAACAATCGACGTCGGTGGGCTCAGTTTCGATGCTCAGCGGATCCGGCGCAATGATCCGGACTGAATCGACCAGAACGCAGTTGTTGCCGTCCGTTACGCTCAGGGTGTATTCGCCGGGTGCGATGCTGTCCAGGCGCGTTCCCGAGTCCCCGGTGTTCCACTGCAGCGAGTATTCCGGCGTGCCGCCCTGCACTAACGCGACGATGGCTGCGTTGCTGTCGCCGGAGCATTTTATTTCATCTACTTCAAAATTGATCGTCAAAGCCGTGGGTTCGGTCACGGTTGCGCTGGCGGTGCCCGTACAGCCGTTGGCATTGGTAGCCGTGACGACGTATACGCCGGCGGGCAGGTCAGTGATCGTTTTGGTCATGCCGCCGTTGCTCCACGCAAAACCCGTCACGTCCTGGTCGCTTTGTACCGAAGTAACGGTAGCAGAACCGTTGGAAAATCCGAAACAGCTCACATCGATGCCGGCGGCCACCACGACGATGGCCTGCGGCTCGGTGAGCGAAAAACTGAATACCCCGGTGCAGCCCTGGTTGTCGGTCGCCGTCACGGAATAAGGCACTCCGGCCGAGAGTCCGTTGACAAAACTCGCGCCCGACGAACCCGGAACATTCCAGAGGTAAGTATAATTGGTGATGACGCCACCGCCTACGCCACCGGACACAAAATTCACGGCTGCCTGGCCGTCGGAGGCGCCGGCGCAGGAGGGAAGGGTAAACGCCGCATTGACGGCAACACTATCCAACTCGTTCAGCGTCAGGTTCTGAACGGCTGTACAGCCCAATGCGTCGGAGGCGGTCACGCTGTAAGAGAGATCGGCGTCGAGGCTGTTGGCAATGGCGGTCGTCTGGCCATCGCTCCAGAGGTAATTGAAAGGCGCACCGTTGCCGCCGGAAGCGGAGGCCGTACCCGTGTTCTGGTTGCTGCCGAAGCAGGCCACAAAGGTCTGACTGACGCTCACTTGCACGGCCGAGGCTGGCTGCCCCACCGTGGCAGTGGCGCCGGAAAACTGGCAGCCATGATCGTCCGTGACCGTCACGGTGTACACTCCTGCTGGTACGTTGATGATGGTCGGGCCCGATTGAGAGACGTTCCAGTTGTATTGGTACGGCGAAGTACCGCCGTTGGCAGTGGCAGTGGCCGAGCCCGTGCTGGCGCCAAAACACGTCGCATTGGTCGGAGCGATGGTGGCGGTGAGCGGATTGGGCTGCGTCACGGTAGCCGTAGCCGTAGCCGTGCAGCCATTGACATCGGAAACGGTAACGACATAAGGGCCGGCTGCCAGGTTGACGGCGATCGGGTCAAATTGCTGGTTGGGGTCGTTCCACAGATAGCTCAGCGCACCTGTGCCGCCGGAAGCGGTCACCGACACCTGTCCGTTGGCATTGCCATTGCAAAGGGCCGGCGTCGGGACGATGCTGCTGATTTGCAGTAAGGAGGGGCAGGGAGCGCTGGGCAGGGTTTGTACGGCCGTGCAGCCGAGGGCATCGGTCACGGTGACGGAATAACTTTGACCACAAACATAGTTGGACAAGGTGGCTGTCGCCTGACCTGTACTCCAGGCCGTCTGGAACTGCGGGGTGCCGCCGGTAGCAGTGGCGGTGAGGGTGCCGTTGGCTACATTGGCGCATTGCGGTTGTACGACATTGATATTCAAAATAATCGGCACGGCAGGTTGAATGTCTGTAGTTATGGTCTGCGTGCAACCGCTATCGTCCACCACAGTTACCACATAATTGCCAGGACAAAGGTCTGTGGCTGCCTGGGTGCCATCGGGTACCGCCGGATCGTTCCACTGAAAGTCATACGGTGAAACGCCGCCGCTGACCTGGATCGAAGCCGTTCCGTCGCAGGCATTACCGCATTTTTCGTTGGCTACGCCGCTGAACTGCGCCACCAGCTGCGTGGGTGTATTTACAACAGTAGAACCCACGGCAGTACAATTGTGAAAATCGCTGACGGTCACGCTGTAAGGTCCGGAAGGTAACCCGGATATACTGGATGTGGTCATAGCATTGCTCCAGAAATAGCTGTATTGCAAGGTTCCGCCACTCGCCGTAACCATTGCTGTGCCGTCGCTGATGCCGAAACAGGATACCGGATTCGAGGTCGTGCTGCCCACCATCAACTGAGTGGGCTGCAATACCTGAACGAGCGTAACCGCCTGACAGCCATTGCCATCTGTGACGGTAACCGAGTGGAATCCGGCATTCAAACCGGTGGCAGTTTGCGTCAATGCGCCATTGTCCCATTTGAATCCGTAGCCAGGCGTGCCGCCGCTTACATTGAGCGTGGCCCCGCCGTCGCTGGCCCCAAAACAATTGACGGAGTCCTGGCTCGAACTAAATACAAAGGCCGTGGGCTGATCCACCGTGTCGCTGTCCGTAGCCGTGCAGCCGTTGGCGTCGGAGACGGTGACTTTAAAACAACCGGCAGTAAGGTTATTCAGCACGGGTCCGGCGCCCGCGTTGGCGCCGGCGCAGGTTTGCCAGGCGTAGGTAAAGCCGGCGGTGCCGCCCGTCACATTTGCCGTCATGATACCGTTATCGTCGTTGTGGCAGGACACGTCGGTGGCTACTGCATCGACCGCCAGCAGGGGCGGCTCTGTAATGACGAAATCGACCGTATCGCGGCAGCCGCTGGTGTCCTGCACAATCACAAAGTGCGCGCCTGCACTGAAAAAATTCTGGATGTCGCCGGTGAGAAAGATCGGGCCGCCGCCATCGGGGAAAAACTGGGGCGCACCGTTGGAATTCGAGACGTTTATCACCACGGAGCCTGTCGGCGTACCAAAACATTTGGCCGGCACAGTTGAACTGACCGCTGCAGAAATGGTACAGGAGAAATACACCTTGCTACCCGCAGCGATTACCGGTGGACAGTTGGGGCTGCCGCCGAGCGCGCGAACCTGAATATTCACCATATCCCCGGCGCTCAGCCCGGTTACCGTGTGGTCCAAAGCGCCGCTTGCCGGCTGCCAGCCGCTGCCGTTCACGTTCACTTCGTAGCCCAGGGCGCCCGGTACGGCCGTCCAGGTCCATTGCATGCTGCCATTGCCGATAGCGGCGCTCAGATTGGTTGGAGCGGGGTAAAAATTACCTACCGTCACCGTGACGGTATCCTTGTGCACGCAGCTGAAATTGTCGACTGCTGTGAGCACATAAGTATTTGTGTTCAAAGGAAGTGCGGTCGGGTTGGGGCAATTGTTGCAGGACAAGGTGGCGGCATTCGTCCAGGAATACGTTTCCGTCGTAGGCACATTGAAACTGATGCTCCACCACTTGATTTTGCCCATCTGATTGAGCCCGAAGCCATCGGAAACCAGTAGTTTCCAATCGCCGTTGATCTGGGCATTGTTCAGGTTCGCCCAGTTGCCTTCGGGTTTGAAAGTGCCGTTGAAAGGCGCTGGCTGACCAACTATCGGGGTCACGGCCGTTGGCGAAAAGCAGGTGATCTTGTAATTGTCACCCGCTCCGCCGTTACCGGTGGAAAGGTCGAGCGTCTTGCCGTCCGGCGATTTCAGGACAATATTCAGATCCGCATCAAAATCGGTTTCTATGTCCATACAAATCGAGGCGATCTGGGTGAGCGGATTGGTTAAGGTATTGAAGCCGAGGCTGCTTACGGCGATGGGAGCTGCGTAGGGGTTGCTGTGCGGATGGTTTCCATTTCCGAAGGCATAATCCGGAAACGCTTCGAAACGGATTTCCTGGGGCGTTTGTCCGTTAAATGCGCCGTCCAGCTGGGCGGCCTCCCCGGAACAGAGAAACGTATCGCGAAGGATATTGAAATTGTTCTGGCAGGTATGGCAATTGGGGTGCGTGGGCGGCAGCACCGGCACATTCACCGGCGTCGTCCAGACACAGCCGAATTCGTCCGTTACGGTAAATAAATACCCGGCGGTACCCGCGTTTTGCGGCGTGGCTGCGATCGAATCGGCCGTGGCGTAAAAAATGGAAGGGTGATTGTTCCAATACCAATCCGTGAATTGCGGCGTAAACGTCTCGATATTAGGGTACAACGCATCGTCGAAGGTGAGTCCCCAGGAGAAGATGAAACCATTGTCGATGGGCCAGAGGTCGGTCACGGTAATGGTCCATTCACCGTTGAGCGGACAGCCGACCAGGTCGCTGATGGGTTCGTAAGGGGTGTATTCTCCGGCGGGCAGCGTACCTCCGAAGGGCGGAAGAACCGTATTGGCATACTCGATCCAGGTGCCAAATGGCGCAGTATTCGTCCAGCAATAGTCAAACCCGGAGCCGGGAATCGGGTTGAAAGCGTCGTTGTCGTTGGGTATGCCGAGGAAAACCTGGCTGCCGAAATTGCCCGGGTGATCGTGCAAAATAATGCTCTGGCCGCTCGGACAGGTCAGGCTGATCTCGATGTCGCGCATCCAGGAATGCTCCATGTTTACGCAAATGCTGATCAGGTCATTCGGATCGGTCAGCACTTGTCCGGGAGAAAATTCCGTGAAATAAATGCTGGTTTCATAGGGAATCCCGGTGCCGTCGGGCAGCGGCAAAGAGTCGGATCGGGTACCTTCCGCGGCAAAAGTGCCGCCATTGGGCATCACAACAACCGTTTCCGTGCCCGTCGAGTCTGCGACATTGGCGCTCAGGCGAAGGGTATCGCCTGCGCAAATGGCCGCCGGAGCGGTCACCAGACTGAAATCGGGCGGCGGCGCCACACGGATGCGCTGGTTGATCAGGTTGGTGCTGTGACAGCCCTGCACGTCGGTGAGGATCAGCTGCACGTAGTAGCCGCCGGGTTCATCAAAACGATGGGAGGTATTGGGGCCATAGGCAATGTCGCCATCGCCGAAATTCCACTCGAAAGTGGTGGTCAGGTCGGATTGCGCATAGGCAAAATTGTTTTGCGGATAATTGCCCTGTCCGTTGAAAAATATCCTTTGACCGGGGCATACGTCGATCCACCCGGTGTCGGCCGGCACGGCCGCCGGATTCGTGGATACGAGGTTGGCCAGCACCTGCTGGCAAGAGGCTACGCAACTGATGACTGCGGCCCAACCGGAAGCCGTTCCGCTGCCGTTGGAGTTGAAGGTGACCGTCAGACAGCCGCTCGCATTCAGGGCCGTGGCCTGCACCACGAAGGGGTCGCCGGGCGTATAATCGGTCGAACAGGACAGCAAGGGCGAGCCCGCATTGGGGCCGTCATAAAAACACAACACGTCGCCTGGGGCCAGGTCGGCGCCCGAAAAACTCAGCCGCACGTGCGTGCCGTTGCTGCCGTCGGAGCAAATGGTGGTCGTGAAACTTTGGTTGTTCCCATAATTCGCCGAAGCACCTCCCGGGTCGTAAAATGTTCCATTACAATCGGTTATGGGAGCATTGCTCATCACGTAGTTTTGAGCGAAGACGGACGGAGCGCCCGCCGTTAAGAGTAAAAAAAGCAGCAGCAGAGGCTTATTCATGTTTTCGAAAGAAGAGGACTGGATCAGACGGGAAAGAGTTGGAGCAGTCGGGTCGGGAGAAAATCGCGTCAGCGCCTGGCGAGCCAGGCTTGAAACTTGCGGTTAAAATCTTTACCCGACCAATACATCAGGACCTTTTGAGTGCCTTCGATGCGGTAATACATGGGCCGTTCCCAGTCCCGCGCCAGCCGTTGTTCTTTCTCCAGAACCAAAATATTGAAGCGCTCCGGATCAGCCACCCGAATAATGGGGAATTGACTGATATCCCCTTTTTCAGCGGGGTAATCGCTGACCACAAAGGCGTGATCCAGGTAAAAATTCCAGCGCAGAATGATGGTTGGGTTGTCCGTTTGCAACTGTTTGAGGTAGTCGGCCTCATAGGCTTCGTACAAACGGGGGTCAATTTCGACGGGAGGCGCTGCCGATTGCGCAACAGCGGCGGCGGCTGTGGTGATCAGCCAGAACAGGGATAGCAGTAGTCGCATTTTTGTGATGTTTGGAAAAACCGAAGCAAAAAAAGGCAAAATGCAGGATTCGGAAGCAGACGTTTTCGCTGCATGCTTACTAAAGATCAAAAATCCTGTCAAGACATGAAAAAACGGGTTCTGCGGAGCGCATCCGCAGAACCCGTCGGGCAATACTGGGTGGTTAAAAAACCGGAGCTAGTTCGACTTGCCTTTAAAATCGGCCATCATTTTGGCGTAGTCGGCAGAAAATTCGTCGTAGATCTTGCGATACGACTCCAGGCTGCTGCCCATTTGCTGAAGTTGCTGCTGGAGGGCTTCGTATTGTTTCTTGGCTTCCTCGGCATTCACTTTTCCCGCCGAATAGTCGGCGGCAAGGGTTTTGAGTTTGCCCAGCGTCTCCTCATAATCGTCGCTCACCTTATCAAATTTAGGTTGAAGGGTCGAGATTTTGCGATACACGGTCTGATACTGCGATGTCGTGTCCTTTTTCAGTTCTTCCGGAGCTTGCTCCACCTGGCTAACCAGGGCCGACAGGCTCTGGCTGACGGTATTGTTGGCAGGCACTGCGGCCTCGCCGGCAGTTATCTGCTCCTGCATCTGGCTGGACAATTGGGCGTCTTTTTTTTGGCAGGCAGCAAAAGCCAGCACACTGGCAGCTGCAAAACCCCAAAGCAAATTCTTCATATTCGATTGTGTTGTTGTGATGGTTAACGTGTCTGTTGAAAAACGGCGCAAAAATAGCATTTTGGAAAGTGAAATCACCGCCCCCGTTGAGCCGTTACACTTTTGTTACCTTTGCGCATGATGCAAGCTCCTCCCGTTAAAAGATACATCAACGTCTACCTGGGCCTCGGCAGCAATGTCGGCGACCGGGCTGCACAATTGAAATCAGCACAAGGCCTGATCAACAAATTGATCGGCAAAATCGCTCAGAAAAGCCATGTCTACGAAACCCAGCCCTGGGGCAAAACCGACCAGGATTCTTTCCTGAACCAGGTCGTCATGGTCAATACCGCCCTCGACCCGCGCGGCCTGCTCGATACCATCGCCAAGATCGAACGCGAACTCGGCCGCGACCGCAAGGACAAATGGGGCCCGCGCACGATCGACATCGACGTGCTGTTTTACGGCCGCCGCATCATTCGCGACAAAGGACTGGAAATACCACATCCGGAACTCCACAAACGCGCTTTCGTGCTCATCCCCATGCTCGAAATCGCCCCGGAATACGAACACCCTGTGTTCAAAAAAACCATGGACGAGCTGTACATGGACTGCACCGACCAATCGGAAGTCGTCATGCTGGACTGAGCCGCACCCTGATCCTCCCCCCCCTGATTCAACGAAAGTCCGTTCGCCAGCCCGACGCCCAGTGCACTACCGTTTCATTGCCATCGAAGGAAATATCGGCACGGGAAAAACCACCCTGTGCCACCGCCTGGCCGAAAGCCATGGCTGCGCTTTGGTGCTCGAACAGTTCACCGACAACCCTTTTTTGCCTTTTTTTTACGAGCAGCCGGAGCGCTACGCCTTTCCGGTGGAGCTGTTTTTTATGACCGAACGGCACAAGCAGTTGCAGGAGCATTTCGCGGTACCGGACCTGTTCCGCAACACTACCGTGGCGGATTATTTTTTTGTCAAAACCCTGCTTTTTGCAAAAAACAACCTGAATGAAGAGGAATTCCGCTTGTTCCAGCGCCTTTTCGCCGTGCTGAACAGCTCATTCCCCAAACCCGAACTCCTGCTTTTCCTTCACCGGCCGGTAGATGTGCTGCTGCGCCAGATCCGCCAGCGCGGCCGGGATATGGAGCGCAATATCAGTGCCGAATACCTTACCGAAATTCAGGAGGCCTATTTCGAATATTTCAAGACGGAAAGCGAAACGCCCATCGTGGTGCTCGACCTCGGCGACGCCAATTTTTTAAACGAAGAAGCGGTGTATCAGTCGATCGTCGGGCTGATGCACGAGCATTTCGAGAACGGGTTGCACTTCCGAACCCTTCAGGCGCGCTGAAAAATGGGCGGCCGGTGGTAAAAGTTCATCCGCTCCACCCCTCGCATCATCGTCAGTGCCGCCAGGCACATCAGCACGTGACCGATGTCGAAATAGGTGAACCATACGCTCAATGAAAATGCGGTGAGGTGCACCAGTACTGCGACAATGGCAATCGGAATGGCCGAAAGCAGCAACTTGCTGCCTATGTCGCCGGTTTTAAACAAAACATAGCCTTCAAACAAGCCGACCACGACGACCAGCCCGTATCCGGAATGCATTTCCACATAGTGAAAATCGAGGCGGGTGAGTGCCAGGAACATAAAGGTGAATAATTCCACCACGTTCAGTACGCTGAAAAGCCGCCCCCAAAAAGGGCCCATCAAAGGCCGCGCGTGAATAATGGCGCTGCGTTCCAAAGCGGCGATAGCCAGCATGCTCAGCACCCAGCCAGGCACCTTCCAGGCATACGAGAACTGGTAAAGGAACGCATGACCGATCAGCCCGCCGATCAGGGTGGCGGCGCCCATCAGCAACAAGAATCCGCGGACGTACCATACGACCACATTTTTCGGCGCGCTGCGGCCCAAACGGCGCCAGGCATACCAGCATACCACAGTGATCAGCAGGGCCGTGAGCGCAGTGACGGGTTCAGCAATGCGTACGCCAAACAAATAAATATCAGGCTGGATGACGGGAGGCGGGGCAAACTCTTCCATGGGTCAAGTGGTCGGGAAAGGTTATTTGTTTTTTTGGACAGTGTGAACAGGCGTTTCCGATCAGACAGGGTTTTTGACCGGTTTTGTTGCAAACGAGCGCAGGTATTTTGGAATTCTTTCCGGTTTAGTAAAGTTAAACACCTGGTTTTCAAATGTTTCAAACGGACTTCAGGGATAAAAAAGTTCCCAAACCTGCCAGCAATTTTTCATCAAAAACCAGCCGAATTCAGTTTCGAAAAAACACGAAAGAGGGTGGAGTGTTGAAGTTCCGGCAAAAAAAATTTACCTTTCAAAACAAAAAATTTGAATTTTGCGCAGCATGTCCAAACAACACAACACCGAACCGCCCACGAGTGAGGAAAAACTCATTGAAAAAGCCCTGCGGCCCCGCCTGCTCGACGAATTCAATGGTCAAATGAAGATCGTGGACAACCTGCAGGTTTTTATCCAGGCAGCCCGCCAGCGCGGCGAAGCCCTGGACCACGTGTTGTTGCACGGCCCGCCCGGCCTCGGCAAAACCACCCTGTCTCATATCGTCGCCAATGAATTGGGCGCCTCGCTCAAAATGAGCTCCGGACCCGTGCTCGAAAAACCCGGCGACCTGGCAGGCATCCTGACCAACCTGGAACCCGGCGACGTGCTGTTCATCGACGAGATCCACCGGCTCAATACCGTTGTTGAAGAATATCTGTACTCCGCCATGGAAGATTACCGGATCGATATTATGATCGATTCCGGCCCCAACGCCCGCAGCATTCAGATCTCGCTCAACCCTTTCACACTTGTCGGCGCTACAACCCGCATGGGTCTGCTGACCGCTCCGCTGCGCGCCCGATTCGGGATCAATTGCCACCTCGATTATTACGACGTCCCGACCTTGAAAGGCATCGTACATCGTTCGGCGGGTATCCTCGGCGTGGAAGTGACCGACGACGGCGCCCACGAGATCGCCCGCCGCAGCCGGGGCACGCCGCGTATCGCCAACGCTTTGCTGCGGCGCATCCGCGATTTTGCCCAAATTAAAGGACAAGGCATTGTCAATCAGGAAATTGCACGCTACGGCCTGGCAGCGCTCGATGTCGACGAACACGGCCTCGATGAAATGGACAACCGGATTCTCACCGCCATTATCCACAAATTCAAGGGCGGTCCGGTGGGCCTCACAACCATCGCCACGGCCGTTGGGGAAGAACCGGGAACCATCGAAGAAGTACACGAGCCGTTTCTGATCATGGAAGGATACCTGCAGCGCACGCCGAGGGGGCGTTTAGCCACGGAAAAGGCGTACAAGCATATCGGCGTGGTGCCGCCGAAGCAGGCAGGGACGTTGTTTTAGTCGCTTCTGCTACTGCCGGCTGCAACTGCGACCATGGCTGGCGCGAAGCTTCACCTCGTGCCACGGCATCGGCTCAGATCGCCTCTTTCTCCCACCACCCTACTCCATACCCCTCCAAATGGCCTTTGTGAAAAGCCTCCATTTGTTTTAAAGTCCTTTGGCGGAAATAGCCTAGCCGCGGCGCAGCCAGCACAGGGTGGCCTTTGGACAATACGGTTTGGTACAGGTTCTGAAATCGTGTGAAATGAACGGTTCGCGTCCGGTGCGTATGCGTATCGCGAAAATGGACGCTCGTTTTGCTCACGCTCGCAGCCGCCTCCTGTTCCTTGGTGAGCCACACATCGCCCAGGGGCTGACTGCCCTTAAACAAGCGCCGGATTTGCACCATAGGCGTGTTTTCTACCCGAAAACCGGAAGGATCAGGTCCTGATTGCTGAGTCAAAGCGCCGTCGGCGTCTCCACCGCCAATGAATAACGCACGTTTCTTCCAGCCGTCCTCGTTGAATGCAAAGGCTGGCGCTAACGGAGTATCCTCTTCCACCCAGTCGCCTTTTTCCCAACGCGCGAGCGCAGCTTTTGTAGCCCAATGGGTTGATTCCCAGAACAACAGCCGGAAGGCCGAACGCAGTAAATGCAACTGATCCTGCGGCCCGCGCACGATCAGCAGCGGCTCGCCCGGCAACAACAAGGTGCCTTCCTGCGGCGCAGCCAACTGAACCTGCAATCGCATTCGCTGCAAATGGTTGAGAAAACTTTCGTCAAAAACGGAGCGCCCCTGGTGATCAGTCACCCGCCCCAGCCGCTGAATTACATCGGGCGAAAACCGGAACCGCCGAATGTGCTCGGCCAACAAAGCCGCCCCGCAGGCAATGGCAAAAGGATAATTCCCCTGATAGACGACCTGACAGGTGATACGCTGGTTGTAGCTGCCGTCGTGCCACGATTCCCGCGCGGCAACAGCCGGGCTGAGATCGGAAAACCAGTCGAAAGCGGTAGAAGTCATGGACATGTTTTCGGTGCTGTTGTTAAGCTTTGCGTGAAACGATCCCCGGAATAAATCAATTGTAAGGAAGGCGATAGGACTTGCGGTTTCTCAGGGTGTACCCAACGCTGAAATACAGCAGATTGCCCTGCAAAGCGTCGTCGTTATGGCCAAATCCGAGCCATTGGTAACCAAAACTGACCCGGATACCGCCTTGCGTAAGCCCGCCACCTTCCCAGTCTTCCTCTTTTTTGGCCTGTCCAAAGTGATAATCCAGGTTCAGACCGATATTTCCATAAACATTGACATAGGTAAATCGTTGGGCGAAATCTATTTCGCGACGAGCGGGAATGCTCAGCAGCACCGCCCCCGCACCCACCACCGGGGTGAGGCGGAACTTTTTGTTTTCCAATATCGTAAATCCGGCTTCCGGGCCTAAAAAACCTGAAATGGCGAGGGAATCGGCCGCCACATCGGTGCGTTCGAGGTCAAAATCGATCCTGGTGGTCTGAAATCCCATACCCAGGCGCCCGCCCAACTGGAAGCGGTTTTTCCACCAGGCAAAACTGAGCGAACCGCCCACGGAAGTTTTGAAATGACTGCCGTAATGACCGTCCGGGCGCCCTACCGTGAGCATCACGTCAAAATCATAACCCCGGTTGACCGTTTTCGTGCCGCTGTACAGAAACTCCCGGATGTAGGGGCCGAATCGGGAACCCGGAAATTTTTCCAGAAACGCCACCACGTTGTCATCCTGCTCAGCAATCTGCGCGGCGCTTGGCCGGGGCGTGAGCAGGTACTCGAGGTGCAGCGTGGCAAAAGACGTTTCCTCAGCCGAAAGCCGTGCTGAAATGATCCGCTGGTACAACAAGTGCGCGCTGGCCCCCGAAACCTCGTCGAGCAGGTTCATCAGACTGTCGGCAGGCGGTTGCACCTTTTGACTTTGCAAAAAACGGTAGCGCTGGCTGTAACGGGTAACGTCGTCGAAAAGCCTCGGGTAATTGCCCGTCCAGTACCACAGCAGCCAGCGCTCTTCGGCATAAGTGGCGGCCAGAAATGAGTCCTCCAGCACGAGATCGAGGGTGTCCAGCAGGCTGTTTACCGAGGCGTCGTCGACGCTGATAAAAGCCTCCCTCAACAACTGGCGGTCCTGTGCGATGCGCTCGGAAGTCGTCAGTTCGATGGAGGGAATCCTGAAAATAGTGTCGGGCTGAGCCGAAGAAACAAAGGCGGTTAAAAGGCTGAAAATCAAAAAGATGTATCGCACTGCAAAGGTTTTTTAATGTTTTTCGATTTCTCCTGAAAAAACCCGTTTCGCCGGGCCGCACAGCCAAATATCTGTAAACGAGCCATCCGCGAGGGCCCTGAATTGAACCGCCAGTTCGCCGCCGCGGGCCCGGATCGGCGCCACTTCAGTCCATTGGGCTTCGGCTGGAATATTTTCCCGCAAAAACCAGGCAATCGCCGCCGCCGTGACGCCTGTGCCGCAGGCCAGCGTTTCGTCCTCCACGCCGCGCTCGTAGGTGCGAATGTCAAAACCATCGGGCCGCGAACAAACGAGGTTAACATTGATACCCGCTTCGCGGAAAGCGTCCGAATAACGCACGGCACGGCCTTCCCGCACCATGTCCAACGATTCAATGTCCTTTTCAAAACGCACATAGTGGGGCGAACCGGTATTCAATACATAAGCATCCCCTTGTTTTTCAACACGTTGAACGTCCTGCATATGGAGTTCGACCCATTCCTCCCCAGGCTGGGCCGGCTCCGAAATGCGGGCTTCATGGTCTCCATCGATGGCCAGAAAACGGCATTGGTCGCGGATGATCCCCAGGTGTTTGGCAAAAGCGACAATGCACCTTCCGCCATTCCCGCACATTGTGCTTTCCCGGCCGTCGGCATTGAAATAAACCATTTCGAAATCGTAGCCGGCGCGGTTTTGCAGAAGGATCAAGCCATCCGCACCGATGCCGAAGTGCCGGTCGCAAAGCAGCGCAATCTGATCGGTGTCCGAACGGCTGAGCCATTGACGTTCGCGCTGGTCGAGCATCACAAAGTCATTTCCCGCGCCTTGATATTTCCAGAAGTGCATTTTGTTAAATGATGTGATAGAAATGTGAAAATCGGCCTTTTATCCCGGCTGCTTTCAACTTTTTGGCCGGGAATTTGTCCCTTCAAACTAAAAACCGGTACGTTTCGTTTTCGATGGGTCCACAAAATCGACCGCAAAATTATCCTGTCGCGCTCATGAAAAGATATGCCATCCTGTGCTTTGTTTCCCTTTCAAGCGCTTTGTTCGCCGTTTTTATCTACAAACAGTTTGAACCTGCGCGTAATGTCTTTTGGAACAACACCGAAGACGGCCAGGCACGCTATGCCGGCCTGGTCGACAAATTGTTCAGTGCACGGCTCAACAGCAGTTTTCACTCCTCGGCGCCGACCGATTTTATCACCTCGGCCGAACTGGCCACCCCGGCTGTGGTGAATATCCGCGCCCTGCAGGAAAACAAGGGCGGCATCTGGGGCGGCAGCTCGCTCACGGGCTCCTCTGGCTCAGGCGTGATCGTCACGCCCGATGGATTCATCGTCACCAACCACCACGTGGTGGAAAACAGCACCGATATAAAAGTCACACTCGCCGATAAACGCACCTATAAGGCCACCATTGTGGGCTCCGACCCCTCCACCGATATCACTTTATTAAAAATCGGCGAAGAGGACCTGCCTTTTCTGGTATTTGGCAACAGCGATTCCGTGCGCGTCGGTGAATGGGTGCTCGCCGTAGGCAATCCTTTTAACCTCTCCAGCACCGTAACGGCAGGCATCATCAGCGCCAAAGGCCGCAACATCGACATCCTGGGCGGCGGCGCCAGCATCGAGTCTTTTATTCAGACCGATGCGGCGGTCAATCCCGGCAATTCCGGCGGAGCGCTCGTCAACAGCGCGGGCGAACTCATCGGCATCAATACGGCGATTATCACAGAATCGGGCAGTTACGAAGGCTACTCTTTTGCCGTGCCGTCCAATCTGGCGCAAAAAATCATCAAGGACCTCCGTGAATACGGCGTCGTGCAGCGCGCTTATCTCGGCGTCGGTATCGAGGACCTCGACAGCGACCGTGCCCGCGACATCGGCCTGCCGAATGCAGAAGGGGTGTACGTCACCCGCGTGAGCGCCAACGGCGCGGCAGAAGACGCCGGCCTCAATATCGGCGATGTAATCATCGGAATGAACGGCACCCGCATCCGCAGCACCCCTGAATTGCAGGAATATGTGGGCCGTTATCGCCCCGGCGACCGTGTAACGCTCAAATACTGGCGCGGCGGACGACAATACATGAGTAATATTTTGCTCAAGGACGGCAACAATTCGGTTGGACTGGCCCGCGTGCAAGGCAACGAACTGGAAGAAGCGCTCGGATTTCAACTGCGCAACCTCACCCGCGACGAACAACGGAGCATCCGGACGCAGGGCGCCATGGTCGTGAGCGTTCGACGGGGCAGCATGGTCGCCAGTACGAATATGCAACCGGGTTTTGTGATCACTTCCGTGAACGGCAACAGCATCGCCGACGCCGCTGAAGCCATCACCGCTATCCAAAGCGCTTACAACGCTGTAGTGCTCGACGGATACTACGAGAACATTCCCGACCTGTATTCCTACCGGTTCAAGAAAAAAGATGACTGATTGGAACATCCTGAATATCAGGCATGTCCACATCTTTGGCGCGCCGGGCGCCGGCGTCAGCACGCTCGGCCGTGCACTTGCGCAAAGGCTCCATTGCCCCCATTTCGACACAGACGACTTTGTCTGGTTCACGGACGACGCCCTGCCCTATCGCCGCAAACGCAACCCGGACCACCGCCGGCAATTGCTGACGGAAAGCCTCGATAAAGCCGGAGAGCGCTGGGTGCTTTCCGGGTCTTTATGCGGCTGGGGAGACGTTTTTATCCCCCGTTTCGACCTGGCAGTGTACTGCTGGCTACCCGCAGGGCTCCGCCTGGAGCGTATCCGGCATCGCGAGACGCAGCGTTACGGCGCCGGACGAATAACCGCCGGAGGCGATTTACACGACATTTTTGAAAAATTTCTGTTGTGGTCGATGGCGTATGACGAGCCCTCTGACAATTGGCGCAGCCGCGAAAAAGAACTGGCCTGGCTGAACCATTTGCCCTGCCGAACCGTCCGGCTGGAGCAGACGCTTCCGGTGGAAAAACAATTGGATGAATTGTTTTTACTGGCGGGCAAATGATAAACGGTAGCGCAGCTGAACGCCGCGCTACCGTTTATAAATCCAATCTTGACCAGGCCGGACCGTTAATTCGCCAGCACTTTTTTCACCAGATCGGCCGCTTCCTGGAATTCCACGGCGCCGAACACTTTGAGGCCCGACTCGTCGATGATCTTTTTACCCAGATCGGCATTGGTGCCTTGCAGGCGCACGATCACCGGCACGGGAATGTTGCCGATGGTTTTGTACGCATCCACGACGCCCTGCGCTACCCGGTCGCAGCGGACGATGCCGCCGAAAATATTGATCAGGATGGCCTTCACGTTGTCGTCTTTCAGGATGATACGCATCGCATTTTCAACGCGTTGTGCATCGGCGGTGCCCCCCACGTCGAGAAAGTTGGCGGGTTGGCCGCCGGAGAGTTGGATAAGGTCCATGGTGGCCATGGCCAGGCCTGCGCCGTTCACCATGCAGCCCACGTTGCCGTCCAGTTTGACGTAGTTGAGGTCGAAAGCGCGGGCTTCCACGTCGGTGGGGTCTTCTTCCGTAATGTCGCGTTGCGCTTCGAGGTCGGGATGACGGAAAAGAGCGTTGTCGTCGAGGGCGACTTTGGCATCCACGGCGATGATTTTATCGTCCGAGGTTTTCAGGCAGGGGTTGATCTCGAACAGACTGGCATCGGAGCCGACGAAGGCTGCGTAAAGTTTTTGCACAAAATCGACCATTTCCTTGAAGGCCTGACCGCTCAACCCAAGGTTGAAAGCGATTTTTTGAGCCTGGAACGGGCGCAGTCCGAGCAGCGGATCGATATTTTCCGTGAATACCCGCTCGGGCGTTTCTTCGGCCACTTTTTCAATGTCCATGCCGCCATCGGGCGAATAAATAATGACGTTGCCGCCACGTCCGCGGTCGGTCAGGATGCTGATGTAGAACTCTTTCGGTTCGTTGGCGCCGGGGTAAAACACGTCCTGGGCCACCAGCACTTTGCGCACCAGTTTGCCTTCCGGAGGCGTCTGGGGCGTTTTGAGCATCATGCCAATGATCTGTCCGGCAATTTCACCGGCCTGTTCGGGGCTTTTGGCGAGTTTGACGCCGCCGCCTTTGCCGCGGCCTCCGGCATGGATCTGGGCCTTCACCACGCACCAGTCGGAGTTGTACAGTTCCTTAATTTTTTTTGCCGCTTCTACCGCTTCCGCCGCGGTGCTGGCTACGATGCCTTCCTGGATTTTGACTCCGAAGGATTTGAGCAACTCCTTGCCCTGATATTCGTGGAGATTCATTATAATGAGTGAATGTGTGAATGAGTGAGTGTGTGAATGTTTGTCGGCCGCAACCTGGCGGAAGCAGCTGGGTGATTGGGCGCCAAAAGTAAGGCGGCTTTATTTTTCAAAGGTCAAAAAGACCTGTTCAATGATAGAACAACATTCTTCCATCTGGGTTTCCGTCATCACCAGGGGCGGCGCAAAACGAATGATGTTGCCGTGGGTCGGTTTGGCCAGCAGGCCGTTTTCCGCCAGCGCAAGGCAAATGTTCCAGGCCGTTTCGCTTTCTTCGGTGTCGTTGATCAGAACGGCGTTGAGCAAGCCGCGGCCACGGACCCTGGTAATCAGGTCGGGGCGTTTTTGCAGGAGTTCGTTCATTCGGCGGCGGAATATTTTTCCCAAAAACTCGGCATTGTCGGCCAGGTTTTCGTCTTCTACGACACGCAGCGCTTCCATCGCCACGGCGCAGGCGAGCGGGTTGCCGCCAAAAGTGGAACCATGTTCTCCGGGCTTGAGGGTCAGCATGACCTTGTGAGAACTCAGCACGGCGCTCACCGGCAACACCCCGCCGCTCAGGGCTTTGCCCAATACGAGCAGATCGGGTTTGAAGCCGAAATGGTCGCAACACAGCAAGCGTCCGGTGCGGGCCACACCCGTTTGGACTTCGTCGGCGATAAACAGCACATTATGTTTTTGGCACAATTCGAAGGCCTTGGGCAAATACGGGTCGGAGGGTACATCTACACCGGCTTCGCCCTGAATTGGCTCTACGAGGAATCCGACCACGGTGGGATCAGCCAAAGCGGCTTCCAGCGCGGCAAGATCATCATAAGGAATGGTAAGTATCCCAGGCACGTAAGGCCCGAATGCCCGGCGGCTGCTGGGATCGGTAGAAGCGGAAATAGCCAAAACCGTGCGACCGTGGAAATTACCTTCGACAACAATGATTTTGGCTTCGCCGTCGGCCACACCTTTGACACGATAGCCCCAGCGGCGCGCGAGTTTGATGGCCGTTTCGACTGCTTCCACCCCGGTGTTCATCGGTAAAACCCGTTCGTATCCAAAGTATTGCGTAATGAATTCGGAGTACGGCCCCAGGAGGCTGTTGTGAAAAGCCCGCGAAGTAAGGGTTAGTTTCTGGGCCTGCTCGGTGAGGGCGCGGATAATTCGCGGATGACAATGGCCTTGATTGACAGCGCTGTAGGCCGACAAAAAGTCGTAATAACGCTTTCCTTCCACGTCCCAGACAAAAACGCCTTCCCCGCGATCCAGCACCACCGGCAGCGGGTGGTAATTGTGCGCGTTGTAGCGGTCTTCCAGTTCGATCAGTTCGGCGGAGGTGTGGTGAGTGGTCAGGACTTCCATAAATTCAGATGTGTGGTGATGCAGGCGCAAAGGTACGACTCTGCAGCTGCGCGCCACAACCCCCTTTTAAAACAAAAGACCTGGGGGTAGCCCAGGTCTTTGTATTTATTTGAACGACGATTGATGACAACAGGATTGTTGAATTTTGATATTGATGTGAGATGGACAATTGCTTGAATTTTTAGTCAAAAATGTGGCGATCAGCATTTTACATCAAAATTCAACAATCCTCGAGTCATCAATCGTCATTCAAGAAGCTAATCGTTGTCGTCGTCGTCGCGGCCGGGAGCGCGTTTGTTGTAGCGGCCCCAGGAGAATCCGAATTTAAGGGTGGCCTGGCCGAAGGCGCCCGACAAAGCCTGATCGCTCAGACCCGGAAGGTCGGTGTCGGTCACAAATCGGTAGCCGCCTTCGAGGCCGAGGTGGAACCAGCGGAATATGTTGAACTCGATGCCTGCGGAGGGCTGGATCACGACTACCCGGTCGGTTCCGACGTCGCCGAGGCGGATTTTCCCGCCGCCGGCGTCCACATTGATCATGGGGTGGATGGCTTTGAAATTCTGGAACCCGTAGCCGATGGTACCGACCTTCCAGCGCATGTCAAAATCCTGGTTCCGGTAGGTGTTGTGCGTAAAATTATCGTCCGTGTGGTAGCCGCCGAACCCGATAAAAAGGGCTTTGCCAAATTCCAGTCCGAAAAAACCGCCATGGAGGTAGGCGTTGTTGTCGCCCAGGCGCATCAGTTGGTGTTTGCCGCCGCCCCAGATGCCTGTAAAACCCAGGTTCCGATGGTTGGCAATGGTTTGTTCCTGTTGGGAAAATGCAGAGCAGCTGGTCAGCAGCGCAAAAAGCAGCAAAAATGATTTGGTTCGCATAGCTTTGACAATAAAGGTTTTAGACAATAAAGTGGTATCCGGTAAAAGCAAGACGGTCGGAAAGACCATTTGGTTACAGGGGCGTTGCGCAGGGCTGCCGATTTTGACGTTTTCGTAACATTTTCCGGTAGCCCGGAATAAATTCCGGGCTACCGGTGGCTCACTATCTGCGTTTCAAAACCAGCGCCGAGACCAAAGTAGCCAGCAAGCCTACCGGGAAGGGCTCCAGAAAGGTGAGGCCTGCCCGAAGAAAGGGGTTTTGATACATCGTCCGGTATTCCTCCATTTTGGCCGTTTCCATCTGAATTTTTGCCTCGCTGGCTCCGGAAGCGCGCATCTGTGCCAGTGTGGTGTCCATAAATTTTTCCAGAAAATCGGGCATCAGGGTTTCGTACACGATCAGCCACGTAACGACGTACAAGGTGCAGGAGATCAGGGTGATTGCGAGGCCCACCAGAAACCCTTTTCCGAAACTGATCGTGCCGCCGCCGTCTTTTTCCCGGTAGGCGCGCACGCCCAAAAAGACAAAAATCATACTCAGCAGAATACCCGTGTAGCCGAATATTTCGCCGTTGGAATAGTCGGAAGAGTTGTGGAAATAAAAGGCCGTGCACAACATCAGGGTCGCGGCGGCGAGGCCGGAAAGCAGTCCGTACTTCAGAATAGTTTTGTTCATGTCGTTCTGTTTTTTTGTGAATGATTGGGGCAAAGGAATACCTCAGAGGAGTTTTGAGGGTCGTACTTTCGGGTGATTCGGCGTTGCAAGGTGCAAAATCATCCTTTTGGGGGAGGCTCATGAAAGCAATCCCAGTGTCTTCGCTTTTTGAATGGCCTGGGTGCGGCGCTGCACGCCGAGTTTGGAAAAGACGTTGGCTGTGTGGGTTTTTACCGTATTCAGGGAAACAAAAAGCTGTGCCGCGATTTCCTGGTTGCTGTGCCCCTGCGCGATCAGTTGCAGCACCTCCAGTTCTCTCGGCGTAAGGCCGAGGCGCGCCACAGCAGCAGCATCCGGCAGGAATGTTTCGGCTTCAACCTCCTGTTGGTTTACCTGAGCGGAGTCTTTACGCAGGCTGAATTTCCGGCCCGCCCAAATGCCCACCACGGTGAACAGCAGCGCCACCAGGCCGACGTACCACTCCGTCGCATGGTCGTACATCACCAGCCGGTATCGGAACGTCTGCATGGCAGCCAGCAGCAGCCCAAGTATCGCACCATAGAGCAACAATGACCATTTCATGCTTCAAAAATAGACATCAGTACATAAAACAACGAGGCAGTGGCTGGTTGCCACTGCCTCGATTGATTCAGTTGAAATGTTTTGGGAAATGATCAGGGTTTGACGACCACGAGGCGTTTGGTCCCGATAATGTTGCCCTTTTTATCTTCCAGACTGTAGAAATACGTGCCTTTTTTAAAGTCGTCCAGTTCAAGCCGGATGGATTTATTGCCTGAGAGGGTGTAGGTGTTTTTCCAGATTTCCTTGCCGATGATGCTGAAAATCTTGAGGGTATAATCGTCGGCGGGGAGGTTGCTGCAATCGAAACGCACCCATTCCGTGGCCGGATTGGGATAGGCCTGAATCGTGGCAGTACCCGGAGCATTGATGTAGTGGACCGGGGTGGTGCTGTTGTTTTTGTAGCGCACAGATTCCACCACGCTTTGATCGGCATTGAGGGTAGCGACAGCGATTTCTTCCTTTTCGGTATTGCTGAAATAACGGTAAACGGTGGCAGTATCCGTACCCAGAAAGTCGGTGATACCACCGCCGCCGGTGCCAACGGGAATCGGAATCCAGCCGAGGAAGGAATGCACGTCGAGGGCCGTAGTGGTGTATTCGGTGCGTTTTTCGCGCAAAACAGGATACTGTCCGCCGGGAATTTTGAGTGTGCCCCAGCCGTCGACCACTTCAAGGCGTTGGTAATTAATGCGTACCCGGATCGAATCCACAAACTGGATGCCGGGGATATTGGCTACGAGGCTGTCGGGCAAATCCTGCAGAGAAAATGGCAGGGACAGGTCGGTAGTTTGCTGGTTGATATCAAAGAAATTCATCGGCGAACGCCGTTCGATGAGTGTGGGGCCGAACTTAGCCAGCACCTGCACGCCGAAATTGGCGGGGTCGCCACCGGCATAACCGAGGAGCTCAAACTTCGATGGGGTGATGTTGTAGTACGATTCACCGGTGGTACCGATCACGACGGTTTCGGCGCCGGGGAAATCACCGGAATTTTGTCCGGCGGCTGCCGGCTGGTACACCGTTTCAAAGGTTTCGTCCGAGCTCAGGCCCGTAAAATCCCAAAGCTGGTTACCGCCGGGAGGCGTGACAATTCCTGAAATGGTTGATGAGAATGTTCGAGCGTACCTCAGGGTATCGCCCACGGCCGGGAAGGTTGCTGAAGTCACCGTGATTTGGGCGTTGGCGCTCAGGCAAAAAGCAGAAAGAACAGCGAGTAGCATCTGTTTCATGGATTGATTGATGTTTTAAAACCAAAGGCGATTAAAGTAGTCTATGTGAATGTACCGACCCCCGCGCAACATACGGAAAACCAACCGGTGCCGGTGCTCCAAAGGTAAGCGGGTTTTCCATGATTTGAAATCAGGTAATCTCAACCCGCAAATTTTGATGGCGAATCTGTCGGCTGACGGCTGCTGATCCTACAAAGCTTGCAATTCAACCAGTTTACGATAAATTTTTCCCTTCGACATCAGCATTTCGTGGGTCCCGCGCTCTGCAATCCTGCCTGCGTCCATCACCACGATTTCATCGGCGTGTTGTACGGTGCTGAGCCGGTGGGCGATCACGAGCGCCGTGCGATTGGCCAGCAGACGGTCGAGCGCAGCCTGCACGAGTTGCTCTGACTCGCTGTCGAGCGCCGAGGTTGCTTCGTCTAGGATGAGCAGGGGCGGGTTTTTAAGCAGGGCGCGGGCAATCGTGAGTCGCTGGCGCTGACCACCGCTGAGTTTGGAGCCTCGGTCGCCGATATTCGTATCGTAACCCTCCGGCAGGGCCATGATGAAATCATGGGCGTTGGCGGCTTTTGCGGCAGCGATGATGTCGTCCTCGCTGGCGTCGGCACTGGAAAACAGAATGTTGTTGCGTACGGTGTCGTTGAACAGGATGGCCTCCTGACTGACGATGCCCAGCAGCGACCGCCAATCGTGCAGGCGAAGATGCCGGATATCCGTTCCGTCCACGAGAATCTGACCGTCCGACACGTCGTAAAAACGCGGCAACAGGTCGGCAAGGGTGCTTTTACCTGCGCCGGAAGCACCTACCAGCGCGATGATCTTGCCGTGGGGAATGATCAGATCGATGTGCTCCACGGCAGGGCGTTCGGCGTTGGCATATTGGAAGGAGACGTTTTTGAATTCAATTTTTTCAGAAAACGACTTGATGGCGAGGGCATTTTCGGCTTCCTGGATGGAGATGTCGGCGTTCAGTATCTCCTGCACTCGTTCCAGTGCGCCCATGCCTTTTCGAATGTTATAGGTAGCGCCCGATAAAGCCTTTGCCGGTTCGATGACGTTGTAAAAAGCGTACAGAAAGGTGATGAACGTGGCGGCAGAGATTTGTCCGGCAAACACCTGCTTGGCCCCGAACCACAGCAGAACCGCTACGGCCGAAATACCCAGGAATTCGGACAACGGCGAGGCCAGGTCCTTGCGGCGGTACAGGCGGGTCAGGGTGCGGGCATAGCCCTGGTTTTCCTTCGCAAACCGATTGCGCTGCCAGGGTTCGGCATTGAAACCTTTGATGATACGCAGTCCGCCGAGGGTCTCCTCCACCAGCGAGCCCAGCATGCCCAGGCGGGTTTGCGCCTCGCCCGATTGCTTGCGCAGGGAACGCCCCACCCCGCCGATGATGAGCGCCGAAAAGAGCATCAGCCCGATCACGAACAACAACAGTCCGGGTGAAACATAGATCATAAACGCCACGCTGCCGAGGATCACCAGCGGTTCCCGGGCGATGGACTCCACCACCCCGACGATGCTCCATTCGATCTCCTGCACATCAGAGCTGATTCGGCTCATAAGGTCGCCTTTTCGGCTTTCCGTGAAATATGAGATGGGCAGGGCCAGGATTTTATTCACCAGTTGCTGCCTAATGTCGCGCACCACACCGTTGCGTACCGGCGCCAGAAAATACAGCGAGAGATAGCGAAACAGGTTTTTGCCGAAAAAAACCAGCACGAGAAAAATACAAACGAGCAACAGGGCCTCCTCACGGCCGTGGTCGCGGATCAGATCGGCGAAAAAAGCACTGCTCTTTGCTTCCAGGCTGTCCAAATCGGTGCCGGTAGTCGCCTTGGCAGCCATCTCTTCCGGGTTGAACAGGATCTGCAAAAACGGCTGCAGCACGGGGATACTGACGACCATAAAGACCGACATCAGCAGGTTGCTGAGCACGGCCAGGGCGAGGGATCGGCGATAGGGGCGGTAGTAACGAAGGAGTTGGAGCATGAAAGGCAAAGGTACGGGAGATTACTGCTTGCCATACTCCCCCCCCACCCTCCTCAGCTCATACCGCCACCCCTGCAATATTCGCAACAGGTCAAAAAACTCCGGCTCCACCTCCTTCGGATCGTACTGGCTGATGCTTTTGGGGTCGTTTTTTGCTGGTGCGGGTTCGAATATCAGGGTCTTGTTTTCAAATTTTGTGATACGGTAATGACATGGAAAATCGTGGCTGTACAGCCGGTATTCGAGTACCAGCAAGGCTGTTTCAGCATCCCACGACCAGCGGCCGGACATATATTGTTCCTCCGTGTACCTGTCGGGCAAGCTCCAGTAAAACTGGCGGTTGTACAAGCCGAAAGCGCCGTCTTTTTCAAACTTGATCACCGGCTGATAAATCATGGAATCGACGTCCATCGAATCGGGCTCCGCCCACGCGCCAGTTAATCGGCTCTCCACATTGCGCAGGTCACCGCGGCCCGGGGCATCGTCTTCCGCGTTGGCGTTGTTGCGCAGTACTTCGTCCTGTTTTTTCCAGCCGTTCGAAACGGCGGCTTCCCGCGCCGCTGCAGAGGGGTGAGTAGCCGTTTCGCCGGGCAGGGGAAGGCTTCGGATACCTGCTTTGGCCTCCTCGAGGGTAGCCCCCAGAGAGCGCAGCACGGCCCCTGAAAAGCGATCGGCTTCGAGCTCCATTTTTTTTCGCTGCGCCGGATTGCTGTTGTCGAAGGTGTGGCCGTTGAGGTGGTGACCGATCTCGTGGGCCAGGACACTGTAAGCAGCCCAGGCGGTATTGGCGTCCTGTTTGAATTTCTCAAGAAAAGAGGTGTTGTAGAGGATGTAACGCTGGCCGTCGACCATCACGGCCACGGCATTTTCCACATTGGAGGCTTTTACGACAAACCCGTCGTAGCTCAACGCGCCTGCCGCGTCCAGGATACGGTGCACGATGGCTTCGGCTTCGTCCGAGGGCTCGAACACGTAATGAATGGCTTCTTTTTCCTCGCCGAAATAGTTGCAGCCGTGCGGAAAATTCAACTGGTCCTGCGCCCGGAGGGAGCCTGCGCCTGCAAGGAAAAAGAGGATAAAAACGGAAAGGATCGTTCTCATAATAAATTGAAAAAGAACGGTCTGCCGTAAAAAAAGTTGCTATCGAGCGGGCATATCGGCGTATCCCATCCGGTCTTTCATGCGCTCCAGAATGGTAAATACGGCGGGGCAGGTGGCGGCATTTTCCGCGTGCGACCACGACCGTCCGGCAAAATGTTTTTTATCAGTATGCGGATAGCCGCTACAATCCCCGGGACGCACTTCGTAGATGTTGCAAAAACCGTTGTCGGCCAAAAAAGGGCAGGGCAGGTCATTGGTTTCCCAGTTGTTCTGGGCGTTTTTCGTCAGGTATTTTTGGGTAAATTCTTCCTGGTTCAGCCCGAGAAACTTGCTGGCGGCCTGAATTTCCCGGGGAAGAAACTGCGGTTTCAGGGTGCGGCAACAATTGGCGCAATCGGTGCAGCTGACCGCCTTGAATACTTCCGTGTGTGTTTCTTTCGCGATGTTGTCAACACGGTCCGGATCCAGCGTTTTCAGCCAGCGAAAAAAGCGGAAGGCGCGATCCTTCGCACCTTCCGCCCGTTTTTCCCATTGTTCGATGATGGACTGGTGGGTCAAATTTCTTCGTTTCTGAAATCCCAGGTATTCAAAAAATTCGTCGTGAAGTTGCCCTTCTGGAAGTCTTCGTTGCGCATCAGGCGCTGATGGAAGGGTACCGTGGTTTTGACGCCTTCGATGATAAACTCGTCGAGGGCGCGCTCCATTTTAAGGATAGCTTCGTCTCGGGTGCGGGCACGAACGATGAGTTTGGCGATCATGGAATCGTAGTACGGCGGGATGGTGTAGCCGGCGTAAACGTGGGTGTCGACGCGCACGCCGTGGCCTTTCGGCGAGTGGAAGGAAGTGATACGGCCGGGGCTGGGGCGGAAATCGTTGAAAGGGTCCTCCGCGTTGATGCGGCACTCGATGGCGTGCAGTTCGGGGAAATAGTTTTTTCCGCTGATGGGCACGCCTGCAGCGATCTTGATTTGCTCTTTAATCAGGTCAAAATCAATCACTTCTTCCGTCACGGTATGTTCCACCTGGATCCGCGTATTCATTTCCATGAAGTAGAAATTCCGGTGTTTGTCCACGAGGAATTCGATGGTCCCGACGCCTTCGTAGTTGATCGCAGTACAGGCCTTGATGGCAGCCTCACCCATTTTTTCGCGGAGCTCGGGCGTCATGAAGGGCGAAGGTGATTCCTCCACCAGTTTTTGGTGGCGGCGCTGGATGGAGCAGTCGCGCTCGGAGAGGTGGCAGGCTTTGCCGTACTGGTCGCCGGCGACCTGAATTTCGATGTGACGGGGTTCTTCGATGTATTTCTCCATGTAGATGCCGTCGTTGGCGAAAGAAGCCTTGGCTTCGCGCCGTGCGGTTTCCCACTGTTTTTCAAACTCGTCTTCTTTCCAGACGATGCGCATGCCTTTGCCGCCGCCGCCTGCTGTGGCTTTCAGGATCACGGGGTAGCCGATCTCCTTGGCCAGTTTGAGGCCGGTTTTGAGGTCCTGGAGGAGCCCCTCGGTGCCGGGTACACAGGGCACGCCGGCTTTCAGCATGGTCTCTTTGGCGGTGATTTTGTCACCCATTGCTCGAATCTGGTCGGGCAAAGGACCGATGAATTTCACCCCGTAATCGCGGCAAATTTCGGCGAAACCGGCGTTTTCGGCAAGGAATCCGTAGCCCGGGTGTACGCCATCGGCATTGGTGATTTCGACGGCGGCCATGATCCGCGGGATGTTGAGGTAACTCTCGGAGGAAGGCGGGGGCCCGATACAAACGGCTTCATCGGCAAAACGCACGTGCAGGCTGTCGCGGTCGGCCGTGGAATAAATCGCCACGGTTTTGACGCCCATTTCCTTGCAGGTACGGATAATGCGCAGGGCAATCTCCCCACGGTTTGCAATGAGTATTTTTTTAAACATCGTTCGCTTTTGAAATGATGAACGAGGTGGTTTCAACGGATTGATGAAGGTTGATAACGGTTTATAAAGTTTATGCCTGGTATTGCAATCGGAGAAGATTTTCTCTTTTCGGATAAAAATCAACCTGCATAACTCTAATAAGCCCTCATCAACCTTTATAAACCTTTTAAAATCACATCATTAAACGCTTAGGCAGGATCCACCAGGAACAGCGGCTGGTCGTACTCGACCGGGGAGGCGTCTTCCACGAGGACTTTGACGATTTTTCCTTTCACGTCGCTTTCTATCTCGTTGAAGAGTTTCATGGCCTCGATGATACAGACCGGGGAGCCGGCATCCACGGTGTCGCCGACTTTGATAAAAGGCGGCTTGTCGGGAGAAGAACTCCGGTAGAAGGTGCCGACCATGGGCGATTTGATGGCGACGAGTTTGGCGTCATCGGCCGTTGCGGCGGGCGCTGGCGCGGGCTCTGCTTTTGGCGCGGGGGCGGCGGGCGGCGGAGCGGCAGGCGCCGCGGGCACGGCCACTACCTGAGGTGCGGCGGGCAACACCACGGGTACGGCGGCAGTGGCGTTTTCAGCGCCCGGCTGGTTGCGGATGACGAGTTTGAAATCACCTTCCTTGAGGGTGAATTCGGTCAGCTTGTGTTTGCTGACCATGCGAATGATCTCTTGTATTTGGCTGAAATCCATACCGAAGTTTGTTTTGCAAAGACCAAAAAAATTTGGGGCGTAAAGTTAGAAAAAGCAAAGGGCAAAAAAGCAAAGGGCAAAAAAGCAAAGGGCAAAAGGCGAATAGCAAAAATAATATTCGGCAGGTTTGCACCTTGCCCTTCGTCTTTTGCCCTTTGCTTTTTTGCCCTTTGCTTTTTTGCCCTTTGCCTATTTGCCCTTTGATTATTTCTTCACCCGTTCCATGTAGGCGCCGGTGACGGTATCGATCTTGATCAGGTCGCCTTGTTCGCAGAACAACGGCACGCGCACCTCGGCGCCGGTTTCGACGGTAGCCGGTTTGAGGGTGTTGGTGGCGGTGTCGCCGCGCAGGCCGGGCTCGGTATAGGTGATTTCAAGCACCACCGTCTGCGGCAATTCGATGGAAAGCAAGGTTTCTTTCTGGGCGTGGAACAGCACGTCCACGACGTCGCCTTCTTTGAGGAACTTGCCGTTTTCGATCAGGTCGCCCGGAACAGTAATCTGGTCGTAGGTTTCCTGGTTCATGAGCACATAGTCGTCGCCGTCGGGGTACAGGTATTGGAATTTGCGGCGTTCCACGCGCACTTCCGTGATGTTGTGGCCGCTTTGAAAGGTATGTTCGATGACTTTGCCGTTGGTGCTGCTTTTGAGTTTGGTCCACACCTTGCCACTGCCGCGCCCCACCTGGAAGCGCTGGAAATCGATGACACGCAGGATGTCGTTGTTCAGTTCAATGCACAGGCCGTTGCGGATGTCTGCCGTCGTTGCCATTTTTCTGGAATGATAAATGATGAATGATGAGAGATGCGTTTCGGGGCTTTGGAATTGGGCGCGCAAAAGTAGGTCTTTTCCGTTGAAAACGCCCAACAGGGCTTGAATCGCCGATAATAATTTTTTCAGAAGCCGGTTTTTGAGGGGGAAATCGGAACAATGTTCCGTTGGTGTTGGGTGTTTCGGAACCGCGGGGCGCAAAGACTTCGCTAATTTCTTTGCGTCTTTGCGCCCCTGCGGTTGCGAAAGTTCTTAATACGCCGGCTTCAAATACACCGCTCCCCAGGTAAACCCACCGCCAAATGCCGTCAGGATGAGGTTGTCGCCTTTTTTCAGTCGGCTTTCGTAGTCCCACAGGCAAAGCGGCAAAGTAGCCGCGGTCGTGTTGCCGTATTTTTCGATGTTGACCATGACCCGTTCCATCGGGAAATGAAGATGCTCAGCCACCGAGGTGATGATGCGCATATTGGCCTGGTGCGGAACGACCCAGGTGATGTCGTCGGTGGTCATTTTGTTGCGGCGAATGACTTCCTCGCAGGTGCTCGTCATGCCTTTGACGGCTTGCACGAATACGCGTTTGCCGTCCTGCCAGGCGTAGTGTTCGCGGGCCATGACCGTTTCCATGGTTGCCGGATGCAGGGAGCCGCCGGCTTTCATATTCAGCAGTTCGCGGCCCGAGCCGTCGGCACGCAGTACGAAGTCGATAATACCTGTGCCGTCGCGGCGGGGTTCGAGCAGCACAGCGCCGGCGCCGTCGCCAAAGATCACGCAGGTATTGCGGTCGGTATAGTCGATGATGGACGACATCATATCCGCGCCAACGACGACGACCTTATTATAGGTTTCATTCTGAACAAATTGCGAAGCAGTGGAAAGCGCGTATAGAAAGCCCGAGCAGGCCGCGTTGATATCGAACCCAAAGGCGTTTTTGGCGCCGATTTTATCACAAACGGTATTGGCAGTATCGGGAAAAACCATGTCGCCCGTGACAGTGGCTACGATCAGCAGGTCGATCTCGCCGGGTTTGGTACCCGTTTTTTCCAAAAGGCCGCGCACGGCTTCGGCACACATATCACTTGTTGCCCAACCGGGCGTTTTCAGGATGCGGCGTTCACGGATACCCGTGCGGGAAACGATCCATTCATCGTTGGTATCCACCATTTTTTCCAGGTCGAAATTGGTTGATTTGTTTCAGGAACTGGCAACCGTGTACGCCAGTAATCGCAGCGTGAGTTTTGTGAGCTGTGACGGGTCTGGCTTTGAATTATTGCGGGGCAAAAGTAGTAAATGGTCTTTGGTCTTTGGCTGTTGGCTTTGTGTTGGTCTTTGGTCTTTGGCATACGCGCTTCCCAAAGACCAGCAGCAAAAGACCAAAAATCACTACTTTGCCCGATGAAAATCTACCTCTCTCCCTAAGGTCAAATTCACCCTCCGATTTTCCGCGATGCCTTTCGCGCGACGGAACTTTTGTGCCACAATGGAACAAACCGATGGCGGGCTGTGCTGGCGGCTGCTGGGACTGGTGAATGCTTGTATGGTGTTTGCGCGCAGCGCGGCCATGGGTTTTAACCGCTGGCTCGACCGCGACATCGACGCCGTGAACCCGCGGACGCAGATGCGGGAAATCCCGGCCGGCGTGATCCGGCCCCGGGCAGCATTGATTTTCGTGGCGCTGAATTGTGTACTTTTCGTTTTTACTACCTTTTTCATCAACCGGTTGTGCTTCTATCTGTCGCCGGTGGCGCTGGTGGTTGTGCTGGGATACAGTTACACGAAACGATTCACCTGGCTCTGTCATTTCGTGCTGGGATTGGGGCTGGCCCTGGCGCCCGTGGGCGCTTACCTGGCCGTGGCGGGGCATTTCGCATGGCTGCCCGTGCTGCTGGGGCTGACCGTGCTGTTCTGGACGGCGGGTTTCGACATTATTTACGCCTTGCAGGACGAGGATTTTGACAAAACACAACAACTGTATTCGGTGCCCTCCTGGCTGGGCAAAGCCCGGGCCCTGCGGCTTTCCGAAGCGCTTCACCTGATTTCCGCCGGATTGTTGGTGCTGGCCGGATGGCGCCTGCATGCCCTCCTGCCGGAAGTCGGATGTCGCCAGGCCGGCACGGGTATTTTTCTGGGCTTGCTGGTGTATCAGCATTTGCTGGTGAAGACTCATGATCTGCGGCGGGTCAACCTGGCGTTTTTTACAACCAATGGGATTGCCAGCCTGATTTTTGGCGCCCTGACGATTTTGGATCTGTTCGTTTGAAACTATTGTATAAGCCTTGAAACAAAAACAATTTTACCCACTTTTGCTGCCGGTGCTGTTTGCATGGGCAGCCTGCCATGCGCCGCAGGCCCCTGCCCCAACATCGCAAAAAACAGACCTTTATTCCCTGGTCCATGATTCAGGCAGCGGTTTTGACTCGGTTTTTGCCCAAAAACTCGGCGCCGATCAGTATGGCATGAAGCCCTACGTCATGGCTTTTTTAAAACGTGGCCCAAATCGCTCCCAGGATTCCGTCACCCGCGGCCAATCTCCAGAAAGCGCATCTTCAAAACATTATCCGGCTGGCCAACGAAGGAAAACTCGTGCTTGCCGGTCCGTTTATGGACGATGGCGACATCCGCGGTATTTACATTTTTAATGTCAAAACAGTGGAAGAAGCGCGGCAACTGACCGCCACCGACCCGGCCATTCAGGCGGGCCGGCTCGAAATGGAACTGCATCCCTGGTACGGTTCGGCCGTGCTGCCTTTGATCCTGATGCACAAGCGCCTGGAAAAAACCAGCGTGGCCGACTGACAACCTTTCACCCGAAATACCGCTGTTCATCATTTATTATGAAAAACATCGCCGTTTTCGCTTCCGGAACAGGCAGCAACGCTCGCAGGCTCATCGAACATTTTGAACCATCGGATGTCGCCCGCGTGGTACTGGTGGTATCGAACAAACCCGACGCCGGCGTGCTCGACATTGCGCGAAAGCATGGTGTTGCGACCCAAATTATCAGCCGGGCATCGTTTTACGAGAGCGAGGAACTGCTGGCTGTTTTGCGGGAAAAACGCATCGATTTTATCGTTTTAGCCGGGTTTCTATGGCTGGTTCCGACCTGGCTGGTGCGCGTTTCCGCGCAGGATCGTGAACATCCACCCCGCATTGCTGCCCAAATTCGGCGGCAAGGGCATGCGCGGGAATGCGGGTGCATGAGGCGGTACTGGCTGCCGGCGAGCCCGAGTCGGGCATTACCATTCACTTCGTGAACGAGCATTATGACGAGGGCGATACGATCTTTCAGGCTGTACTGCCCTGTCGAAAGATGGGATGACACCCGCGTATTTCGGCGCACCGCGTACCGGGTAATCCTGAACACCGGCATTTTCCGGAAGTAGTGGAACAGTTGGTATCGGATAAAGAATGATGAATGCGGGCAATATTTTGATTTTCAGGGTTTTAATAACCATTTTGTTCTTCAATGGCGTGTCGTTGCCGATTATTGCGGGACAACAAGTGGGCGATATAACTGCCCAGGCAGACAAGCTTTGGGCAGCAGGCCAGTACGTCGCCGCCGCTGAGCAATTCGAACACGCCGAGCGCCTGCGCACCGACCGCCCCGTGCTGTTGTACAAGGCCGCCGAGGCTTATTACCGCGGCCGGTCGTATGGCAAAGCCGCCGATTGTTACCGTTTGGTGCGCGAACCCGCGGATCAATTTGAACTGGCAGGTTTGCGTTATGCCCGCACCTTAAAACAAAGTGGCCGCTATGCCGAAGCCCGGGAGGCTTTTCTCTTTTGTTTTCAGCATTACCGGGGCGAACAAAGGGATCTAGTGCGCAAGGTGATCGACAACGATATCGCTGGATGCGACCTGGCCATTCGACTGGATGACGCAGCCAGACTGGAACCGCCTCGGCTGGAATGTGCGCGACTCCCGGAGCCGGTCAATACGAGCGCCAACGAGTTTGCACCATTGCTTTTCAGCGACGATGTCCTTTATTTTTCAGTGGTTCAGACACCGAATGTCGAGGCCAGATTGTGGCGCAGCGAGCGTCTGGCTGAAGATTGGCAGGCGCCTGCAGTAGCGATCGGATTACCTGCTGAGATCGCCGCCGGCTTCGTCAGTGGCGCTTTTTCACCGGATGGCAACCGGTATTATTGTACGCAATGTGCCGAGCATCAATCTGTCGGACCAATAGACGCCAATTCTCCGCGACCTTTCTGCCGTCTGTTGATGCTGCGCCGCAACGAAACGGGCTGGGCTGCGCCCGTGCCGCTCCGGGATTACATCAACCTGCCCGAATACACCATTCTGGCGCCTGCGGTAGCCCAGGATGCGTGAACGGAATACCTGTTTTTTGCCAGCGACCGGGCGGGCGGGCGGGCGGGCTCGATTTGTACGTTTGCGAGCGACCGTTGCAGGCGGACGATCTCGATTTTTCGCTGCCGCGCAACCTGGGGCCGCTCGTGAACACCGGCGGCGACGAAACGACGCCGTTTTTTGATATTGAACACCAAACGCTTTTTTTCAGCAGCAACGGGCTGGTGTCGCTCGGCGGTTTTGACGTGTTCAAATCCACCCTGTCAGGTGGATCCTGGGCGCCGCCGGAAAACCTGGGGCTGCCCTTTAATTCAGCGGCCGACGACCAGTGGTTCGTGCCCCGGCGCGATGGCGAAGGCGGTTTTTTGTCGTCCAACCGCAGTTTGGGCATGGAAAAGCCTGGCACTTTCGACGACGATATTTTCGAAATTTCACCTGCTCTGACGCCGCGTTTTCTCAGCGGCGAGATCATCGACGAACACAGCGGGGCCCTGGTGTCCAATTGCCTGGTGTCGCTGCTGGAGCAGAGCCCCGACGGTGAAATCAGCCTGGTTCAGGCACAGCCATCGCCCGATGGGCGGTTCCGGTTCCGGCTTTTACCCGGCAGCTCGTACGCCGTGGAGGCCTCCAAGGAAGGTTTTCGCACCGCCCGGGTAACGCTTGGCACACCCAATCAAACGCCGGAAGGGTATTCGGTGAGCCTTTTACTGCACCGGCAAAATCCCGAGCCGAGTTCCCCAGTCATCAAAAAGGAAAAATGATCGGTACCGGCTTTTCCTTTCTTTCTGCCTTCTTCTTGCTCCAATCTCCTTTCTTTTGCCCCATGACTCTGCGCCACCTGATCCGGCTCATCCGAGTGGAACACTGGGTAAAAAACCTGTTCCTGTTTATTCCGGCCTTTTTTGCCGGGCGTTTGTTCGAGCCCGCCGTGCTGCTGCGGGCCGTACTCGGATTTGTGGCGTTTTCCCTGATCGCCTCGGCGGTTTACGTGCTGAACGACCTGGTGGACGCCCCTCAGGACCGCAACCACCCGGACAAATCGAGCCGCCCGATTGCCAGCGGCGCGGTGAGTCCGCGCCAGGGGATAGGACTGGTCGTTTTGCTGCTGGGCAGCGGTGTGGCCCTTGCCCTGACCCTCGACCTCAGTTTTCTGCTGATCGGGCTGCTGTATTTCGTCATCAACCTGTTTTATTCTTTTTCCCTGAAGCACATCGCGCTGATCGACGTGTCGCTGATTGGTCTGGGCTTTCTGCTGCGGGTTTTTGCAGGCGGCGCGGTCACGGGGGTGGCGGTATCGCATTGGCTGATCGTCATGACTTTTCTGCTGGCGCTCATCCTCGGGCTGGCCAAACGGCGCGGCGAATACCTGATCGCCACCGGTGGGCAGAGTTTCCGCAAGGCGCTGGAAGGCTACAACCTGCCTTTTCTCGACCAGAGCATGGTGGTCTGTTCCACCGTGGCGATCGTGGCTTACCTGATGTATTGTTTTTCGCCCGAAGTGACCGAGCGCATCGGCAGCGACAAGATCTTTTACACGGCGTTTTTTGTCGTACTGGGCATCCTGCGGTACCTGCAACTGACGCTGGTTTTTGAAAAAACCGAGTCGCCCACGCGGGCTCTGCTGAGGGATGTGTTTTTGCAGGTGGTGCTGCTGGGCTGGATCGGGTGCTTTGCGTGGTTGTTGTATGGGAAGAAGTGGCTGGAAGCCATGGGGTTCAATATTTGATCGTAAAAACGACTTTTGCCATTCATTGAAAACGGCACTGAAAAATGACCAACAAACAAATCGCCAATGCCTTCGACGACCTCGCCAACCTCATGGAACTCCACGGCGAGGACGAATTCCGCATCCGTTCCTACCGAAACGCTTACCTCACCCTGCGAAAGGTGGACAAGCCCCTGGCCGAGCTGAGCGAAGCCGAACTCAAGGACATCAAAGGCGTCGGCGATGCCATTGCCAAAAAAATCCGTGAACTCGTGACCACCGGCAAGATGCCGACCCTGGAAAAATACCGCGAAAAAACCCCGGCCGGCGTGGTCGAAATGCTGGAAGTGAACGGCTTCGGACCAAAAAAGGTCCGCGTCGTGTGGCAGGAAATGGGCATCGAAACCATCGGCGAACTCTGGTACGCCTGCAACGAAAACCGCCTCGTCGAATTCAAAGGCTTCGGCCTGAAAACCCAGGAAGACCTCCAACAAAAACTCGAATACTTCCTCCGAAGCCGCGACAAAATCCACCTCGACGCGGCCGAGGAAGAAGCCGATTTCGCCTGCGCCTGGCTCACCGGCAAACTGCGCGGCGCTTTCATCGCCCCGGTCGGCGAAGTACGCCGCCGCTGCCCCGTAGTGAGCCGGATCGAGATACTCATCGGCTTCAACGGGCTCATCAGCGAAGCCTTCGACGGACAAACGCTCACGCTCGAAAAAGAGGAGGACAACCTGCTCCTCGCCCGCCTCGAAAACGGCACGCCCATCACCATCCACCGCTGCATTCAGGAGGAATTCGGCTCCAAACTGTTCCGGTTCACAGGCTCCGCGGAATTTCTCGAGGGCTTCGTGCAAAGCGTCCCCAACCTGAATTTCAAGGGTTTGCGCACCGAACACGAGGTGTTTGAAAAAGCCGGACTACCCTTTGTCGTGCCCGAACTGCGTGAAACCGCCGCCATCCTGGCAACCGCCCGTCAAGGCCATTTACCCCAACTCGTCGAAGAAAGCGATCTGCGCGGCGTACTGCACGTGCACACGACCTGGAGCGACGGCCTCCAAAGCCTGCGCGAAATGGCCGAATACGTCCGCTCGCTCGGATACGACTACATCGGCATCACCGACCACAGCCAGTCGGCCTTCTACGCCAACGGCCTGAAACCCGACCGGGTACTCCAGCAAATGGCCGAAATCGAAGCGCTGAACGCCGAACTGGCGCCGTTCCGCATTTTTAAAGGCATAGAAAGCGACATCCTCAACGACGGCGAACTCGACTACGAAGACGATATTTTGAAACAGTTCGATTTCGTCATCGCCTCCGTGCACTCCAACCTGAAAATGAGCAGGGAAAAAGCCACCGAACGCGTGCTGCGCGCCGTGGAAAACCCCTTTACCCGTATCCTGGGCCACCCGACGGGCAGGCTGCTGCTCAGCCGTGAGGGGTATCCGCTGGACTGGGAGGCCATTTTCGATGCCTGCGCCAAACACAAGGTCGTTATCGAACTCAACGCGAACCCCTATCGCCTCGACCTCGACTGGACCCTGATCCCGGAGGCGACCCGCAGGGGTATCCCGATCAGCATCAATCCCGACGCCCACAGCCGCGACGGGGTGCATGACCTGCGCTACGGGGTGTTCGCTGCGCGGAAAGGCGGCCTGGAAGCAGCCCAATGCCTGAATGCGCGCGACCTCGACGGTTTTGAAAAATGGCTGAAAGCGCGGTAAAATTTTGACCCCGGTTTAATTCGTTACGGTAATGATCAGTTGCGTTTCCGAATGCCCGCCGAGAAAGTTATCCGCTTTCCCCGTAAGCCCCACGGAGCGGTTGCTGATCGCAGCGCCCCCGCCGCAGGAAAATGCCACGTTGAGGTTTTTGTGCGCGATTTTCCACTCTTTCAAACCACAGGTTGTCAGTTTGTTAAAGATCGTTTCGTCGTTGGGAATAATGCCGTCGGCGATGAACGGCGTGCCCGCTCCCGGGGTGCAGGTGTAGGTGAAGCCGCCCGACATTCCGATCTTTTTGATGCCGCTTTCTTCATCGCGGCCCACGAGGTAAATGTCCACCTGGTCGGTGCCGTGAACCGAAATGGAATTGCTCGCAGCATTGTAGGGCGTGTAGCTGCTGATGGGACCTGCCGGCGTTTGCGTCAAAACGGCCACTTCCCAATGCAACACCGGCGCTGTGGCATCGGCAGCGGGGATTTTGACCACTTCGGGATCGGTACAAGGCGCAGCGCAGGACAAAAAGACCAGAGAAAAGGGAGTAAAAAGAGCGAGGAACAAGAGGGTGTGTTTCATTTTCAACCAGTTTTTGATGAACAAAAAGTATCGGCATTGGGGCCGATATCTGTTCAAATATAGTTGAAAAACTGCTCAAACCCCCGCCCCGGTTCACCCGGCTCAGATCTTCAGCACTTTTCCAGCCACCAGCGGCCGGCCCGGCTCCGACCAGCGGAGCCAATACAAACCGGCAGGCCATTTTTCCAGATCAATGTCAAATTGCAAACTACCCTGCGGGACGGCAAAGCTGTGCAGGAGCCGGCCCTGGGCATCGAATAGTTGCACAGCCGCCTCTTCGCCAGCCGTCTGCGAAAAATGCAGCGTGCAAGCGCCTCCCGTCGGGTTGGGCTCCACAAACAAGGTTGAAACAGGCTTGGGCGAATGCGTCGCTGAGGGCATCGATACCCGTGTTTCGGCAGTATTGGTAAGCACGACCGGGTTCGCATCGAAGTAAATACCAGCCCGGTTTTCGACCAGATCACCCGGCTGGAGCCAGGGTTGAAGTTTGATGGCAAATTGAACAAAACCCTGGCTGGACACGGCGTTGGTGGCGCTGTCGGGCAATTGGATCGGGTCAAATTTGAATTGCAGCAGCCCGGTATTGGTGTTAAACAGCAAATGGTAGGGATGGCTCGCTCCCAACGGCCGGAAGGAAGACCAGTTGAGCCCGGGGCTCAGCGTATCCAGCAGCCGCACGGAAAATGCCGTGTCGTTGCCGGTATTTTGAAAACGAATGGTGTATACCAGTTCGTGGTCATCGGGCAAATATCCGGGTGGCACGGCGGGGCGGTTCACCAGCTTGTCGTTCGGGTCGAAGGAGCAGCGGATTTCAGCGAGGTACAGGGCGGAATCGGAAAGCGTGAAAACGCCACCCGGTTTTTCGACCCAGGTAAAACCTTGTAAATGAATGGTATCGCCAACATGATTGGCATCGGCCACTTGCATTTGCAATTCAATTTGGGTCCAGGTCCATGGCGCCAGGGTGTCAAAATTCCAGATCAAGGTATCGCCGACAACCAAAGCGGGCGGCGGCTCGGATGAGAGATAGGTCACGAGGCTGTCCAGCGTCAGGGCAAATTTCCCGGCGGATGGAAGGCAGGATTGATTGTCGAGCAACGCGTAAAAAGCGGCCGCCGTGTCGCAGCGGGGAAAGCCGGAACCGAGCACCGGATGTACCTTCTGCTCGTTGCTGATGTCGATAAAACCGAATAACAAGCCATGCACCACGGTATCGACCACCGAAACCTGGTAGAAAGAGGCATTGGAAAGCGACCAGCAGGATTCGACGACCGGTGAAAGGGAATAAGTGCCGGAGGAAACAAAAAACCGGAAAGCCCCGGTGCTGTCCGTATAATCCACCTGCCCCGCAGGCTGGAGGTTGATGCCGACGTTGGCCAGCGGCGGCTCGCCGTTGTTCCAATTTCCATCGGCGTTTTGATCCCAAAAGCAGGCGCCACGGATATAGGGCGTATCGCCCACATTTCTGAACCAGCCGATTGGACCGTAGTCAACATAAGCGACATCCAGGTCGCCGTCGTCGTCCAGGTCGCCGGGAACAACTTCTTTGTACAGTAAAGGAATGCCCATATTCACCCTAGCGGCAAACTGGCCGCCACCGAGGTTTTCGTAATACCGAATGGGTTGCGGGATGTACGATCCGGTGAACAGCGCAACGCAGTATGCCAACAAATCAGTATCGCCATCCTGATCCATATCGGCGCCCGCCACCTGAGTAGTCGCCGTGTACCCATTATCGATAGCGAGCGTATCGTTGAAATTTCCCAGCCCGTCATTCACCCACCAGCCGGCGGAGAAGCCGCCGCGAAGAATGTCGAGGTCGTTGTCCTGATCCGGATCGGCGGTAGTGAGCGTCGGCGAAAAGAGATAATTGGCGATAAAATGATCTGTGGACCCGAAAACGCCCTGCCCGTCATTGGCATACCAGTAAAAATCATGGTCATAATTGGAAGCGATCAGGTCGGGGTCGCCATCACCGTCAAGGTCGGCCAATTCCGAAAGGAGCTGTTCCTGGTGCTGAACGGGCATACTGCTCCCAAAGGTGAAAATACCCGTTCCGTCATTGCGAAACCAGCCTGGGCCGCTGTACAGCAAACCGATCACGTCGAGGTCGCCGTCGTTATCGACATCGGATAGATTCCTGATCGACAGTTCATTGCTGAAGGAGGGCTGAAGTGTAAAGTTGCCTGCGCCGTCATTTTTGAACCAACGGGCTTCGGTCCCCCCCTCCACCGCCAGGGTAGCCGCGAGGTCCTCGTCGCCGTCGTTGTCCAGGTCGCCGATTGAAAATTCCGTGACCCAGGAAAAGCCCCCCTGGAAGCCTAAAATGGATTTGCGTTCACCGAATCCGCCGAAGCCGTCGTTGGCTTTCCAGAGGAGGACACTGTCCGGCCAGCCCCCCAGATAGACAAGGTCCTTCGCCCCATCGCCATTCAGATCGGCAATATGCAAGGCTGCCAATTCCCCGATTTGGCTGTATTGCAACGTCAAGGTACCCAGGACTCCGCCTCCGGCATTGTGGGCCTGCAGGACGGTGTTGCCGGTTTGTCCGATGAATTCGGGCAAGCCGTCGTTGTCCAGGTCGGCAGCGAGGGGGTGAACGTCCACCTCGTAAGGCACCGGATTATTCTGCACGGCAAAGGTGCCCTGGCCGTCATCCTGATTGACGAACATGATCAGGTCATAACCCGAACCGTTGTTGTGGAAGCCGCAGATATCCATGGCGCCGTCGTTGGTCATATCCTCCGCGATAATTTGCTCCGACGCCATGGATTCCACAAAAGCAGTGTCAAGGATAATTTTCACGGCGGGGTCAAACAACCCGCTGCCGGTGTTGGTCAGCCAGTACAATTGCGGCGCTGGATGGAGCTTTTGGTAAAACAGGAGGTCGTTGTCGCCATCCGCATCCAGGTCGCGCGGCAGCATTTGCAGCACCGGGCTGGGCGTGGCCAGCAAAAAAACCGGCGGGCCAAAATCCCCCGAACCGTCGTTGGCGTGCCAGAAAACACTGTCCTGAAAACTGCTCAGGGTGACCAGGTCCGGGTCGGCATCGCCGTC
>JBGAJY010000261.1:0-7046 GCA_044224705.1 Saprospiraceae bacterium
GTGGCAAGTACAAGATGAGAGCACCCCGACCCTTTTTTAATTCTAAAATCTGATTTCAGGTATCAGGTATCTTATTTCAAACAATTAAGGATTCGTTCCATCCTTTTTCTCCGTCTCCGCTTTTTGCTTGTAAATCTCGTCGCGGGTGCGGTAGGGCACCGCGTTCAATTGTTGCATCAGGCCGTCGCGTACGCCTTTGAACCGCTCGAAATCGGCGCCGGTGATCGGAAGAGGTTGTGGCAGATTGAGTTTGAGGTGATCCACTTCTCTGCCATTTTTCCAAAAACGAAAGCAGCAGTGCGGGCCGGTGGCGAGTCCGGTGGAGCCGACGTAGCCGATCGTCTGGCCCTGCGCCACCCGGGTGCCCGGGCGGATGCCTTTGGCGAAGCCGCTCATGTGCAGGTACTGGGTCTGATAAGTGCCGTCGTGGCGGATTTTGACGTAGTTGCCGTTGCCGCCTTTGCGGGTGGCTTCGATCACGGTACCTTCGGCCACGGCGATGATCGGCGTGCCTTGCGGGGCGGCGTAGTCGGTGCCGTGGTGCGGGCGGTTGTAACCCAGGATCGGGTGAAAGCGGTTCTGGCTATACCGGCTCGAAATGCGGCTGAATTTGACCGGGGCTTTCAGGAAAGCCTTGCGGGCCGGGCGGCCGTCGAAGTCGAAGTAGTTGCACTTTTCGTTGGGCTTCTCGAAATTGAAAGCGAAATACTCCTTGCCGTCACGTTCATACACCGCTGCAATGATCTTGCCCGTGCCGACGGCCTGTCCTTCCACGTAATGTTGTTCGTAAACAACTTTGAAACGATCGCCCTGTTTTTGGTGGTAAAAATCCACCGAAGAAGCGAGAATGTCGATCATGCCGTCGGCTACTTCGTCGGAGAGGCCGTTGTCGGTCATGGCCTGCCAGAAGCTGGTCTCGAGCACGCCCGAATTGGCCACGACTTTGGTTTCCACGGCGCGTTGCACGACTTCAACGTTGAAAGGTTCGCGCAGGTGGAACAGGACGTATTCGTAGGGCGAGGGCTCGTACACCATGGCCAGCGGGTTGCCGCCGCCCGGTTCGGAGAGGAAATTGAGTTTTTTACCCACTCGCATGGCAGTGATGTTGAATTTGCCTTTGCAATTTTCAACGATGCGGTTCACGTCGGGGTAAGCGAGGCCCTGTTTCAGGAGGATTTCGCCCAACACGTCGCCCGAGTGGAGTTCGTCTTCAAAAAGGTGGAATTTGTCGAGGGAATATCCCCAGCGCACATTGTCCGGAAAAACCGGCAAGGCATCGAGAGCGGGATCGGCAAAAGCGAGAGCGGCGGCCTGGCGTGTCTGGGTGAGTTGAAAGGTGGTGACTAGGAGAGCGGCGGAGAGCGCGGCTGCGCCTGTAAGGATCAGGCTGCGGCGCTGGCGCCAGAATCGCCGCAATCGTGAAAGCGGCTTGCTGTCGTCTTGGTGCACGTTTTTGTTGAATGATTAAGATGAACGGTTTAGCAAAATCGCACCGTTTCAAAGAAAGATTCGAGGCTGAAACGGGGGGTAGGTTCTCGGCGTTTTGCTGTCCGGACGGTTTTGAAAATCGGCGACATTTGACCTAAAACTTTGAAAATCAAAATCTCTGCAAACACAACCTTTGTTTCTTGCCGCCCGTTTTTACCCGTGGCTTCATGTAACGAGTGACGGCAAAAATAGAAGGCCCTTTCAATTTTGCGCCATGTGCCATATGAAATTAACTAAAAAAGTCTGGCCGAAGCGGGTACGCGAACCCCGTATTTTGTCTGGCGGTTCGCCCCTTTTTCCCCTGCGACATTTGTTTGTTACGCTGGCATTTTTTGTCCCGTTTTGGGCCTTCGGTCAGAGCCACACCTTCGACTCCAGCAACATGGGCTGGGGCGCCACGGGCGATCCGACCAGCCAAACAGCCGCCTGGCTGGCCAACGGCGGCAACCCCGGCGGCTATATCCGCGTAACCGACGCTGCGGTAGGCGGCACATGGTATTTCGACGCGCCGGCCGACTTTACGGGCAACAAATGCGACGCCTACGGCAATTTTTTGCACTACGACCAATTCACCAGCGACACCAACAACCAGCAGCAATACGGCGGCCGGCCCGACGTCCTGCTCTTCGGCGCGGGACTCACCCTGGCCTTCGACAACGCCTACAATCCCGGTCTCAGCTGGACGCACTACGACGTGCAACTCATTGAAACGGCCGGCTGGCGCATCAACGATCTCAACGGCCCGCCCGCCACGCAGGCCCAGATGAAGGCCGCCCTGGCCAATGTCGCCGGCTTGCGTATCCGCGGCGAATACCGCTCGCAGGATGATTTCGGAGGGCTCGACAACGTGGTTTTGGAGAGCAGTTTCCGCTTCGATCTCGATGGCAACGACGACTCCGGGGCATTCAACGGCGATTTTTTGTCCGACACGCTGTGTTCGCCGCACGGCGGCATACTGGATGGCGATGCTGTTTTGACTGCCGAGACTGCCATCGATTCCATTCAGGTCAGAATCCTGTTTGCCACTGCTTTTGAGCAATTATTCGCTTCGGGATTTCCAGCTGCCGTTGCCGTGCAATTTTCTCCGAACGACCACCTAACGCTCATCAATACCGGCACCGCTACGAGCATTGATTTTTTATCGGCCCTTCACCAGATGGTGTATGTCGATGCCTCCCCCCAACCCGCCCGCGACACCCGCCTGATCGAATTCCGCGTGTTCACCGGCTGCGGCGAAGTGTCGGTGGTGAATGCCTACCTGCCCGTTTACCCGCCACCTTTTGCCGGAGAGAACGGCGACACGACCGTGTGCGAGGGAGGCGGCGCGTTTCCACTGGCCCTGGCGCTGGGCGGCACGCCCGAACCCGGCGGCTTCTGGCGGCCGGCAACCAGCAGCCCGGGCGTTTTCGATCCGGCCCGCGATGCTGCCGGGGTGTTTTCTTACATCATTCCGCCGGTGGGCGAATGTCCGGGCGATACGGCGCAGGTCACGGTGGCCGTTCAGCCGGGGTTCCGGCTGCGATCCGACACGACGATCTGTTACGACGACACGCTGACGCTGAGCGCTCCCGGCGGGCTCGCCAACTGGCAATGGAGCGACGGCAGCCGTGGCCTGACGCTGGACGTCACTTCGCCCGGAACCTTCGGACTGAGCGGCCGGTTGGGCGAATGCACGTTCACAGACAGCGTGGAAATCGGCTTTTTCAGCTGCCGCGAGTGCATTATTTACGCTCCCAACGCTTTTTCGCCGAACGACGACGGGCGAAACGACGTGTTTCAGTTGCACGTGCCCTGTGTTGTGTCGCGTTTCCGGCTGGAAATTTTTGATCGCTGGGGCGGGCTGGTTTTCGCCTCCGACGACCCGGAAGATACGTGGGACGGCACCATTCGCGGTCGCGAACAGGCGCCGGGCGTGTACCTCTGGCGGGCCCAATGGGAAGGCGAGTTGTTCGGGCAGCCGCATGTGGTGCGGAAATCGGGGGATGTGGTGTTGATCCGGTGAATGCCTTAGATTTGCCGGCCCGTGACCGTTACGCGCCATTTTTGCCATGTCGAAAAAAAAGAAACCGCTGTCCCCGAAGAAAACCGTCGCCTCCTCCCCTGTCGCAGCGGAAACCCCGAGCGTGGAGCCCGGAGCGCCCGGTGTTGAAGCCTCGTTTTTTCAAAAAAATTCCGTGCTCCTTCTGGTTGTGCTGATCGGAGCCACGGTGCTGGCTTACGCCGGCTCCTTGTCCAACGGCTTCATGATTTTCGACGACGACAAGGCCATCCGGTACAACAACGTCATCAAAAACCCCACGTTCAAAGGTATTTTCGGAGGAAACAACCTCGGCATGTACGCGCCGGTCACCTGGCTGGGTTATGCCCTGGTATACGCCCTGGCCGGTGAAAACGCGACGGCTTTCCACACGTTTAACCTGATCCTGCACGCCAGTTCGGTGGCCTGCGTGTTCTGGCTGCTCAACCTCCTGCAAGGCCGCCGCGAGGTGTCGTTTTTTACGGCCCTGCTTTTTGCCCTGCACCCGCTGACGGTGGAGCCGACCTGCTGGATTGCGGGTCAGAGTACGCTCAGTTTCTCCGTGTTTTACCTGCTGAGCCTCGTCGCCTACGTCAAATGGCAGGAGCGCGAAAAGCCGGTGTTCTACGCACTCACGCTGCTGCTCTTCCTGGTTTCTTCCCTCGCCAAATCTGCGGCCGTGACGCTGCCGCTGATGCTCCTGCTCTTTGATTGGTATCGCAACGGCAAGGTGACGGCAAAAAACCTGCTGGCCAAGGCGCCGTTTTTTGCGATCAGCGCGGGGCTCGGGTTTTACACCCTGCTCACCCGCGCGGCGGAAGGGCACAAACTGGTGGTGTCGTCGAGCGCTTACAGCGTGGTCGACCGTTTTTTCATGGTGTGCCACTCGCTGTTGTTTTACCCGGTCAAATTGCTGGCGCCGGTTAATTTGAGCATTTTTTATCCGATGGAAAAAACCGGCGGGACGTGGTCGGTGGATTATTATTTGGCCCCGGTGATTGTCGCAGCACTTGGCTGGCTGGTGTGGAAATACGGCCGGCCAACCCGTGAGATCGGCCTCGGCGTGTTGTGGTATTTTTTGCCGCTGACCATCATGCTGCCCTTCGTGTCGGTCGGAACCTTTGAAATGCGCTCCGACCGCTACGTGTACATTTCTTCGGTCGGGTTGTTGTTTTTACTTGTTTGGTGGATGCAAAAATTGCAGCCGGCGTTGCGCCGGGGCATCCTGCTGGCCCTGGCCGCTTTGTTCGGTTTTTTGACCCATCAGCACAGCAAAGTGTGGAAAAACGAAGTGTCGGTGTTCAAAAACTGCATCGACCAGCACCCGAATTCCGCGTTGTGCAACTGCAACCTGGCCTACGGCGAGCTGCTGAATTTTGACTACGAAAACTCCATCGACCACTACAACAAAACCCTGCAGATCGACAAAACCTACGTGGAGGCCTACAACGGCCGCGGGCAGGCGTTTTTTATGACCAATAAATTCAAGGAAGCCTTCTCGGATTTTGACATGGCCATCAATTCGGGCATCGTGACCCCGAGGCTTTTTCTCAACCGCGGCAAATGCCACGTGATCCTCAACCGCCCCGCCGAAGCTATCCCCGACCTCGCCAAAAGCATCGAACTCGAACCGCGCAACCCGGAGACCTACTACTTCAAAGCAGTTGCAGAAAGCAAAACCGGCGCGGAGGACGCAGCCATCGCCGATTACGGCAAAGCCATCGAACTGCAGCCCAGGTACGTGGAAGCGCTGGTGAATCGCGGCCTGATCTACGCCACGCGGAAAAACTACGAAGCCTCCGTCGCCGACTACACGGCCGCTCTGGCCGCCGACCCGAAAATCCCGATCGCGCTGAACAACCGCGCGGCGGCCTACATCAGCCTGGGCCAGCTCGACCTGGCTTTACAGGATGCCACCAAGGCCATCGAAGTGCAGCCGGATTACGCGCGGGCTTACGATACCCGGGCGCGGATTCTGGTGGCGATGGGGCAGCCGGAGAAGGCGGCGAAGGATGCGGAGAAGGCGAGGGAGTTGATGGGGGGGAAGTAGCTCGACATCAACCTACGTCGTGGTCAAAATTTCCTTAAACTCGTTCAATGTGAGCAGGGAAATTCTTGGGAAATCCACTTGTTTTAAAGTTCTGAACCCTCGGTCTTCCGAAACCAAATAACTGGCTCCGGCAGCAAATGCCGCATCTGCAAATTTGTTGTCGTCTGTATCTCGCAGTAAATTCCATTGAAAATAGACCTCCGCACGGTAAACGTTTGGCAGGATGTCCAAAGCGTCTAAGAAATCAGCTGCAGCCCTTTGTCCGTATTTTTGTGCCAAGATCTCCTCATATTCCGTCAAGATTTCGTTGGAAACAGCCAAATCAAACGCTCCACGGAGCAGCGCTTGAATTACCCAGTTGCTTTCGGAGCGTCGTGAAAGCGAAGAAACCAGAATATTGGTATCGAGAACAACCAGCATTTCAACCTTGCCCTTTTCGCCATTCTTCCATCAAGCCCTCCGTATATCCATGCTCCTCCCAAGCCCGGTCGGCTTCGTCCATGGCCTTTTCGAGCAGGTAACGAGCAATCATTCGGCGAATCTCGACGAGTTCTTTTTCGGGCAAATTCATGGCGAATACTTTGAGCAGTTCGCGTTGCAGATTGGTGAGAGAAGGTTGTGTTGCGGCGCTCATTTGGTGAGAGAAGGTTGTGTTGCGGCGCTCATAACAAGAAAATTTAGACAAAGATAATCTTTCCAAAATTGCCGAAACAAATGAGGTGGTCTGACAAGGCGGCGGATGCGGCCAAGGTGTTGATGTGAGCCCCTCTTATTTACAATGGAGACACGGAGTTTACTATAAATTTTCTCCGTGCCTCCGTGTTTAAATATGCAATCCGGGGGTTACACAGGGTACTACGGGCGCATTACGAGTACCTGCTGGGCCATCACCCGTTGACCATTCATTTTCGTTTCCAGCCAATAAGCGCCGTTCGGCAAATCCGGCAAACGAAGCGCCATGCGCTGCCCGGCTTCCGGATGCTCTATGTCCGTTGTAAAAACCATTCGGCCCAAGCCGTCGAAAAGTTGCAGGCCGACGGCGTCCCAGCCCGACGGCCGTCCCTGAAACGTGATGTACAGTTCATCCGAAACCGGGTTGGGCGCCACAAAAATCTCCTCCGGCAGCACGTCAGGCTTGTCGACTGATAGCGCCTGTGCCTGCACCTCAAATGCGAAGCGGGCGTTGTAACCCAGTTCGGGCGACCACGGCAGGATTTCGGCGCAGGCGCCGAGGCCGGCCGGATCCCAGAAAAAGAGGGTATTGGTCTGGTCGGGTTGCGCGCGATACCCGAAGATCCTGCCTGCATGGTCGGCAAATTGTAGGACTGCATCGTCCTCATTGCTGGGATCGAAGCCGCAATTTGCAGTGGGAAAGTAGCTGTATAGGACTTGGTTGGCATCAGTCAGGGACATCCACATTCGGTAACCTTTGCCATAGAGGTAACCGTCGTCGCCCGTGAGGATAGGAATAATTGCAGCCTGGAGGTAGGC
>JBGAJY010000262.1:0-7157 GCA_044224705.1 Saprospiraceae bacterium
CGCCCTGCACGGTTTTGGACCCCTGAAAACGGATGCGGAAGGCTTCGAGGGCGTCGGCTGTGGCGAGCAGTTCCGCTTCTGCGGCGGCGATGGCTTCCTGGACTTTGGCGAAGATGTCGGACATGAGTGGAAATTGGAAATTCGAAATAGTCCGCCCTGCGGGCGGACAATTTTGGGAGGGCGAAGGTCGGAAAAAATGAGGATTTACCTCGTATCTGCTGCCGTCGGACCAAGGGGAAGTACTTCGACCTCGTAAGTCCGCGTGTAGGTTTTTGTTGTGTTGTCCAAGGGACTGATTAAATCAATTTCGACCCTAAAAGTATTTATCCCAGGTTTGTAAAACTGCCGACTGATATGTGCGGCCCCATCTTCGACAGGCAACTCCTGTCCATTCACCTTAATTTTCAGCCACTCGGGAGCGAAGCGATGCGCTAAAAAAACGCTCGCTTCATACCAATCCCCCACTCGAGGTGTGGAATTCGTGGCATTGAGTACAGGTTCAAAAGTCATGAAATCCGAACCGTCACTCATTGTTGAAGCCAAATGATTGAGTACAACATTCTCCGCCAAATCGGCTTGCAAATAAATACTGGATAAAACCGCTGTCATCTCTTCAACATTGGCCGTTTTCAGGTATCCCGCCAGCCAGTCCGGAAAATGGCAGGGAGTGTATTTCATCAGACCCGTACCAATGATCCGGGCATCGACTAATGCCTTGTATCTTTTTTGAATACTATCTGCCGCTTCTTGCAAACGCCTGATTTTTTCAGCTGACAATGGCGCTACGATAGGGCGCTCCGTGTTGCGAAGGCCGGGCACGTCGGATACTTCGATACAGGAATTGACCAAAGTCTGAAACTGCCGCCGCAGGCTGTCAGCCTCCTGCACCTGCTGTCGGATCTGCAAATTGGTTGGCGAAGAAAAGACGCCAATTGTGTTTTGAATCTGATCATACAGCCCACTTCGGCTATCAGCGGCATTGTGCCTGGCTTGTATAAGCGTTAGATGAAGAAAATTGCGCAGGTTTTTTTCGCGGTCATATCGATAAAGTGAATAGCCCACGAGGCCTGCGATAATCGTCAGGTAGCCGAGATGCCACGCGAAAAAGCTTCGATTCCTCATTACTCAAATTTTGAAGGAAAAACGCGCAAGAAGTGCTTCAAATTGGACACGGATAAAACGGATGCGGGGCAACACGGACAAAAACGGATTTGATCCGTCCTTTTCCGTGTTGCCCCGAAAAGCCGTATTTTTGTAAAAATTTCAACCGATGCAAATCATCCTCGAAATCAACAATAAAAAGGATTGGGCAATCTTGCTCCCTCTTCTGGAGCGACTCAAGATTTCTTACACCCAAACCGTGATGGAGAATGGCGCCAATAAGGGCTCAGGTCAAAAGAATTTCGACGTTGAAAAACTGGAGCAGCTTTTCAGCCGCGCTCACTCCCTTGGCGCCTTCGCCCGCATGAATGATCCTCTTGCCTGGCAAAAACAAATACGTGATGAGTGGGATTAAATCGGCGGTACTGGATTCCAATATCCTGATTTACTGTTCAAAAAGGCAAATAGACTTCAGGGCTCTTGCCACCCAATACGATCAAATTTTTGTCTCTGTCATTACCTATATTGAGACCTTGGGGTATCCGTTCGGGTCCGATGAAGAGAAGAATGTTATTGAAAAGATTCTGGAGGCTTTGGAGGTTGTGCAAACTGACATGGAAATTGCCTGTCAAGTCGTGGCATACAAACAACTCCGAAAAGTTAAAACGCCCGATGCAATCATTCTTGCTACCGCACGGAAGTTGAATTCAGAACTTGTAACTGTCAACGAGGCAGATTTTAAGAATCTTGACCCTGCCGTTCCCATTATCGTTCCAACATTGATAGCCCTCTGAACGCCCGCTAATAACACGGATGCGGGGCAACATGGATAAAAACGGATTTGATCCGTCCTTTCCCGTGTTGCCCCGCATCCGTGTTACATCAAATGGGGCTTAATTCCCCACCCGCATCACCCGTTGCACTGCCGTTCCGGAGGCCGTTTCGAGGCGCAGCAACAGCAGGCCCTGCGATTTTTCAGCGCCCAGTTGCCAATCTACCATGTGGTGTCCCGCTTCCTGGAAGCTGCTTTCGGAGCGCACGACGCGGCCGTCGGCGTCGGTCAGCACGAGCTTGGCGTCGCAGGCTTCGGGCAAGTCGTAGGAGATGGTGATCCGGTCTTTGGCCGGGTTGGGTTGCACGGGGTTGAGCACCGGGTGCGGCCGGCCGGCGCTGACCGGGACAAATTCGAGTTCGGCGCCGAGGGCTTCCTGCTGGCGGCTGTACAGCATCGCGGGCGTTTGGGCGGGCGACAGGCTGAGCACGTCGTGCAGCTGTCCGTTTTGCAGGGCCGTGAACACGAGGGTGAAGGCCGTCTGACGACTGTCTTTGCCTTGTACGGTCGGGTCGAGCAGTGCCGTGGCGTACCAGGCTGCCGAAACAAGATGGCTGCCGGTGAAGGCCGCGGTCATGTCGAGCGATACCAGCCCGCTTTCCATGTAGTTCAGCGTCAGGAAGTTCGGGTTGTAGTCGAGTCCGAGCTGGAAGGCTGCCACACCGTCGAGGTCGGGCGTGGTGATGTCCACACTGACTACTTCACCGGCCTGGAAACTGATGTCGGGCGCCAGGAAATGTAGGGCGCCTTTCTGGCGGTCGTCGGCGTCGGCGGTGTAGCCCGGCAGGTCGATGGAACCGTCTACGTCGCCGGTTTTGACGGCGGTGAAATCGGGCTGAGCCGTGGCGCCGGTGGCCAGGCAGAGCGCGATGTTGCCCGGTGGGATGGACTGGTTCTGAAAATTGTAACCAGCGGGCAGGAATTTCCAGGCCGGAATATAATTGGGGAAGGTATTGGAGGAGCCCAGGATCAGGTTCAGGATGGCCTGTCCGTCGGCGTAGGTCACCTGGTTGTCGCCGTCGGCATCGGCGGCGTAGGCGCTCAGCGGCGAGGGCAGGGCCAGGGTACCGTCGGCGTGGGCTGCGGTGAGCAGTGCGTCGAGCACGGTGAGGCCGTCGGCGGCGGGGCTGTTGAGCGTGGGAATAATCAGGTAGTTGCATCCGACGGGCAGTCCGTTGGCGAAGGCGTAGTTGCCGTCGGCATCGGTGGTGGTCGTTTGCACGACGGTGTTGCTTTTTTTAGCCGTGACCGTCGCTCCGGGAAGCGGTTTCAACTGGTCGGTCTGGATGTTCCCGCTGACGGGTCCCGAGGGCCCGCAGCTGTTGCTGTTGTCCTGGACGATCACGTAGGTTTCACAGTAGGAGGCGTTCCCTACGGCATCGACCGACCATATTTCGACGGGTTGAGTGCCTATTTCGGAACAGTCGAAGGTGACCGAATGGTTGTCGTAAGGGAACCCCGTGCCGGTGCCTGATTTCCGGATGGCGTATTTCAACTGGTTGGAGGGGGTACAGTTGTCATAAGCGTAGAGGAGAAAATCGGTGTCCCAGAGGGTGATCATGCCGGTCACCATGATATTGACGCTCAGCCCGTTGACGCACACCACGGTGGGCGGTTTGCAGTCTTTGACGATAAAGGTGTATTCGCAGATTTTTTCATTGCCGCAGCCGTCGGATACGATCCATTTGATCTTGTGCGTCCCGTAAGGCAATTCGGGTACGACGTAGGTACCCGGTGCGGCCTGGGTGTTCCAGCGCACCGAAGCCGTGCGGTTCACACCGTTGACGGTTTCCTGCAGGGCGAAACCGTATTTCTGGTTGGCCGGCACGTTGCGCTGGTCGAAGGCCCGGGTGGTGCCGCCGGCCCAGTTCGGGGTGTTGAGGTTGTTGTACTGGACGGTGTTGTACGCCGGAAGGTTGTTCGAGGCGATCACCGTTTCCATGGTGCCGGTGCCGTCGAGGTCGAGGAACAGCTGGTATTGCACCTGGATATTGGCGCCCGAGCAGGCGTCGGTGGTGACGATGCTCAGGTCGGTCGGGCCTTCGCAGAGGTTGTGCGAAGCCATGGGGCCGTCCCACCAGTACATGGCATTCCAGAGTTGCGGGTCGTTTTCGGTCAGGTCGCAAAAGATCACGGGCGAGGCCGGGCAGTTCAGCACGATCGGGGCCTGGGTGTCGCGCACCTTGATGAGTTGGTGGTATTCCAGGTAACCGTGGTTGTAGGAATCGCCGTTGACGGTGGGGCCGATGTCACTGTTGATCGGGTTGAGGATCAGGTACGGATTGCCCCAGTTCGGGTTGTAATCGCACCACCAGATGAGCCTGAAACGGCGGTCGATCTTGTAGCAATCGGGCGTGGAGGTGGAGTAAAACACCTGGTCGTGCACGGAAACGCCGACGTTGAAGCCATTGCAGTAGCCGTATTGGGTAATGACGGGCCAGATGGTGTCGGCGGTGGCGCCGCAGCCCAGGACTTCTTTGTCGTCCGGGAATTTGACGGTGTAGTAGGTTTGGGATTGGGCGTTGGTCTTCAGGAAGGAGACGAGACAGCAGAACAGGAGTAAAGAATATCGCATAGGTCAAGATTGTTTTAGGCCACGAAAATACGCTGCCGGGGACGCCTTGATCCTGTTGATTCAAATATACCAAAATTGCGGTATGTTCCTGTAGCGCCAACCTCCAGGTTGGCGCCTCGGATACAACCCTGAAGAGAAAAACCTCCATAAATCAGGCGCCGTGGCCTGGAAGTTTGGCCTGCTACAAGACTCTAACCCGCAGAAAAACCTGCGCCGTGCTATACCTGCCAACCTGGAGGTTGGCGCTACAGGATACAACCCTGAGAAAAAACCTCGATAAATCAGGCGCCGTGCTATACCTGCCAACCTGGAGGTTGGCGCTTCAGGATACAACCCTGAGAAAAAACCTCGATAAATCGGGCGAAGCCATACCCGCCAACCTGGAGGTTGGCGCTACAGTCAGTCGACGATCATTTCCACCCGGTTCAGTTCCTGGTTCACCATACCCGCCGGCAAATCCCGGAATTCGTACTGCTGATTCCGCAATTGCGGCACAAACCCTGCTTCGCGGATGGCCTGCTGGATGCCGTCGGCAGTAAAACGGAACCGCGCCCCGGCGGCCGACACGACGTTTTCCTCGATCATGATGGAGCCGAAATCGTTGGCGCCGGCGTGCAGGCAGGTCTGGGCCACCTGTTTGCCCACGGTCAGCCAGGAGGCCTGGATGTTCACGATGTTGGGCAGCATGATGCGGCTCATGGCGATCATGCGGACGTATTCGTCGCCCGTGACGGCGTTGCGGGCGCGTTTTATTTTTCGCAAAATGGTGTCTTCGTCCTGGAAGGGCCAGGGGATGAAAGCCAGAAAGCCTTTCGCATCGGCCGGTTTTTCGGACTGCACCTGGCGCATGGCCGCGAAATGCTCCATGCGTTCGAGGTTGGTTTCGATGTGTCCGAACATCATCGTGGCCGAGGTGGTGAGGCGCAGCCGGTGGGCGGCGCGCATCACGTCGAGCCATTCCTGGCCGCCGCATTTGCCTTTGGAAATGAGACGGCGGACGCGGTCGCTGAGGATTTCGGCGCCGGCGCCGGGCAGGGAGTCCAGGCCTGCGGCTTTGAGTTCTATGAGTACGTCGTAGTGGCTCATGCCCTCCAGTTTGGCCACGTGGGCGATCTCCGGGGGGCCGAGGGCGTGCAGTTTCAGGTTGGGATATATTTCTTTCAGTTGGCGGAACAGGTCGGCGTAAAAGCGCAGCCCGAGATCGGGGTGGTGGCCGCCCTGCAGGAGCAGTTGCTCGCCGCCCAGCCGGAAGGTCTCTTCGATTTTCTCGCGGTACTGATCGATGGTGGTGATGTACGATTCCTCGTGCCCCGGCCGCCGGTAGAAATTGCAGAATTTGCAGTTGGCGATGCACACGTTGGTCGTGTTCGAGTTGCGGTCGATGATCCAGGTGACGGTGTTGCCCGGCACGTGGTGCTGCCTCAGGCGGTTGCCGACGTACATCAGCTCGGCCGTGGAGGCGTTTTCGAAGAGGAAGACGCCTTCTTCGGGGGTGAGCTGGTCTGAGGTGGAGGCGCGGGTGGAGGAGGGTGGAGATGTCCATAATCGGTGGTATGTGGCCGGCGGCGGGATGGGAAACACGGAGACACGGAGGCACGGAGAAAATATTTGAAGGTCAATTATTATTTCTCTGTGTCTCCGTGCCTCCGTGTTTATCTAAAAACAGCGGGCGTTCACGGTTTCAATATTTTCTGAAAACAAGGAAATGGGGAGAAGGTTGGGGGATTAGGTGGTCAATTCAGAAAGCAGTTTCATAAACTCCTCCTTGCGCAATAAATTGACTTATTGTCCTTCGGGACGGTGGTAGGGCGTACGCATTTTGGTATCCAGCATCCGCCGGATGTCTTCATCCGACCATCCTTTTTCTTCCCAAATGCGGTCGGCTTTGTCCATCAACACCTCAGCCTTGAAGCGCAGCAGAATTTTTTTCAATACTTCAAGATCCTCCTCCCGGATGTCGTAGGCGAACAAGCGAAGCAACTCCAGTTGGGCCGAATTGAATGGTTGAGGCAAATTGGCTGACATGGTTTCCATACTATTAGAACGACAAAGTTAAGGTTTTTGAGGCGCTTTTGCCATTTCATCTGCCTGCCTTGCGCTTATCTTTCCTCCACAAATGAAAAACTCCAATCGTTTATGACCGAATTTTCCAAAGAAGTCCAGGTTTCCATCGAAGTCGGGGTTGAATTGTTCAAGGGCCTGATTGTCAGTGCGTATCAGGGGATTGCAGGTTTCGTCAAAGACAAAAACAAGGAGCGCGACTTCTTCGGCTTGGCCACGCGGAAATACGTGGGCGGCCTGATCCACAAATACAACTACGTGCAGGTGCTGGGCATGCGTGAGCCGGTGCCGCTGAAAAGTCTTTTTGTGCGGGCCAACATCCTGGAAAAAATTTCTGCACGAACGGGCTCCATGCGCCCCGAAGACCTTGCCGAATTTTTTGATTACGACCGTCGCGCATTTGGAAAAACACGCGAAACCGTGGACGGCGAAATCATCGTCAACAAACTCCGGAAATTCATCGTGCTCGGCAAGCCCGGCGCAGGTAAAACCACTTACCTGAAATACCTGACACTCATGATGCTCGACGAGCTGAGCCAGATCGACGAACGCAAACTTCCGGTATTCATCACCCTGCGCGAGTGGGCC
>JBGAJY010000263.1:0-7027 GCA_044224705.1 Saprospiraceae bacterium
GGGTTTATAAAGTTGATAATTAAAGACTTGTCAACTTTATAAACCCCATCAACCTTCATCAACCCCTTTTTATTAATTGCCCTTCACCCGGCCGGCTTTGACACGGTTGACAAAGGCGTCGGCCAGCGAAGGATTCGCCGCGACAATCTCATACGTCTGGCCGTCGGGCATTTTGACCTGCAGGTCTTTGGGCTTCATGGCGATCAGCATGTCGTTGAATTTGGTACTGCCCGAGACAACGTTGAGCGCGCCGGCCTGGTAGCCGAAGAAATACCACAGATCGGCCGAGACGCGGATGTACAGGTAAAAACGATCGTCTTCATTGCCGGGCATCCGGTATTCCACATAAGTCGTAAACATCTTGGCAATCGGTTCGCCGTTCAGCGCGATGAGCGGGATTTTATCTTCCGTGCTCACGAAGGACTGGTACTCGTCATTCCACAGCACGGTATGGCGGCCAAGCAGGAAGGTGTACTTATTGTCCTTTTTCGGCAGGTAGAACAAGCCGTTTTTCAGGTTTTCCTGGGCTTCGGCGCGGTCTTTTTCCTCCGTGACCATTTCAGCCAGAGCGGCCTGGTAGAAGGGGCCGTACTGCGCATAGGCCACCGGTGGCGCGTCGAAGCTGGCGGCCCGGATATCGTTCAGCATGGCTTCGAGCAACACTTTTGGGAGCGTGATCTCGACACCGCTCAGGAATTCGCCCGTGACCGTGTGAAACACGGAGTCGGGCTTGTTGAAATCCGTTTTGAGACGGCCTGCTGCAGTCACTTTCATGTATTTGAGTCCCGAGCCGATATTCAGCGGGCCCTCGCCCTGCACAGTTCCGACGCGGTTGTCGAACACCATTTTGCTGCCGCGCAGGTTCTGGCCCACCACTTTGATGGAGTCGCCAAAGGTGAAGCGGTCGGTTTTAGAGTCGTATTTATATACGTCCTTGCAATTGAGCAGCATGCGGTCCACGCGGTCGTAAGCGGGCAAGAGAATACGCGGATAACATTCGCCGACGTCTTTCGAGACGAAAAACCCGGTTACCAAGGGCTCGTCTTTTTCGTTTTTGGAATTTTTGATCCGGATGGTCGGGTCGTGTTTGTTCACATCCGAAAAGACGGTGAAACCCAGGTTGTTCGGGAATTTATAGGCGTCCAATTTCGCAAAACCAAAGAAGCGGAGGTTGGGCTGGCTGGATTTGAGGATGATTTTTCCCCGGAAGAACGTCTTCACGTCCATGCGGAAAGAGTCTTTTTCCGCGAGGTCGCCGCTCGCGGTGGTGAGTACGTTTTTAGTAGCCTGGGTGCCGGGGCCGCGGCGCTCGCCGATGATGTCGTTGAAAAAGACTTCCTGCGGGTAACCGGGGATGTTGTATTGGTAAAAGCCGGTTGCTTTGAACAGTTTTTTGCCCAGAATATCCACGGTGGCGCTGTCGATCGTATGGTATTTGGACAAAGTATCGGCCACGATGCGGGCATTTTTCAACTGGGTCATCAAACCGCCTTCCTGGATCTCGATATCGCCCGTTTCAGGATAAATATATGCGTCGGCCGATTTGATCACGGGCACTCCGCCGATTTTCAGGAGGTTCGTTTTCATGTCGTAAAACGCCGTTTTCCCTGAAAAAGCCAGCGAATCGCGGTCAGGATCGATGGATACGAAGATGCCTGGTTTTTTCTCGTCGCTTTTGAAGGTTATCGTCTGCGCCCGCATGTCCCAGGTGAATTCGTTCATCGACGTTTTGTACTGGTCGAGGGGAAGCGTAGTGGCAGCGTTGGCGGTATTGGCTTTGAAATGGCCCGATTGTGCGTCGAAGTCGAGTTCGCCGTCCACGTTGCGGGAGTCGAAAGCGATGCCGGTGCCATCGAGGGCCTTGATCTGGAGGTCGGCCGTATCGGCGCTGGCCTGGAAGGGGCCGTAGGAGATGATTTTGGAGGTCAGTTTGCCACCCGTCCATTCGAATTCCCCGCGGCCTTTAAGGCCGGAAGGCGTGAGAATGAGCATACCGTTGTGGGTATAGCCTTCGGCTTTGAACAATTCGAAAGCCTTGGCTTTGGACTGCACGTACATCGAATCGCGGTAGGGCAGCCAGTTGACCTGCACGTCCTGGCCGCGCGCCTGCGGCACTTTGACGGCGTTGGTGCGGTCTTCTTCCATGAAAAATTTCTTGGCCGTACAGGTCATGCGTTTGGGCCGGAAGACAATGTCTTCGGATTCGATGTCGGCCGTGAGGTATTCTACCTTGCCCTGGCCGAGAAAGCCTTTGTTGCTCAGGTCGATCTGGCCGGTGTAAGTGCCTTTTTTGGCATACGTCGGGTACCCGGCAGCGGGGGTCTTGTGCACAAAACCGAATGACTTGTCCTCATCGCGGACCACAATCGTCTCTTTGAACACCGGGAAGATATCCGCCGATTGCATTTCACCCTTGAATTTCAGCTGTTCGGCGGTATAGCTGTCGAGGCCGTTAAAAGAAAAGGGGTCGAGTTTGAAATAGAACGAGTCGCGTTTGTACACGCCGCCCTGGATCGCAGGGCGATCGTAAAAGACGAAGGAGGGCTTTTTGGCCTGCAGTGAGGGGAAAATTTCGAGATCGACCTTACCCGACTTGTTGTTCGGCGCATCCACGAGCAGAATACCGCTGACCAGCTCCACCGTGGAATTCATGGCGGTGGCTTGCGGAGCGCCGGTTTTGGGGTCTTTTTCGCCCGTTGGCAGGTAAAAATCGAGGTGTCGAACGGAGTCCATTTCCACCTGAAACTTGTCGTAAGTGAAGTGCAGATTCTCTCCTTCGAACAGGGCGAAGCCTGCAAACATGCGCCCTCCGAAGCGCATATCCCGGTTTTGCAGCAGGGTCATTTCCCGGCCATTGGGTTTCACGGCGACTTTTTGCCGGTTGCTCAGTTCCAGTTTGTCCACTTCGTGGATCAGGGTTTCTTTGGTTTTGAGGTTGAGCTGGGCGTTGGCGCCGGTACTGACCGACTCGATATTGATCGAATCGTAGTCTTTTTTGCCCTGACTGGCCAGTGCGTAGTGGATGAGTTTATCGCGCAGTTCGATCTCGTGCCGGTCGAAATAATAATTGATAAAGCCCTTGGCGACCATTTCGGCCAGCAGGGTCTGGATGCTGGAATAGTCGAATTTGGGATTGAGCGCCTGCGCAAATTCGTTGTCGGTCACGATACGCTCTTTGGTCATGTCCAGTTTGGTTTTTTCCAACCAGAGGGTATACAGCGTGGCGATCGGGTTGCGGTCGCCGATATTTTGCATGCGGACATATTCTCCGGGGTCGAAGCGGTTGCTGCTTTCAAAACGCACTTTTTGCTCCACGCCCTTGGTCATACCGGGCCGCGAACCGATCTCCAGGGAGTCCTCGTTCACGTGCCAGGAGATTTTTTCCACGTCGAGGTTCATGTTGTAGAACGAGGAAAAGAAAGGGTTTTTCTCGGAGCCTTTTTCCCCGCGCGACAGGTCGATGATCTGGTTTTTGATGTCGAGACGGAAAAACGCGGCCGGGTGGAACAGACTGTCGTTGTCCATGAACAGTTTGGCGTCCACGCCTTCGGAAACGATCCGGTCCTCCCGTTTGATGATAAACAGTTCGGAGGTGCCGTAGAAAATGCGCTGACGTTTTTTATTGAACACCGTCAGGTGAGCAGGTTCGCCGGAGGTGCCGTAGCCGTACACCGAGCTGCCCCACAGTTTGAAGCCCCCGAGATACTCCACCCCTTCACCTATTTTATTGATTTTCAATGTTTTGTCAAAAGATTCAAAACGCGGGTATTGCACCGCCTGGCCCTTGGTTTTCACCACCACGTTGTTTTCGAACTTGCCCTGAATGGGTCCTTTCGGGAAATAGAGGGGGTAGTACATGGTGACCGTATCGCAGGAGAACAAAGGCTTGGTCGTCTCGATTTTATAATGGCTCATGACGGCGTACACCGTGGAGTCGAGCCCTGCGTCGGCCCAGCTCACCTTGCCGCCCTCTCCCTGCCAGATGTTCTCGAATGGCAGGTAAAAACCCGAGGTGCCGAACACTTCGATCGAGTCGACTTTGCGCACGCCGATGAGGTTGACGCCGGTGCAGCGCAGCAAAGGGCGATTGTCCGCGTATTCAAAAGCGAACTGGCCGCCCTGGATTTTCCAGTTCACGGCTCCGGCTTCGCCGAGTTTGAGGGCGCGGTTTTCGAGAAAGTCGACGGAGAACTGGAGGAACTGTCCGATGGGCTTCGTCCGCCCGGCATCGAGTCCTCCAATGGCTTGTTCCGTAAAATTGAACCAGCGGTTGAACAGGAGCGTATCCGGGTCGTTGGCGACGGCCGACACCGCGTTCAGGTAGTTTTTATAATACGGAAATGCCGAGAGGCGCTGTGTGGCCAGGAGATTGGACACTTTTATAACGCGCTCCATTTCTGCGGGGCTGAACACGCCGTTTTTGTAATTTTTTTTAAACACCTGGTAGGCCTCTTCCATGTCGGGCCGCTTGGTAGCGGTCATGAATTCCCCCATTTTGACAATAAATTCCTCCGGTTTGTCGGGGAAAACCGCCGTGGTTTGGGCAGAGCCGAAAATGGGTAGAATGCAGCAGAAAAGGGGCAGGAGCCGGGCGAAGGCAGCGTAAGGAGTAGTCATGTTGTAAAAAAGTATTTGGCGGGAAAACGGCAGATATGAACGCGGAAAGTTGGTAAAAATGGCGTGTGCGCCTGATTTTTTTAACAAATGAACTCGATACAGAGCCAGTTGCCGCGCGCTTCGACGCGTTGCAGCGTGAATCCGGCAGTCTGCGCGGCGCTCACCACGATGGATTCGTCGTCGCGCAAAATACCTGACACCAGCAGCCAGCCGCCGGGGCGGATCATCCCGATCAGCACGGGCAGGGCAGGCAGGATCACGTGGCGGTTGATGTTGGCCAGCACGCCATTGAAGTTGCGGCCTTGCACGGCATCGAGGGTGCCGCAGCGGGCGATCACGCGATCCCCCACCCCATTCAAGGCGCTGTTTTCCAGGGTATTGCGATATGATTCCTCTTCGATGTCCACGGCTTCCACCTGGGTGGCGCCGAGCCGGGCGGCCAGGATGGCCAGTATGCCGGTGCCGCAGCCAAAGTCGAGCAGGCGGGCGCCCGCCACGGGCAGGCGTTCCATGGCGGCCATACAGAGCCAGGTGGTTTCGTGGTGGCCGGTGCCGAAAGCCATTTTGGGATTGATCACCAGCTCGTAACGAACGCCCTGTTGTTGCGGGTGAAAATCGGCGCGCACGGCGCAAAAATCGCCCACGATGACCGGGTCGAAATTGGACTCCCATATCTCGTTCCAGTTCTGGGAGGGCAGGAAGGTTTTTTCCCAGCTGAATTCGAATTGTTCGTGCAGCGCACTCAGGGCCTGTTCGGCCAATGTTGCATCGGCTTGGGCCGGGAGGTACGCGTCGAGACCCTCGGCGGTTTCTTCGAAAGTATCGAACGGCGCATCGGACAGCCAGGCGAGCAGCAGTTCGGCGGTGGCGGGATCGGTGCGCAGGGTGTATTTCCAGTAATCCATTATGGGTTCAAATTTGGCGAAAGGTACGGCAAACACTTCCGTACGTTGAAGGCAGAGTGCATTGGGTTGAAAACGGAAGATTCAACTAAAATTTGGTTTGACCGTCCGCGTTTCCTGTTTCGCCAAATAAAAGTAACATGAGTGCAACCTGCCCGTCTTTCCCCACGTCAGAAAAATCGAATCCCGAAAAGCCTTCGTCGAATCTTGTTTTACCAACCTGGCAAAAACGGCAGGTTTGCAGAACAAAGTTTTTTTGAGCCTGTTACTGCCTTCTTTCACCCATACCAGTCCAATGATTAACTACCCGTTCCTGTTTATGAAAAACAATCTGTTTTCTGTCTTCCTGTTTTTAGTGGCCGGCGGGCTTTCCGCCCAAAATACCGCGACGGTCAGTGGTGTGCTCAAAGACGCCCTCAATGGCGAAACGCTGATCGGGGCCACCGTCGAGGCGCTGGGGCTCGGCAAGGGCAACGTGAGCAACGAGTACGGTTTCTACTCTTTTACCCTCCCTTCCGGCCCCGATTCCGTGACCCTGAAATTCAGTTACATCGGCTATCAAACCGTTTTTCAAAAAATCAAACCGGTCGCGGGTGCCATCAAACTCGACATTTCGCTGAACCCGGAAGGTTCCATTCTCGCCGAGGTGGTCATCAAAGCCAATCCGCTCGAGGAGAAAATGAAAAGTACCGAGATGTCGGTGGCGACCATCACTACCCGGGAAGCCAAAGCCCTGCCGGCACTGTTCGGAGAAGTCGACATCATCAAAATCCTGCAGTTGAAACCCGGTATCACGCCCGGCTCCGAGGGCACCACGGGTCTGTTCGTGCGCGGCGGCAACAGCGACCAGAACCTGATCGTGCTCGACGAAGCGGTGGTGTACAACGCCAACCACCTGTTCGGCTTTTTCAGCACCTTCAATTCCGACGCCGTCAAAGACCTGAAAGTGTACAAAGGCGGATTCCCCGCGCAATACGGCGGCCGCCTGTCTTCGGTCATCGACGTACGTATGAAAGAAGGCAACAACCAGGAATTCAGCGGCGCCGGTGGCATCGGCCTCATTTCCAGCCGACTGACGCTGGAAGGCCCGATTCAGAAAGACAAGTCTTCGTTTATCGTGAGCGGACGACGCACTTATGCCGACCTGATCACGCGGGGTATCAACCGCGCCAATGAGGGCAAGGAAGACTACAACCCGATTCCGGATTACTATTTCTACGACCTGAATACAAAGGTAAATTTCACCTTGAGCGAGAAAGACCGCCTGTATCTGAGCGGCTATTTCGGCCGCGACGTATTTGCGTTTCAAAATGAAACCTTCGATTTTCGATTCGACTGGGGCAATACGACCGGCACAGCCCGCTGGAACCACACGTTTAATCCCAAACTGTTTGCCAATACCACGTTCACATTCTCCGACTACCGCTACCGCATCGAAAATATCCTTCAGGGATTTTCTTTCAAACTCGGTTCCAATGTGAAAGACGCCAATACCAAAGTCGACTTTT
>JBGAJY010000264.1:0-7014 GCA_044224705.1 Saprospiraceae bacterium
TACTTCTCCTTAAGCCACAACACCCACAGCCTCCTTTCCGGAAACCATGGGTGTTGCTCACAAAAAACATTTCAGGGCATATCATCATTTGTTTTCTAAAACAAACATACACCCCAATTCCCTATCGCCGCAAGTGCATCTGGTCGAATTACTCAATTACTCCTATTCTCCCTCGCCGGCCGCGCCGGCACAGACGGAGGCGCCGTTTGCAATTTTTTCATCACTTCCTGTATCGCCCGTTCCAGTTGCGGATCAACCCCTTTGGCCAATGCCGTCGGGTCTTCCAACACCTCGATATCCGGGTCCACGCCGTGGCCCTCGCGGAACCAGGTCCCGTCGGGGTTGTACATGCGGAAGGTGGGCACCGTGACGGAGCCGCCGTCGATCAGGGCCGGGTTGCCGCTGATGCCGATGAGGCCGCCCCAGGTGCGCGTGCCGATGAGCGGACCGAGTCCTGCCTTGCGGAAGTAGTCGGGGAAAGCGTCGCCGCCGGAGCCGCTCCAGCCGTTGATCAGCATGGCTTTGGGGCCGAAGTGACCCACCGTGGGCCACTGCCAGGTGCGGCCGTCGCGCACGGCCCAGAAGGCCAGGGGTTTGCGGTTGAGCAGTTCGATGAAGCGGTCGGGAATCTGGCCGCCGTTGTTGAAGCGCTCGTCGATGATGAGGCCGGGTTTGTTCCATTGGGCGTAGAACATGCGCACCAGTTCATTCTGGCCGTCGATGCCCGTGCTGGGCACGTACACGTAGCCGATTTTGCCGCCCGAGGCTTCTTCCACACGTTTGCGGTTGCTTTCGATCCAGGCCAGGTTGCGCAGGCGGGTTTCGGTGCCGAGGGGCGTCACCGCGACGTTGCGGGCGCCGTCCCAGCCGGGTTTCGAGTTGACGGTCAGTTGAACCGTCGCGCCGGCGAGTCCCGCAAAAGCCGCCCAGGGGTCCGATTTGACGTCGAGTGGCCGGCCGTTGACGGCCAGCACGTAGTCGCCTTCATGCACGCCCAGTCCGGGCTCGTCGAGCGGCGAGCGCTGCTCGGTGTCCCAGGGGGCCGCGTGAATGATCTTTTTGATGCGGTAAAAACCGCCCTCCACGGCCCAATCCACGCCGAGGTAGCCTGTGTTTTGCTGTTTGGACTGCGGCTGGTCGCCGCCGCCGCGGTAGGTGTGCGAGGCGTTCAGTTCGCCGATCAGTTCGCCGATGATAAAGTTGACGTCGGAGCGGCTGGCGGCGAAGGGGATCAGGTCGCCGTAGCGTTTTTTCATGGCCGGCCAGTTCACGCCGTGCATTTCCTTTTCGTAAAAAAAGTCGCGTTCGATGCGCCACACGTCGTTGAATATCTGGGCCCATTCCTCGCGGGGGTTGAGGGTCATTTCGAGGTTGCCCAGTGGGACGGGTTTGTCCATTTTCTGGTCGGGTTCGGGGTTCACCACGGCGAAATTGTCCCGTTGGATGAGCAACACTTTTTTGCCGTCGGCCGACAATTCGTAGCCGTTGACGCCTTCCATGATGGTTTTTTCTTCCCGGTCTTTCAGGTGGAAATATTTGAGCGCAAGGCCCGGTTGGTCGGGCGCGGCCTGCGGCATCACGGCGAGGTACAGCAGTTTGTCCTCGGTGACCGACAGGTTGCCGTAGTTGCCGGCGGGCATGGGCATGATGACCACCCGGTTTTCAAAACCCTCGAAGTCGATATTCACGGGTTTTACGTCGGAGCTGTCTTTTTTCTCCTCGGGCTTGTCCTCTTTTTTCGCCGAAGGCAAAGGTTTCACCGCCACGGTGTCGTTTTGGGCGCTCAGCAGGGAGGGCACGTCGTTGCGGAGCGTAACGACCGCGATCTGGTTGGATTTATTGTAAATGAAGGAGCCTTCGAATTCGCTGTACGCGGGGTTGAACTGCCGGTTGGTGCCAAAGAACAGGTACTTGCCTTCGCGGTCGAACACCGGGTTGTAATCGGCATAAAAACCCGAGGTGACCTGCCGGCGCTTTTGCTCGCGGGTATCGTAGATGAAGATCGCCGGGTTATTGTTGTCGAGGCCGCGTTCGTAAGCCATCCAGCGGCTGTCGGGCGACCAGGATACTCTGAAGTTTTCCAGTCCGCCTTCGAAGAGGTCCAGCGCCTGGTCTACCTGTATCGTTTTTTTCGCGTCGCGGTCGAAGATTTGGATTTTCATGGACTGGTCCACGAAGGCCAGTTTTTTGCTGTCGGGCGACCAGTAAAGGGCGTAGCGGAACCCGGAGGTAAAACTGGTCAGCGTTTCGCTTTGTCCCGGTTTGGACAGGTCCTGCAGCACGAGTTGGTACTCACCGCCGCGGTCGGACCACCAGGCGACGTAGCGGCCGTCGGGCGACCAGGCCGGGTAGCGTTCGGCGGAGCCGCTGTTTTGGCTGAGGTTGGTGGTGAAGCCTTTTTGCGCCGGCACGTTGAACACTTCGCCGCGGGCTTCCACCAGCAGGCGGTTGCCGTCGGGCGACAGCGTGAACCAGCTGGCCCAGGGTCGCGCGTTGATCTGGCGCGGTTTCACCTGCTCGTAATCCGTGACGGCCTGGATTTTGACCTCCGTCAGTTTTTCACCGGGGAGGCTCAGCAGGTACATCACGCCGCCGCAGGTGAACACGATGTCGTTGGGGCCCATGGCCGGGAAGGCCACGTCGAAGTCCTTAAAATCCGTGATTTGCTTGCGTTTTTTGGTGCTCAGGTTGTACGACCAGATGTTGAGGCGCTGTTCCGAACCCGCGTCGGAGAGGTAGTAGATAACGTCGCCGCGCCACATCGGAAATTCGTCGTTGGCGTCGTTCTGCGTGATGTTTTCCGAAGCGAAAGTTTTCAGGTCGAAGGTGAAAACGTCGGCCGCCGTGCCGCCGCGGTAACGTTTCCAGGTGCGAAAAGCCTGCGATTTCATCACGAACGCCAGCTTGCTGCCGTCGGGGGAAAAGCAGGCGAATTCGCCGTAGGCCGGCGGCATTTTTTCGGGCAACCCGCCTGTAGCGGCGACTTTATAGAACTGCGAAAAGCGCTGTTTGCCGCTGTTCATGGAGGACGCGAACATCAGACTTTTCCCGTCGGGGGTCCAGTCCTGCAAAACCTCGGGCATGCCGTGGTGGGTCACCCGCGTGGGTACTCCGCCGATGACAGGGATGGTGTAAATGTCCAGGTTGCCGTCGTAGTTGCCCGTGAACGCAATCATGGAGCCGTCGGGAGAGAACCGGGGGAAGAATTCGGAGCCGCTGGGCGAGCTCAGCCGGGTGGCCTGACCGCCGGTTTTAGGCACGATCCAGACGTCGTCGCCGTACACGAAAGTGATCTGGGTGGCCGACACGTCGGGCTGTCTGAACAGCCGGGCATCGGATTGTGCGAAAGTGCCGGTCAGCGCAAGGCAGGCGACCAGCGTGGGGAGAGAAAATGGTTTCATAACAGTTTTAGTTTGGGGTAAATGTAAGATTTCCAAGATAGTATGGAAAAACAGGAAACGACGAACGGCCAGCCTGGGCCGATGTGCGCTCGCTTTACAGGAAAAGGCGATTTTTGTCGTTCAATAATTTCTGTTTACCACGAATCATTTTTTTTGACCACATGAAGGACACATGAAGGGCACATTAGAAAAGGGGTGGGATGCTCTCGATCAACGATAGAATTTGTGTTGCTACCAACGAAAATCCAGGTAAAACGAGATCGCCCCACCCCTTTTCTAATGTGCCCTTCATGTGTCCTTCATGTGGTCAAAAAAAACGACCCTTACGTGTGAAATGAATGCTACGCGACCGATGACCGACATCCTTTTCACCCACTCCTACTTCTACAAATTCGACGAAAAGCAGTGGAAAAACCAGCAGCCGTACCCGCCCTACGGCACGCTGAGCGCCGCCGCCGTTCTGCGCGAATGTGGCTTCGAGGTCGGATTGTTCGATACCAACCTGCGCGACCACCCCGGCGAAATCCGCCCGGTACTGGCCGCCGCCCGCCCGCGCTACCTCGTCATCTACGACGACGGGTTTAATTACCTGACCAAAATGTGCCTCACGCGTATGCGCGAAGCGGCGTTTGAAATGGCTAAAATCGGTCGCGAATTGGGCTGCACGGTCATTGTCAGCAGCAGCGATTCCACCGACCACTGCGAGGAATACCTCGCCGAAGGGGCGGATTTTATCCTCTTGGGCGAAGGAGAAATCACGCTGCGCGAGCTCATCCTGGCGCTCGAAGCGGGCCGGACGGATGTTGAAAAAATTGCCGGGCTGGCCTGGGGAGAAATTGGAAATTGGAAATTGGAAATTGAAAAGGGAGGGCAAGCCCACAACTCTCCCTCGTCCCCCATTTCCAATTTCCAGTTTCCAATTTCCCAATCCCCTCCCCGCTCCGTCCTCCACGACCTCGACCAACTCCCCGACCCCGCTTGGGACCTCGTCGACATGGCCGCTTATCAAAAGATCTGGCTCGACAAACACGGCTATTTTTCCCTCAACCTGGCCACCACGCGCGGCTGCCCCTACAAATGCAACTGGTGCGCCAAACCCATCTACGGCAACCGCTACAATTCGCGCAGCCCCGAGCGCGTCGTAGCCGAGATCGAAATGCTGATCGAACGCTACGGCGCGCGGCATTTCTGGATGGCCGACGATATTTTCGGACTGAAACCCGGCTGGGTGCAGCGCTTCCGCGACCTGGTGGTGGAAAAAAACCTGCGTTTTGAATACAAAATTCAAAGCCGCGTCGACCTGCTGCTGAAAGAGGACAACATCGCCGCCCTCGTCGCCAGCGGTCTGCGCCAGGCCTGGGTGGGCGCTGAAAGCGGCGCGCAAACCATCCTCGACGCGATGGACAAAGGCACCCAGGTGGACGAAATCCGGGAGGCTACCCGCCTGCTGAAAAAACACGGCGTCGAAGTCTGTTTTTTCCTCCAGTTCGGCTACCTCGGCGAAACCCGCGCCGACATCGAAGCCACGCTGCGCCTGGTGGAAGAGTTGCTCCCGCACGACATCGGGGTGTCGGTGTCGTATCCGCTGCCCGGCACCAAATTCTACGACAAGGTGCGCGACCTGCTGGGCGAAAAACACAACTGGACCGACTCCGACGACCTCGCCATGCTGTATCCGGCAACCTTCGCACCGGCGTTTTACCGCCGCCTGCACCGCCTGACGCACAAGCGTTTCCGACGGCAACAGGGCCTCGAAGAACTAAAAAAACTGCTGCGTACGGGCAAGGCCGACCTCCGCCGGGCCTTGCTCACGGCTTATTACGCGCCGGCGGCAGTAGTGGATACCTGGCGTTTGAAACAGCTGGAAAACCGGTAAAAGCAATGCTGATACGTCAAATCAAAGGTTGCCTGTTCCTGCCCGTTCTTTTTTTGGCCAATACCGGTTTTGCCCAAAACTGGGTGCTCAACGGGGGTTTTGAAGAACGCAATGTCTGTCGGGAATACAAAGCCCAATGCGCCCCGGAGGCCTGGTTTCACTTACCGGTGAGCGAGCCTTTTCTGCCTGCCCAATTGCCCGAAGCCCACAGCGGCCTGGCTGCTGAAACGGTTGTAGTCGAGAATTTTGAGCACCCTGTGCGCTACCGGATATTCCTGTACACCCGACTGATATGCCCCTTGCAGGCAGGACAGGAATATACCCTTGTATTCTATTTGTATACACTCGGGTATCGCCAGTTGCCGCTTGGCGTATTGTTGTCGGGTTCCGCACCGGAAGAGGACGCGCCCGGTTTTTTCAGCGCTCCGCCTACCCTCCTGCTCGGCCCGGAAAACCAGGTATCGGGAGGCAAATACGGCTGGCGGGAAATGGAAATTCGCTTCATCGCCCGTGGCGGCGAGGAGTTTCTGACCTTCGGAAACTTCAATCCGGAGGCACTGCAACCCTTGGGGAGCGACAAGGACGATGGCCATGATGCGATTTTTATGCTTGACGACATCGAATTGCGCTCGGCCAAGGGCCCGGAATGTCCGAATCTGGAAGCCCGCAAAATTTCGATCTACCAGGTAGATGACCGCCACATCGACCACCTTGTTTTTGAAAAATTCGAACTTCCGGCGGATACCATGACGCTGGTTGCCGAACCTGCGCCCATGGAACAGGCGGACATCCCCCGGGCTTTTATCCTCTCCGACATAGGTTTCGATTTTGGACAATACGCCCTTCGTCCGCTGGCCGATTCCCTGCTCCGTTCGTGTGCCGAACAAATGATACTTCGAAAAATCGTTGCTGTGCGCATTGCCGGGTACACCGACGACGTCGGCAGCGATGATTTTAATCGCGATTTATCGCTGAAAAGAGCCGAAGCCGTCCGGCAATGGTTTGTTGAACGTTATCACCTGCCCGCATCCATGTTTGAAGTGGAGGGACTGGGTGAAGGTTTCCCGGTTGCCCCGAACGACACCGAGGCGGGCCGGCAGGCTAACCGGCGCGTCGTCATTACTTTTATCCGATGAACCCCGATTCAACGCCTTTTTCCGCCATCGCCGGCAAATACGATGCGGCATTTACCGACACTGCCGTGGGCCGTTTGCAGCGCCGGATCGTTTGGCATTTTCTTGAAAAAATCGTGGCCGGAAAATCCCTTCGCGTACTGGAAATCAATTGCGGTACCGGGGAAGATGCCGTCTGGCTGGCGCGCCACGGCTGCCGGGTGCTGGCCACTGACGCGTCTCCTAAAATGGTTGAAACCGCGCGGCAAAAAGCCGTTTCCGCCGGCGTTCAAATCGATACCCGCGTGTGCGCTTTTGCCGATCTGGCAGATTTGCCGGAGCGGGAATTCGACCTTGTTCTTTCCAATTTCGGCGGGTTAAATTGTGTGCCGCCAGAGGAATTAGGGGCGTTGTGGCAGGTTTTAGCGGGGAAATTGCGCCCCGGCGGGCAGATTGTGGCCGTTGTCATGGGCCGTTTTTGCTGCTGGGAGACCCTTTATTTTTTGTTCAAAGGGCGCTGGCGGGACGCGTTCCGGCGGCTGTCGAAAGGGCCGGTGGCGGCGCGGCTGGATGATCGGACGGTGGTGGATACGTGGTACTGTAGCGCCAACCTCCAGGTTGGCGC
>JBGAJY010000017.1:0-46003 GCA_044224705.1 Saprospiraceae bacterium
AAATCCGGCAGAAACGCCATCAGAACCCATCGATTATCGCGAACAGGATTGATTTACAAACCCTTCCACGTTATTCTTCATTCTTAAAACTTGATCATGAAAACCATTCTCGTTCCGACCGATTTCTCCAATGCCTCTGCCAACGCCCTCCGGTATGCCGGCGCTCTTGCGCATCAAACTGGCGCGGAAGTGATGGTACTGCACGTGGTTTTTCCCAATGAAGGCGTGGACAACAACGTTTATTCCGCCTTCTGGACGGATGATTATATTAGCCAAAGGCAGAAAGACCTGAAAGACTGGGTGCACCGGCAACGCCGCGGCCAGGCCGGCCAGGAGATTCCTGTACGCACGGAATGCCTCATGGGGTTTCCTATCCCTGCCATTGTTGAGATAGCGCAAAAAAACCATATTGATCTGATCATCATGGGCACTACCGGTGCATCGGGGATCAGGGGCGTATTTCTCGGAAGCGTGGCGGCCGGCATGGTCGGTCGCACCAAAATTCCTGTACTCATTGTGCCCAAAAAAGCGCAATATTTTCCCAATACCCCAGCGGTTTTTGCCACTGATTTTCATTTCAGGATAGAGGCAATGGGCGCCAAAACCCTGCACGAAATCCTGAAACTGCATAAGGCGCCTTTACGCGTGGTGCACATCGTCGACAAGCCCGGCGAACACGTCAGCAAAGAGCGCGAAGCAACGCTTTCGCAAAAACTCGGCAATATTCCACATGACTTCCACTACCTGCACGATCGCGACGCAGCGCAGGCTATCTCGAACTTTTTGGAATCGACGGATGCCGGCTTGCTCATCGCCGTGGCGCACGAACACAGCCTGCTGCACCGGGTCTTCAATGAAAGCCTGACACGCCGCCTGGCGCACCGGATCAAAGTACCTCTGCTGGCCCTGCACGATGGGAAGCACGATGCATAAGTGACTGGATGAATTGACAATCACGGGGTTCTGCGGTTTGCTGCAGGACCCCGTGAGCATTAAAATGCCCGTTTCCGCATCGGAAAGAGGCGCCGCAGCAAGGTGAGGGGCGAAAACGCGAACGGCGGACGCAGCACTTCCACAAATACCAGTTTCAGGCAACGCTCTACGCTGGACACAGCAATGACCAGCGCTGCGCTGCCGAGCTCGATCCCCTGAGTGACGCGCTGGACGGAATCCAGCCGCCAGTCGTTGGACAATAAGGCGTCATCTGGGAGTGTGGCTAATACCGCGTCTGCGAGGGTGTAACCGTTGGAAGTGAGTTGCTGAAGAATGTCTGAAAGCGGTTGTAACTGTTGCATGATTAAAATCGGAATCAGGTTCTACTTTGTTATTCTTTTGAATAAGGCAAACGTGCACTTCCGTCCGGAAATTCTGAATGGGGGATTAATTAAAGTCGCCGGACATGGTACGGCAAACCGGGTTGAATTTCGATTGTTATGACCAACAGATTTCCGCTTTGAAACGGCTTCCATCCCGAACCCGTATTTTTCCGGCAGAAAACCACCTTCATGCCACGACTGCCCTTCATTCTTCTTTGCTGGATTGTCATTTCTTTTCTTTTTGCCGGAAAACTGTCCGCGCAAGACACCATTCCACCTGCCAGGGACTCTTCTATGCGTATTTTCGCAACTCCCCTGGTGTATTTTACTCCTGATACCTACTGGGCTTTCGGGGCCGCAGGCATAATGACATTTCGAGGCGCTCCTCAGCGCTCCAGTGTGTCGTTCAGCATCGCCTACACCTTGCGCAAACAGCTGCTCATCGGATTTCCGTATCAATGGTATAGTCCGGCCGGTTATTGGCGCGCTTATGGCGAAGTGGGTTGGTACCGTTACCTGTACCAGTATTTTGGCATCGGCAACAAGCATCCGAACGATTACAAGGAAACGTACGTGGCGCGTTATCCGCGGCTTCGCATCACGGCATTGCGGCGCGTGCATCGCCACGAATTGGCCGGGCTGCGCTACGGACTTGATTTTTACAATATTCTGGAAGCTTCGCCGGGCGGTGAATTGGCATCCGGTGCTGTAACCGGTACGAAGGGCGGTACCTCGTCCTCCTTCGGGCCGGCCTGGCTGTTCGATTCCCGCGATAATCAGTTTTATCCCCGTCGCGGATGGTTCCTCGAAACAACAATTTACTTGGAAGCCCCCTGGCTGGGCAGTGATTTCAAATACGCCAGATTCTATGTAGATGCCGACCGGTATTTTTCTTTCTGGAAAAACAAGGTACTGGTAGTCAACATGGTATGCCAGGCTTCGGGAGGCCAGCCACCGTTTTTTGCCATGGCTCAACTGGGCGGGGCCCGTTGGCTGCGCGGCTATCCGGCGGGTAAATTTCGCGACCGGCATTCGGTGCTGCTACAGGCCGAACTGCGGTTCCCTTTGTTCTGGGTATTCAAAGGCGCCTTGTTCGGGGGGACCGGCAGTGTATTCGGGACGCCCGGAGAACGCCTTCGGTGGCGACCCAATATTGGCGGCGGCGTCCGCTTCGAATTCGATCGCAAACAACACATTCATATGCGTTTAGACTATGGTTTCGGTGAAAAGAGTACCGGGTTGTATCTGACGGTTGGTGAAGCGTTTTAGACAAAATTTCTTATGAAAAAAGGCTTGGTTTATGGCAAATTCATGCCTTTTCACAAAGGCCATGAATTCCTGATCCGCACGGCTCTCCCGCAGTGCGAGCAGCTGACCGTGCTCGTTTTTTCAAACGCCCGGGACCGTATTCCCGGCTGGCAGCGTTATTCCTGGGTCAAAAACACCTTTCCGGAGCTCGACGTGCGGCATGTTTCAATTATGAACTCCCGGGATTTGGAAGACCCGCAAACCATTCTGCGCAACACGCCGTCCGGACTCGATGCGCTTTTTTCTTCAGATAAATCCGACAGTGCACAACTGGCTGATAGGCTGGGCATTACGCATGTTATCATTGACCCGTACCGAAAGGAAGTGCCTGTAACGAGCGCCGATATCCGTATCGATCCCATGGCGCATTGGGAACATATTCCACAGGAGGTCAGGCCTTTTTTTATTCGCCGTGTGGCATTGGTAGGACCGGAATCCTGCGGAAAAAGTTTTTTATCCGAACAACTGGCCGTTCATTTTCAAACCGTTTTTGTGGAAGAGTATGGTCGGACGTATTGTGAACGCTTCGGTATGGACCTGAGCGAACTGGATTTTGCGCAGATCGCCGGCGGCCAGCTGTACCGCGAAGACGAAATGGCCCGCCAGGCCAATCGAATCCTTTTTTGTGATACCGACCTGATTGTCACACAGGTATGGAGCGAAGTGTATTTCAAGGGCCGTTGTCAGCCCTGGATCATCGGCGCCGATCATGGCCGCCAATACGACTTGTATCTGCTCCTCGCGCCGGATATTCCCTGGATAAACGACGGGTTGAGGGAATATGAAGGCCGGCGGGAATGGATGTTCGAGCGGCTGCGAGTAGAGATGGAGAGTCGCAATCTGCCTTACAAGATCATTCGGGGCGACTTCGAATCACGTACCCGGCTGGCCATCGAATCCGTACAAACCCTGCTCAACCCATGACCATCAATTGGATTTTCTTGTTTTTTTTCCTTTCCTCCGTGCTCTCTGCGCAAAACCCGTTTGTGCCATTCGCCTGGCGGACAACAAAGGGCTGGTTTTCAATCAGATCAGCACGGACATCATGGCGATTTTTAAATTGCACATGCAGGATTCGACATACCAATCCGGTCTATACATTCCATGCAGTTTTTCCAAAGTGACCTTGAGCGCCTTTCCAACCTACTCGGCCGGAGAAACGATTTCCGGTCTCGTCGAACTTTCCGGGACGGATTTTTTTGAAAAAAAGGAAACTGATGATGGAGATGACCGTTATCGCATGGAGATACGGTCGACTTTTCAGTTTCTGGTACCTGCGCGGCAATAAGAGGCTAGAATTTTGCCACCACGGCAAAAGATTTTTTCACCCGTTTTACCTCGCCGCCTGGCGCAAAAATTTCAGCATAAAGGATATGAATCCCCGGCCGGGCCCGGCTGCCGTCGTCGGTATCGCCGTCCCATCGAATACTGCCCTCGGTTCCGATCAAATCCTGCCGCACCAGGTGTTTGACGGGGAGCCCGCCGGCATCGTAGATGGTAAGGGTAGCTGCGAAACCCGTTTCAGGCACCTGGTAAAAAATGTCCAGAAAGTCCTCATAACCATCGTCGTCGGGTGAAATACGGGACGTCGGGAGTTGGATAAATTTGTCGTCGACAGCCGCCGGGACGTCCAGAAACTGTGAGTTCGGTTGGGTCGGCGTGCCCGGGCTCCCGCTTTGTACGGATGCCGCTGAGGTCCAATTGGCGCCCTGGTTGGTTGGTCCTGCAGGCCGAATACGTTCAAGGGCCACACCCTCCCGGTCGCTGTCGGTCAGCAAGGCATTGTGCCAGTCTTCTGAATAATCCAGGGAATCTACCATTACCTTTTGCCCGTTACCTGACCACACGAAGGAGATGTTATCCGAGTCATCGGCCAGAGACGGCAAGGCCTGAAGCAGCAGCCAATCCGGGCGAGTACCCGGAAAGCGATTGGCGATATCGAACGGATGTTCAGTAAAGACGAGGTATTCCCCAGGCAGAAACAAGCGCGACAAAACGAGTGGTTCGATGTCCGCCGGACCGCGGAAATTGGCCAGGGTGAAAGCCGAGAGGTCAAAAATCTTGTCACTGCGGTTCAACACCTCCACAAAACGGGAGCCTCCGGAAGCCGGATTGAAGAGGATTTCATTGATCACAACATCCTGAGGCTCAGGTTTTTCGGGTAATCCTACAAGGAGCGTATCCGCAGCTGCTACCGGATTGCCACTGCAATCAGCCAGATCGGGAGAGAAGGTGACAACGTAAATCGTTCGGGTTTGCATGGCCTCATCCAGGGTCAAACGTACCTGGCTGGTGGTTTCATTTTCAAATGCAGCGGAAGTGATCTGGCGCGCCGGATTGATCTGATAAGCGGCAATATCCTCTGCGGCGGCGGCATCCATGCCTTCTGAAAATTGCAGTAAAATGGTGGTCGAGTTCGGTGCATAAGCGCTCAATGGGTGCGGCGGGGTAACATCGGCGATTTGATTAAAATTTGAATTGATCCGACCGGGCGTACCGCCCAGCGGCGCCTTGCAACTCGCCCAGTTTTCTTTGCCCAGGCAAGGTAAGTCCGGGTTCATACGCTCCAGAGAATAGCCGCCGTCCGCTTTGTTCGGGTCGGTATGCCAGGAGGACGAATAGTTCACACGATCGAGCAGGATACCCGTGGCGCTGCGCAGGGTCAGCAGGTCGCCATCGTCATTCAACGACGGGAAAGAAATGATTGCCAGCGCGTTGCCAGTCAGGGCCGACAACTCTATTGCTCCGTCCGGACTGCTCAGCACCAGCATGGAATCCGGCGCCAGCACATACGCCGGCAAAGCCTTGGGGCTGCCGCTGGCGTCGGTAAGGGTCACGGATTCAAGTTGCAGAAACTTGCCGGACCGGTTGATCAATTCCACCCACTCTATCTCCGGCAGCCCCTGGCTGGGAGAAGGGGCGGGCATAATTTCATTAAAAATCAGATCGTCCGGGCCAGGGTTTTCGACCAGCCCAAACAGGATTGAATTGGTGGTTTGAGCGGCATTTCCGCTGCAATCCGTGATTCCCGACGACACCGACAAAGTGTATTGAATGCCCGATTGCAGCGGGGCAGCCAGGACGATCTGCACCTGATCGCGGCTGTCTCCGGGGAAACTGGCCGAGAGAATAGTAAGTCCGGGATTGATCAGATAATTACTGACGTTTTCCGCACTCAATTGGTCCAACCCTTCGGAGAAGACAAGATGGAGCGTCAGGGCATCTTCTACATTGACACTCAGCAGTTTAGGCGCCGTAAGGTCGGGAGCGGTTTGTAAGCTGGCGTTGGGAAGGCCGGGGGTGCCGCCTGGCGGAACCGGGCAGGACTGCCAGTTTTCCTTGCCCTGGCAAGGCAGGGTCGGATTGATCCGTTCGAGCGACCAGCCGCCGTCTTTTTTATCGGGATCGGTATGCCAGTCGAGGGAGAAAGCCACCTGATTAATCACATTTCCGGCCTGGTCGGAAAGGATAACCCAATCGCCAAGATTGTTCAGCGAAGGAAAACCCGTAATGCCCAGCACATGCGGCACAACGGCGTTCAGTTCGAGCGCGGCAGAGGGCAGGCAAAGCACTACAAGAGAATCCGGCGCCAGCACATAGGGCGGCAAGGGGTTCTGGGCGCCTCCGGATTCGCCAAAAGTCAGGGTTTGCAGGTCGATGTACTTCCCCGAGCGGTTGTACAATTCTACCCATTCCACTTCCGGGAGCCCCTGCGAGGGTGCCGGATCGGCCATGATTTCGTTGATCACGAGATCAAACGGCAGGGCGGCTTCCACCTGAATGTAATCAAAATCAGCGGTTTGGATACCGCTCGCATTGCCATGGAGGTCGGCAACTGCGTTGCTTTGCAGGGTGTAATTGCCGCTGGCTGCGAGCGGACTGCCCAGATTGAGTTGAACCGTATTGGGGAAATTCGGAACAAATACCACGCTTGCCGGTGAGCCGACACCTGAAATCGAATAATTCGCCGGATTCAGGGCCGATATGGTATCCAGGTTTTCATCAAAAATGGCCACAACCGTGCTGGCATCGCTGGCGGAGGCCGACAGTAAAACCGGCGGCGTGAGGTCCGGCAAGTCGGGTTGAACGGAAACGTTGTCGAAGAAAAATTTGTCCTTTCGGGTAGCGGAATACACACACTGAAACCCCAGCCAACGGTCAGCGCCGCCGGTCCAGGTCGCGTCGGCCACGCTGAATTCGGGTTGAAAGCCATTGCCTCCCGGCGCTGCTTCAAGGATCCATAAGCCATTGGTACTGCGGTGCATACGCAGGCTGCCGTCGACAGGATCATTGGCTACAAGACCCGGCGTGCCGGTCGCCAGCAGGGTTTTTACAGCGCCGTCCTGGCGATAAAAACGAATAGCGTCCGCTGAACCATTTTCGCCGATTTCGAGGAAATATCCGTTGGCGAGGGAAAGGTCGGACTGGTCGGCCAGCAGGTAAATGCGCAGCAAATTAGCGGCCGAAGGCGCGAATTCCATGCGCAAATCGAGCAGCCAGACTGCACTGTCGGGAATATTGCCCTGAACAGCCAGGACGGAGGTGCCGGCGTCGGGCGCCATCAGTTGCAATTCGCCCTGGGCATTGACAATAAAATTGGGGGTATCTCCGACCCAGCCGGGATTTTGGTTAAAATTACCGTCGGAAAAATCGTCGGCAATTTGTGCATATCCATTTGACAATGAACAAGTTAAAAAGCAAAACAGCAAACAGAACCGGAATATCGATGGCATGGCAGGACCTTCATTTTGGTCAGGGCAAGGTACGGCAACCGGGCATTTTACCCGATTTTTGTCCCATGCGTTGTCTGTTTATTTGGTTCATCATCCTGCTTGCACTGGCTTGTAAAAACGAGCGAAACGCTCCGAATCAATTGGTTGTGACGATCGACAGGATCGCCATCCGTGATGCGCCGGGTGAAAAAAGCCGTGAATTGCACAGTCTCAGCGCTGGCGAACGGGTTGGCGAGCTCGGCGTGGTCAGCGACTTCGTCACTCCGCTCCGCCTTGGCGACACGTTGTTGCAGGCGCCCTGGATCAAGGTGCGAAGCGGCGACATCGCAGCCGGATGGATTTTTGCGGGGGCTGTACGACCGCTGGAAGGCCTGCCTGGCGACTGGTTTTTGCAACAACAGATGCGCTGTTTTATTGGTCCGGGGCTTACCAGCCGACGCAACCATTGGTGGGAACAGCGTACGCAAATAGCCACGGAAGCGGATTTTGCCCGCGACTACCGCGATGCGATGGCGTTGCGGGACACCATTTTCCACCACCTCTCGGCCCGCGCGGAACCGAATGAGGCAGGTTTTCAGCCCGATTTTTTTTGGTTGAAAGAAGCAATGCCGGGTTTTGTTTTGCAAAATATTGGAAACGGCGCACCGCCCTACCCTTTCATCGACTACCGCAATTTATGGAATAAAGCCCTGGAAACCACAGGTGAACAGGACGACCGGTTTGTCGGTATATGCTTGCAGATATATGCCACGGATAGCGTCGAATCGGTTTTCCCGTCTTGCATGATTCAAACAGATGTGATGGAAGGCAGCAGCCAGCTGGGTAACGGTCAGCACCTTAAACTTCTAATAGCCATCAGTGCGGTTATAGATCAGGGTGATCTTTTCAAACCTGAATTACTGGCGCTTAAAGACCTGATATTGAACGACATTCTGGATTATCATGCGACTTACTGGCAGCCCGCAGAGAAAATTCGGCTCGAACTGGATCAGGTGCTAGAAGTCCGGTTCAGTTGTCTGACCGACCGCGACCGGCTGGCCCTGAGCGAACGCAGGAAGGCCTTCGATAACCCGGCGGCGAACGGCATTCGGGTGAACCTCCGCGCAGGGGAATGATCCGATTTCCATTAGTTTTGCGGCGCCCTCGCCTCCACAACAATCAGCAAACACTCATTTCTATTTGTCATGGATAAGATGATCGCCCGCTTCCCGGCCCAACTTGAGGAAGCGCTCGCCCAAGCACAAACCGTTCAAATTCAAAAGCATAGCGCTCCGATTCGTTCGGTGTTTATCTCCGGACTCGGCGGCAGCGGCATTGGCGGCAACTTTGTACAGGAGCTGGTGCGCAGCGAATGCAAGGCGCCCATCTTTGTCAGCAAAGGCTACCACGCTCCGGGCTGGGTGAACAAAAACACCCTGGCCATCTGTTCTTCGTACAGCGGCAATACGGAGGAGACGCTGAGCACTTTTGAACAATTACTCGGCACCGGCGCCAAAATCGTGGTGGTGTCATCCGGTGGAAAACTGATCGAGCTGGCCAAAAAACACGGCCTCGACTATGTCCAACTGACCGGCGGCTGGAGCAGCCCGCGCGCTTGCCTCGGCTACTCGGTGGTGGCCCAGCTCGCCGTGCTGCGCGGTGCAAAATTGATTTCGGGAAAAATTTTCAAACAGATCGAAGCGGCCCGCAAACTGCTGGTGAAAGACCAGGCCGACATCCAGAAGCGCGCGCAGAAACTCGCCGGTTTCCTCGCGGGAAAGACGCCCGTGATCTACGCTCCCGACCACATCGAAGCCGTCGCCGTGCGCTGGCGACAGCAAATCAACGAAAATGCCAAACAACTTTGCTGGCACCACGTAGTGCCCGAAATGAACCACAACGAGCTCGTGGGCTGGCGTGACCAACGCCCCGACCTGGCCGTGATCTGGCTGCGCAACCGCGACGATTTCCAACGCACTGCCGTTCGTATCGACATCAACAAAGACATCGTGGAGCACTATTCGGGAGCCTCCATAGAGTTGTTTTCCAAAGGCAAGTCATTGGCGGAGAAGGCTTTGTATTTCGTGCACCTCGGCGACTGGATGTCGTTTTACCTTGCCCAGCAACGCCAGGTAGATCCCGTTGAAATTCGCGTAATCGATTTCCTGAAAGGTGAATTGGCCAAGGTTTGATCTTATGAAAATATTTTTTCTACTGGCAATTGGTGCCTTGTTTCTTGCCGCCCCGGCGTGTAAAGACGACCCCAAGCAGGATTTTTACTTGAACTACTTTCAAAACGCGCTGGACACTCAGTTTCCGGCCGGCACCCGACTGGTCGATTGTTACGATTCCAAACAGTCCTGGGTTGTCGGTGTGTTCAAACTACCCCAAAGCGACCTCGGTACGTTCATAACGTCCCTTCATTTCGAAGCGATTGCAGAAGCCCATAAATTCAATGGATTGGACAAATTGAAGCAGGCCTACCGTGAACTGCCGCCCGCCAACCGTCAGGTGTTCCGTGAAGGCAGAGGCTGGCAGGCTGTCATCGACCGCGAAAAAGGGTTGATGTGGGTACAGATCATTTATTCGGAAAAAGCCGACGATGTCGGCTTCTGAGCATTTTTGAAAAACGAATTGTCATGATGCAACTTGATATTGCCTCCTGCAGCCGGTTTGTCGGCGAGTATGAATTAAACGCCATAGCCTCACAGGCGACTGCGGCCGCCAAATTGCTCGAAAGTAAGAGCGGACCGGGGAACGAGTTTCTCGGATGGCTTGATCTGCCGGTCAAATATGATCGCGCAGAGTTTCGTCGCATAAAAGCCGCCGCCAAAAGAATTCAGAAACAATCCGAAGTGTTGGTGGTGATCGGCATCGGCGGGTCTTATTTGGGTGCCAGGGCGGCCATCGAATTTTGCGGCCACGGTTTTTACAACAACCTTCCCCGGAAGCAGCGCAAAACACCCGAAATCTACTTTGCCGGCACCAATCTGTCGGGCACCTACCTGACCCAGTTGCTGCAAATCATCGGCGACCGTCATTTCTCCGTCAACGTCATTTCCAAATCGGGCACGACCACCGAGCCGGCCATCGCGTTTCGCATTTTCAAGCAAAAACTGGAAGAGAAATATGGCAAAACCGGCGCCCGCGAACGGATTTATGCTACGACGGATGCGCATCGTGGCGCTTTGAAAACCCTTTCCACCCAGGAAGGTTACGAAACGTTTACCGTGCCTGACGACGTGGGCGGACGTTTTTCCGTGCTCACGGCAGTCGGTTTGCTGCCCATTGCCGCGGCAGGTATCGACATCGATGCGCTCATGCGCGGAGCGGCAGCGGCGCGGGCACAGTACCGCGCCGCTGCGTTTGCGGAGAACGACGTGCTTCGGTACGCCGCCGTTCGCAACATTTTGCTGCGCAAAGGCAAGGAAATCGAACTGTTGGTGAACTACGAACCCCGCTGCCACTACGTGGCCGAATGGTGGAAACAATTGTTTGGCGAGAGCGAGGGCAAAGACGGGAAGGGGCTTTTCCCTGCCGCTGCAGATTTTACGTGCGATTTGCACTCACTGGGTCAATACGTACAGGATGGTCGGCGCCATTTGTTCGAAACGGTGCTGGAAATTGCCTCACCCGAAGCTGATCTGTCCCTGGAAAAAACAGCCGACGACCTCGACGGACTGAACTACCTGGCTGGTAAAACCCTCGACTACATCAACAAAAAGGCTGCAGAAGGTACCCGGCAGGCGCACGTCGACGGCGGCGTGCCCAACCTCCGGATCATCCTGCCGGAAGCCACGCCGTACCACCTGGGCTGGCTGTTTTATTTTTTTGAAAAAAGCTGCGCAGTAAGCGGGTATATGCTGGGTGTCAACCCTTTCGATCAGCCTGGCGTGGAGGCTTATAAAAAAAACATGTTCGCCCTGCTCGGCAAGTAACGCCAACCTCCAGGTTGGCGACGAGCTGTCGACCTGCCCGGCACGGTAGATTGTCAAACCAGCTGTCGGCATTGTTCACGCACACCAAAACCCCCATGCCACGCATCTTCCCTTGAAAACACCGCGCCATGTTGAAACCCAATTTGTCCAAACTCACCACCCGTTCCGCTTTCTTCTTGCTGGTCGGGCTGTTTGCCCTGCTTTTTGTCCTTCGCACGAGCTATGTTTTGTGGGTCGAGGAAGGCCGCAATTACGCCGATGGATCTACGGTTATCGCCAGTGACGAGGGTGGTTCCGTATTTCAAAATCAGTCCGTATTGCGTAAAAATTACGCTTCGGAGAAAAAACTTGAAGCGGCTCCGTCGCCCGGCGTGCAGGGTGAGTCTTCACAGAAATACGAGAAAACCGCTACCCTGAACGCGCGTTCGGAGAACTTTGAATCGGAAGAATCGAAACTGCGCAAAACGACAAAAGACTTCAACGCCATCATCCAGTACGAACAGCGCGTCGGCAACCCGGGCAACCGGGCCTTGCATTTGGTGATCGGTGTGCGGCCGGAGTTGTTCGATTCGTTTTATGTCGCCACGCAGAAAATCGGCAGGATTTACTTCAATTCGGTGATCAAAGTGGACAAAACCACCGAATTCCGCGAACTCAACGCCAAAAAAGCCAGTCTGGAAAAAGCCCTGGCGAGCCTGACAGAGTTGAAAAACCACGCCGGCAGCATCTCCGACCTCGTCGGTTTGCACGACAAAATCCTCGACATCGAACGGCAAATGCAGGAGCTGGGCGTGGAATTGGGCAATTTTTCAGCCGAAAACGAATTCTGCACGCTGCGGTTTTCCTTGTTTGAAAACCCTGCCGCACGCGCTGTACCCCTTGCCAGAATCCTGTTTGAGGCCTTCGTGTGGACGATTCAGTATTACCTTATGCTGTTGCTCGGGTTAGGCGGCGCGCTGATAGCGGCGTTTGTGAGCGTTGCGCTGATCAAACGCCTGGGCGATTCGGAGAAAAAGGAGTAGAGCAATTCCGTTCAGAGCAAAATCATGAACTGTTGCTGCACTTTCAAGCCCGATGCTTCCAGTGTCAGAACCATCCATTTGTCCGTTTTTACCTCCGAAACTGGAATTTTCAACTCGTTTTGACCTTTGGGGAAGGTGCCTGAATGAGTCCAAAGCACATCACCAGGGCCATTACTGATGGTAAAAACGGCATGTCCTTTTTCAGGAAGAAAAAATTGAACACTTACCTGATCTTCTGCCGGTCGTGCGGGTATGGGCATCAGGCGCAACTGCTTCGCGGCAGGTGCATTAAGGGGCGCAAACGACGGATGCAGGAGCGCTTTGGGGTCTTCATTGCGCACAGAAAAGGTAAAAGTGGCAAATCCCAGGTCGGAGGAGCCGGCACGCATGTCGGTAATCACCAGTTCTTCATAGGGCTGCAGGGTAGTTTCCAACATCTGGATAAAATCCGATGGGCAGATACCGTTGGTGACTTTTGCGGTTTGGTCCTTGTAGTGAAGCGAGAAATTCAGGGGCTCAAGAGGGTTGCCTTGCTCGTCGAGTAGTTTGGCAGGCAGGTGCAGCATATCCAGAATTTGGGACCGGATGTAATTGTTTGTGTTGGTGGATATCCCCGTCTGCACTCTTAGCAATGAGCCGTCGGGTTTGTAGTACGTTTGGTCGTACACATTGTACATCGTGTATTGGAAGCTGCCCCAGGAAAATTCAAAATCCTTTTGATCTGTCAGGCGAAGCATGAGACGAGGATCATCATCGGCGACGATGTTCATTTCAGCTACCTGGATCTGATCCAATTGGCCGACTGGTATCATGGCTCCGGTGCTCAATCTTGCGAAAGTGGTCGGCTGGCTCTGGAATGTGAAAGCGATCGTGTCATAACCGGTAACCACCGGGTGAATAGACGTATCCCAGGAGTAAAAGTAAAGGCTCGCGCCAGGCTGGATTTCGTTGCTTTTCCCGTTCAACCATGTGCGTACATCCTGTAGGGAAAATTTATAACTCCCAGGATCACTGTTTTTGGTGGCCTCCATTGCACCTGATTTAAACCTGAGTCGGGCATCCCACTGGTCGGGACGTGTCACATGTCCATCTTCAAAAATGAACGTCGGTTCGGATTGAAGAATATTCCAGAATTCATCCACCGTAAAAAATTCACGGGCATGATTATCGAATTTCTCCGGACCCCATTGCAAAGAAAACTTGGAGGTCGCGTCAACAGAGACCCTTGAGGGCGGCACCGTCCGAAGCCACTTCGGCGTGCCTTGTGTGAAAAAGACGAAAACCTCTCCCATTTTGCCGTCCGGCAGCGCGATATGGCTGATTTTGACCTGAGCGCTGTCCGATAATTGGTCTGCCATTGCCACCAGGCGGGGGCTCACAGCAGTATAAACGCCGGCGTCGAAATAATCACTGTTCACCGGAATATCGCCGATGCTGAACGAGCATTTGGGGGCAAGCGCCTGGCCGTCCCACAGTCTGGGCTCCCGTTTTATGGCCTCCTGAAATTCTGCTTTTGAGGTGTGCATTTCTGCGAAATAATCCCCGGTCGCTTCCGCTTTTTGGAAGCGAGCCTGGAGTACGCCCCAGTAAAAAACATAGGGCGTGGGCTCTGTTTGGGGTGTTTTTTCGCTTGAAACCAGCGGAACAGCGGCGATATTCTCCACAAAATGTTCCGCACCGGTAATGGCATTCAAAAGCGGCACAGCGGCCGGCATGTTTTCAATGAGCCGAAAAGAAAACAGGAGCATCAAGGCTGAAACAAGCGGCACGACAAGCAGGTATTTGCCCTGGCACAGCCAATGGGAAGGACGTTTGGACAGCATGAAAAGGCGAATTTTTAGTTGTGAATGGAAGGTGTTGAATAGTTGCGTTTCAGGGTGTGCCGCCTGTTGGCTGGCCAGTAAGGATGCATAAGCGAACCTTTGACGGCTTTCCCGGACGACATAGTCGTCGGCGATAAATTCATGGACGGCCTGAAGACTGCGCCGGCACATCCAGACCAGCGGATTGAACCACTGAAGCAGGACAATGATCTCCATGAACAGGACGTCCAGGCTGTGGCGCTGGCGCACGTGAACCAGTTCGTGTGCCAGGATAAACTGTTCGTTTTCAGTGAGCTGGCCTCTTTTCCAAAAAATGGTGCTGAAAAAGGAGGCCGCCGGAGTTCCCGCATCCGGCACTTCCGCGAGGACAAAATCTTCATGCCGCTCCAGTTTGCTGTTCCTGATGAGCCGAAACAGCATCCAAACACGCCTGAACAGCAGAAGCGCCAGGAGCAGCGCTACCAAACCGTAAGTCCAAACGCCTATTTCTCCGATGGTGAGGGACTGTGCTACAGGCAGGCAAAGACTATGTTCCAGCGCTTCCGGAGCCTGCCGGGTGACCATCAGCACCGGGGCAATTTCAGGCGAGACAACTTGATTTATTATCTGCGCGGGCTGATCAGGCCTGGCCACGCTGATGTGAAAAGCGGGTAACGCCAGGGACAACACCGGTGTGATCAAAAGGTACGCCCTGTTCCACTGAAAAAAGGTTTCGTGCCGGAGCAGCAGCCAGTACAAGACATAAAAACAAGCCAGGCAAAATGCGGATTCGAGCAGCCACTGCATACGTGCAAAAATTGAAGAATGAATCAATCAGGGTTTGTTCAGGCCTTCGTCTTCGCGTTTTTTGATCGCTGCCAGCAGGCGATCCAGGTCCTGCGCTTCCAGGTTTTCCTCCTTCACGAAATAGGACAACAAAGCCGACGGTGAATCGCCGAAATAATCCGACATGAACCGCCGGAAGGCGTTTGCACGATAGTCTTCCTTTTTCAGCAACGGAAAATAGCGGTGGGTCTTGCCAAAGGCCTCGTACCCTACCCTGCCCTCGGCAACCAGTTTGCGGACAATTGAGGAAACCGTGTTGTACGGCGGTTTGGGCTCCTCCATTTCCTGCAGAATGTCGTGAACGAATGCCTGGCCGAGCCGCCAAAGGATCGTCATGACTTCTTCTTCTTTGTGCGTCAATCGTTTCATGAAACAAAGTTAAAACTAAAATTCAGTTTTCAAACTAATATTTAGTTATTTAACGAAAAGTCAGTTTTGGCTTGCGGTAAATGAAAAAGCCCGTCGCTTTTCGCGACGGGCTTCCGACCATTTTTTGAGCAGGATATTTAGCAGATTATAACGTACAGGTAATCAAAATAATAACCCTTCCTGATCCTTTTGATATCCTGCTAATCCTGTTCAACAACAAGCATCAAACGCGTTCGATCACAATTGCCGTAGCGCCGCCGCCGCCATTGCAGATGGCGGCGAGTCCGAGCGAACCGTTTTTCTGGTGCAATACATTGTTCAGGGTCGTCACGATGCGCGCGCCGGAAGCGCCGAGCGGATGTCCAAGCGACACTGCTCCGCCGAAGGCGTTGACCCGGTCGTGGCCGATGCCGAGTTCCTGTTCGAAGGCCAGCGCCACCACGGCAAATGCTTCGTTGACCTCATAAAAATCGATGTCGCTTTTTTCGACGCCGGCCATTTTCAAGGCTTTGGGCGCTGCGATAGTGGGCGAAGTGGTGAACCACTCGGGCGCCTGCTCCGCATCGGCGAAGCCCCGGATTTTGGCAATGGGCTTGAGTCCGTATTTCTGAACGGCTTCGGCGCTGGCGAGGATCAGGGCGGCCGCGCCGTCGTTGATGGTGCTGGCGTTGGCGGCCGTCACCGTGCCGTCGGGCGTGAAGGCCGGACGCAGGCCGGGGATTTTGTCAAACATCACTTTTTTAAACTCTTCATCCTCGGCGATTTGCAGCGGGTCGCCTTTCTTCTGCGCAATCTCAACCGGCACGATTTCCGAACGGAACAAACCGGCTTCGGTGGCCGCGGCGGCGCGCTTGTAGGAGTCGATGGCAAAGGCGTCCTGGGCTTCACGGCCGATGCCGTACTTCACGGCCGTCGCATCGGCGCACACGCCCATGGCCTTCTGGTTGTACACGTCGGTGAGGCCGTCTTTGGCCAGACCGTCGATCATTTCGCCGTTGCCGTATTTGTAGCCCCAGCGCGCATTGGGCAGGTAGTATGGGATCTGGGACATGTTTTCCATACCGCCGGCGACGACGATGTCGTTGAGGCCCAGCATGATGGATTGCGCGCCGAAAGTGATGGCTTTCATGCCCGAGGCGCATACTTTGTTGATGGTGGTGCAGGGGATGTTGTCCGGCAGACCTGCAAAACGAGACGCCTGACGGGCGGGGGCTTGTCCGAGATTGGCGCTCACGACATTGCCCATGAGCACTTCATTGACCTGGTCGGGCTGAATACCGGCGCGGGAGAGGGCGCCTTTGATGGCTGCAGCGCCCAGTTGCGTGGCGCCGACAGAAGATAATACGCCGCCAAAACTACCGATGGGGGTGCGGACGGCGGAAACAATAAAAACTTCTTTCATGAAAGACTTGTGGTGGTTGAAATATCTTTACTACAAAGGTACGGCGTTTAAAATCCCTCCCCTGCGATGCTCACTTGTAAAAACTGTTCAAACGAATTTGAAGGCAAATTCTGCCCCGATTGTGGTCAAAAAGCAAGTACACGGCGTATCGTCACCCGCGATCTGTTCAAGGACCTGCTTAAAAAAATACTTCCCTGGGACAAGGGATTTTTGTTCACCACGCGGCGTTTGCTCACCGGCCCCGGCAAAATGGTCCGGGAGTATCTCGACGGCAAGCGGATTAACTATTCCAAGCCAATGGGCTATTTGTTTCTTGCCGTAGCCCTGTCTCTGATTTTCTTCAGTCAGGATACGTTGATGGAGGCGCTTGAAGGACAGGGACAAAGGCCCGTGACCAATGAAAGGGTTCAGAAAGTGATCAGCTGGGTCTTTTCCCACATCGCCCTGATCTTTACCGGATTGATACCCTTCACTTCATTGTTTTCCAAAATTTTCTTTCGCCACACGAAGGAAAACTACGCGGAACACCTTGTCCTTAATGTTTACCTCATGGCTGGCTGCACCCTGGTAAGCCTACCGCTTTCGGCATTTTGGCAATTGACCGGCCTGTCGCACCCCAATAATTTGGCGATGGTGGTCAGCTGGGGCTTCAACATCCTGTTTTTTACGTGGGGCTATCTGCAATTTTTCCAGCCTCGACACCTCTTTCCGGGTGTGATCAAGTCCGTTTTCGCTTATCTGTTTGGTTTTATGCTATACATCGTGTTTATCTCCCTCGCTTTAAGTGTCATTCTGACCGTTTATAAACACTTTGGTGGTTAAGAGGTTTTCCGGGCCCAAATCTTCATTTCCGTTTTCAGAAAAAAATTTTGTGGAAGACCTGATTCGCAAGGCGGTTTTTGCCGCATTGGCGCTCCGCCTTCTTTTCTATTGAATTTCATTTTTACAAAAACTGATGATTCCTTAATTTTGAACAAAGGCAGTACATAAAGTAGATTTGCAGGACGAAAAGCAGTTTTTTATTTTAAATAAAGAAAAACACATCCATCATGTCTACCGCCATTCAACGATTTTCACCCCGCGAAGCCTACGCGGAATACATCCGCGGCGGCGGCGTTATTGTCGACGTCCGCGACCGCGAAGAAGTTGCATCTAAATCTCTGGGAATCAAGCAAATGGTCGCTATTCCCCTCAACGAGCTAGCTGAGCATCTAGGAGAAATTCCTGCCAATCAGACCATCATGCTGGTGTCGCGTATCGGCAAAAAAGGAAGAGAGGCTGCATATTTTCTAGCCGAGCACGGATTTTCCAATCTGGCGCTCGTAGAAGGCGGGCTGACCGCCTGGGAAAACGAAGGCTTGCCCGTGAAACATTCGGCGTAATAATATGGCCTCTTAAAACAACAAAGGCCGCGTTGCATTTGTAACGCGGCCTTTGTTGTTTTAAGAGGCGCTGTACCGGAAATTTTTCACGGTTTGTACAAACATCCGAACACCAGCCAGGGGCGTGTCGGGATACACTCCGTGTCCCAGATTGGCGATATGCCGGCCGGGTCCGAAATGTCGGATCATTTCAAGTGTTTGTTTTTCAATGGTTTGCGCATCAGCATACAAGGTGCAAGGATCGAGATTGCCTTGCAGGGTTTTGCCGTTGCAACGCGCCCGGGCGAAGGCGGGCGGAATATTCCAGTCCAGCCCAATGACCTCGCAGGGTAGTTCCCCCAGGTCTTCCAGCGCAAACCAGGCGCCTTTCGCGAACACCGTTTTCGGCGTATCAGGCAAAGCCGCACAGATTTGCTGCAAACATGGTACCGCGAACTCGCGGTAATGCGCCGGGGGCAATTCGCCCGCCCAGGAATCAAAAATCTGGATCAGGTCGGCACCCGCGGCAATCTGGCCGCGCAGGTAAGCGATGCTGGTATCGGTGATTTTTTGCAGCAGATCATGTGCCAGTGCAGGCTCGGCGTACAACAATCGCCGGGCACGGGAGAAGGTTTTACTGCCTCCCCCTTCTACCATGTATGCCAGAATGGTCCACGGCGCGCCGGCAAAGCCGATGAGCGGTACACGGCCCGCGAGGTTTTTTTTGCTCATGCGCAGGGCCTCGTAGACGTAACCCAGTGCGGCTGCGGCATCTTGTCCGCTGCGCAGGGCCTTTATATCGTTGTGATTGTCAATGACTTTTGGAAATCTCGGCCCTTTGCTTTCGATCATTTCGTAATCGAGACCCATCGCTTCGGGCACAACCAGAATGTCGGAAAAAATGATGGCCGCATCCACGTCCAACTCGTCGACAGGCTGAATAGTGGCTTCGGCAGCGGCTTCGGGGGTCTTGACGAACGCTTTAAAATCGGGGAAATTGGATCGCAAGGCGCGGTATTGGGGCAGGATACGGCCGGCTTGCCGCATCAGCCAAACAGGAGGACGTTCTGTGGCCTCGCCAAGCGCGGCACGAAGGAAAATGGACGATTGGGTGCTGTTCATTCAAATTTTCATTTAGCAGGCAAAGGTAGGCAGTGCGCTGCGTCCGGGAGGCCAGATCGGAGGACTTGACCGAAAACTGACTCAGCCGAACAAACTTTTGTGAACAACTCGTTCAAAATAAGGAAGGTATATGGGATTACAGGCGCACCACCGGGGCGTCAGCCCTTGTTTCAGACAGAAATAATCGGCGACAATATCGCCTTGCTGCTCGAAATTGAAAGCCTCCATCCCCTTGCCCTCCTCCGCCGTTTTTTTCACCGCTTCAAAGCCGCCGTAATTGTAGCCATGCGTGGTGCGTTGTGCCCAGAGCGCGCGTGGAATATAGGTCGACCCAAATCGCTGAAATTGCCATACATGTACCAGTTCGTGGATAAAATGCGGCTCCGACAATCGGCCCCAGCTGTTGATCAGGTTAAAGCTTACGTAGGCGAACCGGCGCTGCCGGCAGCCCAGGTGGGAGCGCTCGTCAATTCTAATTTTTTGAAAATCAATTGTTTCGCCAAAAATGATCTGCAATGCAGCCTGTTCGTTGGCCGTCAAACGCCGGGTATTCCATTTGAAAAGACGATTGAGCAGGGTCAGAAATTCGGGTAAAAAAAGCGCGTCGGCAAACAGCAGAAAACGCTCCAGTAAAAGCCAAAAGCCATGTTGAGGATATAATCCCGCCTTCAAGTGCGGGGCCCACAATCGCTTCAAACGCTGTTTCATTTGAATTGAATGGCGCGCACCGGAGCGATTCTTGACACCACCAGCGACGGGATCAGCAGGAACACCAACGTGATCAGCAGGGTGCCCACGTTTATACCGATAACTGACAACCACTGTACATGAGCTGGCGCGTACGACAGGTAATAATCCGCTTCATTGAGGCGGATGAAGTGAAATTTATCCTGCAAAAAGCAGAACCCCAGTCCGATCAGGTTGCCCCAGAACATGCCCGTCAGGGTGATCACGGCAGCGTGGTAGAGGAAGATTTGACGAATTTTTCCGTTGGTCTCGCCGAGGGCCTTGAGTACGCCGATCATGGTAGTTCGTTCCAGGACAAGCACCAGCAGGGCCGTGATCATATTGATTATGGCCACGGCCAGCATGAGCGCAAGGATGACGATTTCGTTGTAATCCTGCAGTTGCAGCCACTCGAAAATGGCAGGAAACTTGTCGCGTATGCTGACACTCAATAAATCATCAGGCAATACTTCGCTGTAAATGAAACAGTTATAGGCATCGATATCGCGAATATCGTCCAGCCAGACTTCAAAGCCGGCCACTTCATTGTCCTGCCAGCCGAGCAGGTTTTGAACCTGGCGCAGGTCGCACAGGGCGAATTTGCGGTCGTACTCTTCGAGGCCTGTTTTATAAATGCCGCAGATTTGGAACAGTCGTTTGATCTGTTCGCCTTCCTTGACGAAATAGACGATAAACTTGTCGCCCACGCCAACCTGGAGCCGGTCGGCCGTTTGGCGGCTGATGATAATATCGCGGGAGGGCGCCGAGTCGTTCAGGGTTATCGGGCGCCCTTCGAGGAGGTAGGGCTGCAGATTTTGCCAGTCGAAATCTGTCCCGATTCCTTTGAGCAGAATGCCCTCCATGGCCTTTTTCGTGCGGATAATGCCCGGTTTGTGAGCAAAAACCTGGATATGGCGAACGCCGCCGAAGGTGTAAGTTCTTTGCAGGCCGGTACATGTTTCGTCCGTTTTCATTTCCCGCAACATAGCCGGGGGCAGTCCGGTGACCGTGTCCAGCGAAGGGTAAAAAGGCTGGTCGCGTTGGATGGGTTGCGGTTCGAAGGACAAGGAATAACCTGTATCCGAAATGTGGATATGCCCCCAGAACTCAAAAATTTTGCGGCTGATCTCGCTTTTGAAACCCGCGATCAGGGCCGTCGAAACGATCATGACGGCTACGCTGAGCGCAACTGCAACGATGGCAATGCGGATAATGAGCCGGGAAAAGTTTTTTCCACTGGAAAAAGCGATGCGGCGCGCGAGGAAAAAAGGGAGGTTCAAATTTCGTGGCAGTTGCGGTGGGCAGTGGCAGTCAAAGCAGCAGTCGCAGTTGCAGGGGCACTCGTACTGCAACTATTTACTACTGCTGCAACTCAAAAACTAAGCGGCAAAAATACGCGAATACGGCAAACGGGCGATTTTGTCAAAAGCTTCCTGCACTTTTTCCTGCATTGGATTCAAAGTCTAATTTTGCCACGTCAAACGGAAACTTTTTTTCCGGTTCCTGCGATACCCTGAACGAACGGCCGGCTTGCCGGCACCCGAACCTGCTGCTGAATTATGGACTTTCTCTCTGAACTCAAATGGCGTGGCCTGATCCACGATGTTACCCCAGGCCTTGAAGAACACCTCAAGAACAACGCCCCGGTGCGTGGCTACATCGGCTTCGACCCCACCGCACCCTCGCTCACGATCGGCAACTACGTGCAAATCATGCTCCTCACCTTTCTGCAACGTGCCGGCCACCAGCCCGTTGCGCTGATGGGTGGCGCTACCGGCCGAATCGGCGACCCCTCGGGTAAAGACGCCGAGCGCGAACTGAAAAGTTACGATGAACTCGACCGGAACACGGCGCACCAAATGAAGCAGGTCCAGGCTTTGCTCAACTTCGACCCCGCTTTGCCGAACCATGCCATGCTGGTGAACAATCTTGATTTTTACCAGAACATGAACGTGCTGGATTTCCTGCGCGACGTGGGTAAATACCTGACGGTCAATTACATGATTGCCAAGGAAAGCGTGCAACGCCGCCTCGAATCGGGCATCTCCTTTACCGAATTCAGCTACCAGCTGCTGCAAGGCTACGACTTCGTGATGCTGAATCGTCAGAACGGCATTACCCTGCAAATGGGCGGCAGCGACCAGTTTGGCAACATCACCGCGGGGGTCGAACTGGCCCGAAAAATCGACGACGCCAAGGTTTTTGCCGTCACCACGCCGCTGCTGACCAAGGCCGACGGTACGAAATTCGGCAAAAGCACTTCGGGCAACCTATGGCTAGACCCGAACCTGACGAGCCCCTACAGGTTTTACCAGTTCTGGATCAATTCCGACGACCGCGATCTGCCGAAATTCCTGCGCTATTTCTCCCTGAAAACCCGTGAAGAAATAGAGGCACTGGAGGCGAGCGAAAGCCCGACTGCCCTGAAACGGATTTTTGCGGAAGAAATCACCATGCGCATCCACGGCGCGGAAGCGTTTCAGAATGTTCTTGCAGTTTCCGAATTGCTTTTCGACCCCAAGGCCGGCCCGGATGCCCTGCGCCGTCTCGACGCCCGCACCCTGGCCCAAGTGGCGGAAGAAATTCCTTCACCGGAACTTAATATGGCCGTTCTTCAGGACGGTGTCAATATCCTTGATTTTCTTTCGGAACACACGGGTATTCTCAGCAGCCGCAGCGAAGCCAAAAAAGCCATCCAGAACAATGCGATTTCAGTTAATAAGCAGAAAATCAGCGCATTGGAAGCTACCATTTCGACCATCGACCTGTTGCATGGTGAATTTGTCATGGTAGAAAACGGCAAGAAGAACAAGTACCTCGTGCGGGTGGTCTTTTGAGACTGGATGAAATGAATTGGCCTGAGTGCAGGATGCACTCAGACCAATTCATTTCATCCAGTCTCAAAATCTTGCCGTTATCCCACCCATCACATTCAACCCGTAAATAGGATAAGTATACCAGCGTTCGCGCTTGTTGTTCAACAGGTTGTTGATGTCCAGGAAGACCCCGATGTTTTTGGTAAAGTAGTAGGACCCGCCCACACCCAGGTCGAAGAGGCCGTCTCCGTCGACGATACGACCTTCAATGTTGCGGAAAGCGACGCGGTCGGCCACGTACGCATTGGCGCGCACACTGGCTTTGCCGCCGAGCACCGTATAGATCGCGCTGAAATTACCCTCCAGTTCGGGCAAGCCCCAGGCACTGGTTTCACGATCGAGCGTATAAAAATTCTGGCTCAGCGTACCGAGGATGGTCAGTTCCTTGACGGGCTGGATTTTCAGGGTGCCCTGAATATTAAACACTTGCGCGGTGTCATATAACAAACGGAATCGGGTGACTTCGTCGGCAGTAAACGTGCTTTGGTACAACGCGAGGTTGTCGGCGGAACTGTAACCCACTTGGGCAGTGTAGGTTACGAACCCGAGGTCGCCGCGGAGACCTCCGAAATAGTTGCGCCAGACGGTATTTCGAATTTTGGAATCGCGGATCTGTATGTAGGGATTGTAGTCAGAGGTGCTGCGGTAGGTGTTCTTGCGCAGGTCGCCGTCGAGGCCGGCGAAGATTTGAAGTCCGTCGCCGAAAATGCGCAAATTGAGTTCTATATCCGGGAAAACGTAGAACACATCACGGTTGCTGGCGAAGTTGCCGCCCAATTTAAGTCGCAGAAAATCAGCGTGGTAGGTAAAAGATGGTTGCAGGTAAATGTTGTTCAGCGATTCCGTCTCATTGGTGGTGAGCGAGGTAAAATCCGTGCGGATCACCATTTTGAGGGGATGCTTTTCATTGAACCATTTGGTGGCCGACAGATTGAGGTCGAAGCCTGTTTCCTTGTTGGAGAAGAAGTCGTTGAGCAGGTAAAATTTCGGCGCCACGGCAAAACTGAAATCGGCTTCCGTGCGCTCGGTATTGTACACGCGCCCTCCGAAATCAAGAATTTTGAACTCCTGGCGCGCGCCGCTTTCGTCAAAGGAGATGGAATCGTGGTTATAGCCGTAGTAATGCACCCGGTCGTAGCTGTAACCGAGGTTACCCTCCACCGCGAGGTTGTTTTCCAGGTAAAGGTTGCCGTTCACCCGGGCGTCGTTGTTGAAAAAACGCTGGTTTTCGAAGTCGCGGTAATTGGCGCTATGGTGCCGGATCCAAAGCCGGCCATCAAATTTTTCACCGGTCCCAAAATAGTACCCGCCTTCGGCGAGAAAGGAGGAGGGAATACCCGCGCCGGCTTTTACGTAGCCATTGTAGGATTCTTCCTTGCCTGTCGATTTCATACCGATGGGGCGAAGCTTCGGAGCGTCGTAAGTGATGTTCAGCGGACGCGGCGGCACGATGTAATTCTGCCGCTGCGTCGTGGTGTCGAGCACAGGAAGCGATGGCGTGACGTTCAATTTATTGGATTCCAGGAGGCGCGCGTCAAAATCCTTGACGATGTTGACGTTCTCGTCGGGGAGATCCTTTTGAGCCATCGCAGTGCTCGTGAATACTGCAAATGCTAAAAGAACAAGCGGGAATTTATGATTCAAAAACATTGGTTTTCAATTTTTTACAGTTGACGATTGACAAATTTTGCGCTCGGCAGGCTCAATTGCCCTTATCAAAATCCAGCACATCTACTCCTTTGGAACCGTTTTCAACCGGGCGAGGAGTATTGTTGCCAAGGCGTTCGTACTTCTGGCGCGCAACGGTCAGAATGGTAGCGTCTTCGCCCTTGTAATTTTCAATAACGGCCTCCAAGGCAGCTGTTGCACTGTTTTTGTCCCCTTGTTCGACATACACATCGGAGAGCAGGATCAGGTTGCGGGCAATCCAGTCGTCGTACCCTGCGCTGGCTTGATTGGCATTGCCAATGGTTTCTTCCGCTTCGGCGTACCGTTTTTGTTTGTACTGCATTTGGGCCAGGAGATGCCATGATTCGGCGCTCTGCTCGGATTGGGAGGTTTGCGTCACTTTTTGGAGGGCAGGGGCGGCCTTCGCATAGTCGTTGCGGTCGTAAGCCATTTTGCCCACATAAAAGTTGGCGGTGGCAATCTGTTCGCCCGACGCCGAAGTCGAATTATTCACCTTGTTGGCGTATTCCGTCACCGTTGCCGTGTTGTTGGTTTGATAGGCGGCGCGCAGCACCATTACCTGGGCATCGGTACGGGCGCCGTCGGCGGTGGCGCCTTCTTCCCATTTGCGGCCCAGTTCGAGGGCGCGGGGGTAGTCTTTTTCGGTATAAAACGCCAGAAGGGTGGCTTTTTCAGCGGCTTTGGAAAAAAACTTGCCCGGGCCTTTGTTGACCACGGCGGCATAGTCGTTCAGCGCTTTGCTGTACTGTTTGACCGGGTCCGAGGCATACGAATCGCCCCGGTAGAAATAGGCCGAGGTGGCATTTGGTCCATTGGGATATTTGCCCAGATAGTTGGTAAAACCGTCGATTGCCTGCTGGTAACGGGCATTTTGATACTGGTTTTCGGCTGCCTGGTAAATTTTCTCTTCCTTCTCGGCATTGTCCACCTTGTACCCCGGAACAGTTTCCAGAAAGGCGAAATATTCGTCGGGGCGATTGAGGTCCTTTACGTAAATCTCTTCCAGGGCGGCCAGAGCGTCTTTCGCCTCGGAATTTTCAGGATTGTTGGCAAAAACCTGTTTGTAATAGTTCACGGCTGCCGTGGCGTTGCCCTGGTTGTAGGAGATCAGCCCGAGTTTGAGCAGCGCCTGGTTGACGAGGGTCGATTTGCCACGGTAGTCTGAAACCAGCTTTTTCAGCGGCGGAATGGCTTCGTTCAATTTGCCCATCTCCTGATAGGTGTCACCGATCTGGAACAAGGCTTCATCGGCATAACGGCCGTTTGGGTACTTGTTGACCAGCGATTCGAGGTCAATGATCTTGTCCAGCGGGCTGCCCTGCAAACCTCGGATGATGGCTTTTTGATACAAGGCGTACTCGAAGCCTTCGTACTTTTTGGTCACGGCCTCGTTGTACTGCGTGAGGGCGTCGCCGTATTGGTTTTTCTTAAAATAACAATCGCCCAGGCGGAGCACGGCGTCGCCGAGAACGCCGGTTTTGACCTGGTCGGACTGGATGCGGTTGTAGTTCTTTTTAATGCCGTCCACAGAGGCGCGGAAATTGGCGAGCGCGAGGTTGTAGTCGTTGAGTTTCAGGTGGTTGTAGCCTTGAATGTAATGGCCCATCCAGAGGCTGCTTTCGTCGGGCAGGTCGTTGTAGTTTTTGGCGTTGCCGATAAAAGAGGCGATGTGTTGTTTTGAAATGGCGTACTCGCCGGCCTCGTTGGCAATGGCGCCGATCCAGTACGAGCAGAGCGTGTTGATGCGTTTGTCGATCGGGTAATCGAGGGCGCGGTTGAAGAATTGCCGGGCCTCGTTTTTCTGGCCGTTCTGGTACAATTGGAGGCCGCGCAGGTAGCAAACCTGCTGGTAAGTTTCATTCAATTTGGCCGGCCGGTTTTTCATGCCTTCCAGCGTGGCGATGGCGCGGTCGTAATCGCGTGTATTCAGGAAGATATCGCTCATCAGCGCCTGGGCGTCATTGTAATACGGCGAACTGGGCTGAATACGCTGCAAGGCGTCGAGCGCGTCGCGGTCGTATTTGAGTTCGTAGCTCAGTTTGGCGTAATTGAAGAGGGCGTCGTCCTTGACCGATTTGTCAAAATTCAGGTTCGCAGCCTGTCCGAAAGCGTTACGGGCGGCGAATTTGTTGCCGGTTTTCAGGTAGCAGTCGCCAAGGTGGTACAAGCCGTTCTGACCCAGCAGGCTGTCCTGTTTGTTGAGTTGCTCGAAATTTTCGATGGCCTGTTTGTAAAAGCCGTTTTGATACTGCGCATAGCCCAGTTGATAATAATCGGAGGCCCGCAGCGGCGCGCCGTTACTGGCGGCGAATTCGAGGAAAGGCAGCGCCTTTTTGTAATCACCTTTCTCAAAATACGCTTGTCCGACCAGTTGGTTCATCTCCGGGCGATTTTTGAGGCCGTCGGTTTTGGCTTTCGGTTCGCCATAGGTGATCACCTGATCGTACTGTTTTTTCGCCGAATAGATTTGGGTGACGTAGTACGGGACGTAGGATTTGTATTTATCCGAAGTTTCGCACTTCTGGAAGGCTTTCAGGGCTTCGTCGTACTTTTTTTCATAAAAGGCGCAGCATCCGTAGTAGTAGTTGGAGGGGTAATACCAATCGCTCCGTTGGTTTTCTTTCAGCGGCATGAACTCCGATTTGGCCTGGCTGAACCTTTTGGTCACGAAATAGGCGTACCCTCGTTTGAAGCGGATTTCATCGGCGGCAGCCCCGGTCGTTTCGGGCGCCATGTCGTAATAAGTCAGGGCTTTGTCGTACTCTTTGGCTTCGAAATAGTAGTTGCCGATTTCGAGCGCTGCCTGACTGGCCACCGGAGAGGGTGCGTGGTTGCGCAGAATATCCAGCGTCAGTTTCTCCGCTTCCGGCTGGTCGAGCCGAACGGCGCATTTGGCGTAATGCAACTCGGCATCGGTCTTGATCGGGCGCCATTCCGGCTCGTTTACCGGCCGGAGCAGACGAATCGCATTTTCAAATTCGAGTTGCGCCAGGCCGTATACCCCCTGGTTGAACAGTTCCATGCCGCGCTTGTAGGAGGCGGTGGCTTCTGTGTACAGGGTCGTTTGTTGGGCGAGCAGTCCGCCACTGAGCAGACTGAAAAGAAGGAAGGAAAAAATGCCTTTCCGAAGGTTCATAATGGACGGATTTTAGTTCGGGACTGCGGTGGTTCGACAAGATTTTTTTGAAAGAATATTTAGACAGGATCGACAGGATTTGCAGGACATTCATGTGAAATGAGAAAGATAAATCCTGCAAATCCTGTCGATCCTGTCCAATGCGATTAAAACGGCGAGTCCGGTCAAACCGGGAAACGAACGCCCGGCGGGCAGGTACGCATACTTGAATACGAAGGGTTTAGCAGAACTTTAACGGGCTTTCGCTGACCGCACAAGAACGTGTAAAACGCCGGCGAAAATATGGAAAGGGGGCAAATTGTGTTAAAATCCTGATTGGCCTGAAAGGGCATTTCCGCCCCGTCTTCGCAGAATTTCTATTTTTGCCAGTACGTACTCACCCAGAATTCGAATATGGAATTTTTCATCGCCACCTTGTTTTCCCTGTTTTCAATCGTCGATCCGCCAGGGGCTATCCCGGTCTATGTGGCACTCACCGGCGACCGTCCGAAGCCCGAACGCGATAAAATTGCCCTGCACACCAGTTTGTATTTTTTGCTCATTCTGGTGAGTTTTTTCCTGGCGGGCTCCTACATACTCAGTTTTTTTGGCCTCACAGTGCATGCGCTTCGCATTGCCGGCGGGATGGCGCTGCTGATGAGTGGTTTCAGCCTCATGTCCGGCAACTTTGCGCGGCAGCGGGGCTATGACAAACAGGCTGAAAAACAGGCTGAATCGCGCAAGGACATCGCCTTTTCACCCATGGCGATGCCCATGCTTTCGGGCCCGGGCGCCATTTCTTACCTGATCACACAGTTCAATCAGCACCCGCACTGGAACGAAAGGGCGGGAATTATCGCCGCCATTTTGGCCGTTACCGTATTGGTATGGCTGTCGTTGCGCGTAGCGCCGTTTTTGTTCCGCGTCTTTGGCACCGGCGGATTGAATGCCATTGCCCGCATCATGGGATTCATCGTAGTAGCTATCGGGGTGCAGTTTATTGTGAGCGGCCTGGTGCAATTGATCGCCGAGATTTGAGGTTATTTTTGAGTGAAGTTTTTGCAAACCAAATGTTTAGACATCACAATTCCCGCACCTTGCCCTGCCGGAACGACCCAACGAAATGAACGACCTGCAAATTCTCGCCCAGGCCAAACTGGCTAAAGCACGTGTGACACTGGTTCTGGACGACCACGACCGCCGTTTGCTGACCAAATGCCCTTCGGCCATATTCGTCTGTAATCGCTTGTTGCCAGGGCTCGACGAGTGGGTGCTGCTCAGCCTGCTCACCACAAATTTTGACCAGGTCAAAATCCTGCACCCCTACCCTTCTCCTTTGCCCAAATCTCTCCGCCCAGCCATTATCCGTCCGCAGCGTAAAAGCCTGGAAGACCGTTTTTTACGCTTGAATTTTGCCAAAAAAATTGGCCGTCTCATACGAAAAGGCACTCCGGTAGGGCTGGCTTTGGATTTTTCCGACCATCCGCTCGGCGATTTGGGTAAAAACCTGCTTCGGCCACAGATACTCAAACAATTGCGAAAAGCGCGGCAGCCGGTGGTGCCGATTCACCTCAGCGCCGAGCGGCTGCCCGGCGGTATATTGCGCAAAGCCTTTCCCGGGTTACCTTACCAGTTCACCAGCGAACCGGTTCGGATCAATGTGCGCATCGGCAGCCCCATCAGCATCGAGGATATCGCCAGGCTGCCCAAATCGAGGCTTTGGGGCAAGTTTTTACAGGCTAAAATCTTTGCCCTCGGCTCGCCTTTCGACATCCGGCCGGAACTGTTCACGCCCAGTCCGAATGCCGTACAGGAACCGCTCGCAGAACCGGTGTCGCCCGATTTGATTGCTGCGGACATCAACGGGTTGCTTCCCGAGCACAAAATCGCTTCGCGGGGGCCTTTTGATGTGTTCATCGCCCCGTTTTCGGCCTTGCCCAATACCATGTTTGAAATTGGGCGGCTGCGCGAACTCACCTTCCGCGCGGTGGGCGAAGGCGCCGGCAAAGGCCGCGACCTCGACGAACACGATATTTATTACCTGCAAATGGTCATTTGGGACCGGGAGGCACAACGTATTGTGGGAGGTTACCGGCTGGGACAGGGCGACCAGATTTTCAAACGCTTCGGGATCAATGGTTTCTACACGAATTCATTGTTCAAAATGGAGCCTGGTATTTTCCCGGTACTGCAGCAAGCCGTTGAATTGGGCCGTACTTATGTGGTGCCCGATTACCAGCGGCACCGCCTGTCCTTGTTTCTACTATGGAAGGGTATCCTTCATTTTCTGCTGGCCAACCCGCATTACAGGTACCTGATCGGGCCGGTCAGTATCAGCAAGTACTACTCCGAAGTATCGAAAGGAGTGATCGTGGAATACGTAAAACGCAATTATTTCGACCACGATCTGGCTCAGTTTGTCCAGCCGAGGAAACCCTTCCGGCCCAAAACCAAAAGTGTGAATACCCGTCTGCTCGCCGATAACCTGAGCGAATTCGAAGCGCTGGAAAGCTTTGTCGAAGATGCCGAACCGGCCCATTTCTCGGTACCCGTGCTGTTTCGGCAGTATTTGAAGCAAAACGCTCGTTTTGTTGCCTTCAACGTCGATCCGAATTTCTCCGACTGCCTCGACGGACTGATGTTGCTGGATATGCGGGATTTACCCGCCGGGACCATCGAAGCTTTACAGCAGGAAAAGGGTTGAGCAGCCTGCGGATCTATGCATCACAATGGGCAATACATCTCTTTCTGACGACCGGTATTTGCCAGCCCTTCAGCCCTTCTCATTTTCGCGATCACGAATTTATTGTCATCCTGGAAGTACCAGACAGAAGCCCCTACCCTTTCATGGTGCATCCAAAGAAGGAGGGCTGGTGTGCCCGGCCGGGTCTTAATGAAACGTGTTTTTTATTGATTAAAAACCAGTTAGGGAAATTTCGGCTGAGGAAAATTTATAAATTTATTTGTTTAAAATTAGCAACTTAACTTAAAACGATTTATTTTTGTCCGGTCAAACCTGCCCAGTAAGTCATTCACAGACAGGCATTTGCTTAATCAAACCAATTCTGCTATGAAAAAGCAACCCGGCCATCGACAGCACAATGTTTCCGACGCCGAATTGTACGTCCAGTGTATGGACGCCATCCGAAATGCCCACCGCGACCTCGAATTTTTCACCCAATACGGCTATGGCGCCGAGCGCCTGAAAACTTTCCTGGCTCTCTGTCAGCAATTCCACGACCTGCCCGACGACGACGAAATGGTCGGCGATCAAATGATCACCACCGAAAAAAAGAACCAGGCTGCTGAAAAACTGAAAACGGCCATTCGCTCGCTCATGACCCGTGTGGCGATGAAATACCACGACCGGACTGGGCGCTACCGCAAGTTTGGCACGGCCAAACTGGGCGACATGAGCGATCCGCAATTGCTGTTCTGCGGTCGGCGCGTAGCTCGGGTAGCCCGCCAACAACTCGATTTTCTGGCCGATGTGGGTGTTAATGAAAACACGATCCAGCGCGTGCTCGATGCCTGTGCCGAGTTTGAAACCGCCATGAACATCCAGCAGGACAGGGTCCACGACCGGGATATTGCCGTGGAGCGCAGGATGGACCAGGGAAACAAAATTTACCAGGAACTCGTTGTACTCTGCGACATCGGTAAAGACATCTGGGTGGAACGCGACCGCGTCAAATACGACCAGTATTGCCTTTACGAGAGCAATGCCGACCAGAAACGGGCCCGGAAAGCGAGAGAAGCCGCTGGTAGGCCGGAATTTATTCCGGCCGGCAATCGTCCTTGAATAAGCACTTAACTATTTAACCGGAATAAATTCCGGTCGACCGGATGGACATCAAAATCGAATGCCCGAAATGTGCCTGGAAGCCCGGCCCCGATGCCCTCTGGGGCTGCTCCTGCGGCCATGCCTGGAACACTTTCGACACGGCCGGACGTTGCCCGAATTGTAACAAACAATGGGATGATACCCAGTGCCACGGCCCCTGGGTGGGCGGTTGTGAACAATGGTCGCCGCACCTCGACTGGTACAAGGGGCTTGATGACGCCGTGCGCGAAGCCTTGCAGGAACTGAGGAAAAAGGCGAAGGAAACTGCCCCGGTTTAGTTCAAAAACACTGCCATTTCATTGACCTCCCTGATTTTAACATCGATGTCGTCTTTCAAGGTGGTAAACAGGGATAGGCCGACATAATCGGCTTTTACGGGGAAAGACTTGTGTTTCCGGTCGACCAGCACCGCCACTTCCACCTTTTTGGGGATAACTTTCAACAAAGGCTGAACGGCATAGAAAATCGTGCGGCCTGTGTTCGCCACGTCGTCCACGATGATGATCACTTTCTCGCGCAACGCCTCCGGAGGCATTTCGATGTAGGGGTCGTACTCTACCGGGTTGGCGGGATTGAGCCGGATGCGGGTGAGGGTGAGTTGCAGGGTTTCCGGAGCGATCGGGAGCAATTCGCTGAGCAGCAATTGAGCGAAGCCCACCCCGTTGTTGTTCAATCCGGCAAGGATGATCTCCGCTTCGCCAAAATTGTTTTCGAGGATTTCAATGGCCAGCCGCTTGATTTTCCGGCGGATTTGCCGGTCGTCCAGGATTTTCATGTGAAAAAGATTTGAGCGCAAAAATCCATTGGCCGCACCGTATTTTCGCCCCGAATCGAAAAAAATCGCTGATGCTCCAATCCATTCTTTTCGCTTTGGTGCTCGTCACTGCCGGTTGGTATGCCTGGCGGGGCTTTCGCCGGGTGTGGAAAAACATTCATCTGGGCAAACCAGAGCAGATCAATGACCGCCGCACTGAGCGCTGGCGCAACGTTTTTCTGGTCGCCTTGGGCCAGAAAAAGATGTTCAAAAGCATGCTGCCCGCAGTGCTGCACCTGTTCATTTACGTGGCATTTGTCATTACTCAGATCGAATTGATCGAGATCGTAGTGGACGGCTTGTCGGGCTCACACCGATTTTTCGCGCCTTTCCTGGGCGGCTTGTACCCTTTCGTGATCAGTTTTATCGAAATCCTGTCAGTTCTGGCGTTCGTAGCAACGCTGATTTTCCTCGCCCGCCGCAACCTGCTGCGTGTGCCCCGCTTTTGGAAACCAGAGATGAAAGGCTGGCCGTTTAGGGATGCCAACCTGATCCTGCTCGGCGAAATCACGCTGATCATTGGCATTTTCTGCATGAACGGAGCAGACAAAGTATTGCAAACCAGAGGATTGGAACACTTTCATCCCACTGGCGCCTTCGCGGTCAGCAGTTGGCTGGGTCCCATGCTTTTCGGCAATTTGGGCGACTCCGGGCTGATAGCCATCGAACGCTTCGGCTGGTGGCTGCACATCCTGACCGTATTCGGCTTCCTCTGCTACCTCCCCTATTCCAAGCACCTGCACATCCTCCTGGCTTTCCCGAACACCTGGTATGCCCGCCTCCATCCCAAAGGCGAGATGTCCAATATGCCCGACGTACAACGCGCGGTCCGGGAAATGATGGGCCTCGATCAACCGGACCCCAATGCCACAGGCGATTTACAGGAGTTCGGCGCCAACGACGTTTTTTCGCTGAGCTGGAAAAACCTGCTCGAGGCCTATTCCTGCACAGAATGCGGTCGATGCACCGCCGCTTGTCCGGCCAATTTGACGGGTAAAAAACTTTCGCCGCGTAAAGTCATGATGGACGTTCGCGACCGTGCCGAAGAAGTGGGGCTGGCCCTGGAAACACAAAAACCCGAGCCAGGCGCTGTTTACAACGATGGCAAATCTCTCTTCGACCGGATCACTCCCGAAGAACTCCACGCCTGCACCACCTGTAACGCCTGCGTGGAGGCCTGCCCCGTACTGATCAATCCCCTGGACATCATCCTCAAAATGCGTCGTTACGAAATCCTGACCCTCAGCGCCGGCCCCAACGAATGGCTGCCGATGTTCAACGCCATCGAAAACAACGGCGCCGCATGGGCTATGAGCGAATCACGCGACGGCTGGCGGGATTAATGATCCTGAAAATCCTGCCGATCCTCTTAACAAAAAAACAAACCACCCTGTCCAAACCACACCACGAGCATGATCGCTAAAACGATAGCAGAATACCAGGCCGAAGGCGAAACCCCCGAAATCCTGTTTTGGGTGGGGTGTGCAGGCTCTTTCGACGCCCGCGCCCAAAAAGTGACCCGGGCCTTGTGCGAGATTCTCAATCACGCAGGCATCCGCTTCGCCATACTCGGCAACGAAGAGCGTTGTACCGGCGACCCGGCCCGCCGCGCCGGCAACGAATTCCTGTTCCAAATGACGGCCCTGATGAACATTGAAACGCTGAATATGTACGCTGTGAAAAAGATCGTCACGGCTTGCCCGCACTGTTTCAATATTTTGAAAAATGAATACCCTGCGCTCGGCGGGCATTACGAGGTGCTGCACCACACCCAATTGATCAACGACCTGATTGCCAACGGCAAGATCAAAATGAAGGAAGGCGGCAGTTTTAAAGGCCGCCGCATCACCTACCATGATTCCTGCTACCTCGGTCGCGGCAACGATATTTTTGAAGCCCCCCGCGCCGTACTGGAAGCCCTCGACGCCGATCTGGTCGAGATGAAACGCTCCCGGCAAAACGGCCTTTGCTGTGGAGCCGGCGGCGCCCAGATGTGGAAAGAAGACGAGCCCGGAGACAAACGCATCAACATCGAGCGCACCGAAGAAGCCCTGGCTACCGCCCCGGAAGCCGTGGCAGCCAACTGTCCGTTCTGCATCACCATGTTGCAGGACGGCCTGAAAGCCAAGGAAAAAAATGAACAAATCCCCGTTTATGATCTTTCGGAAATGGTGCTCAACAACCTGGCCTGAATGCTATGACAACGACAAATAGTACCTCTCTCTTGCCTGAAATCGCCTCCGACCCGAACCTCGGCCCCGAAACGCGGCTTTGGGTGTTTTTAGGCGAACGCCGGCTTTCCCAAGCGGAAACCGCTGCTGCGCAACGTGCCCTGGACGCTTTTGTCCGCCATTGGACGGCGCACAACCAGGCGCTCAAAGCCAGAGCGGAAGTGTTTCAGCAACAGATCATTCTGCTCGCGGTGGATGAATCCCAGGCGGGCGCCAGCGGCTGCTCGATCGACAAGTCTGTTCATTTCCTCGAAAGCCTGAGCGCTGAGCTGGGTGTGGATTTTTTAGAAAAAATGCGGTTTGCGTGGCTGGAAAATGACCAGTGGCAAGTGGCGGGGCGCTCCGGTTTTGCAAAACTGATCAGCGAAGGCCGGATCAATGCCGACACCATCGTAGCCAATACCCTTGTGGCCGACAAAACCGCTTTGCAGGAAAAATGGGCCTTGCCGCTCGGACTGAGTTGGCATCGGCGTTTGTTCCTGTAGCGCCAACCTCCAGGTTGGCGCAGCTCATAACTCTGCCCTGCCCTCCTCCCATCAACTATCTATCCCTATATTCCTTAAACAAAAGGCCCCCTCTCTTCACCCCCTTTCTCTTCACCAAAAAATTAATTGAACATGGCTATTCAAAATGCCGACATGAGCAATGCACAAAATCCGCTGTCTTTCTACCTGGATGCCATTAGGCAACTGATAGAAATGGGATTTCCTGTTATTGAGGATGGCGCCAAATACCTCGCCGCCCTTGACAGAAGGACACAAGCGGGCTACGCCAATGAAATTTCTCAATACCTGGCCAACTATAATTCGGCCAAAAACCTCAAGCTCCAAGGCCTGATCAGTGCGGATAGTTTCCAAATGTCGATTGCTACGGCACAGGCTGGGCTTTTTCAAGTGATCAAAACGATGCCCAGCCGACTTGAGTTGAATGCCCGCCTGGGCCAAGGCGAGCCGGCATTTCAATTCAGCACAGTTCGGTCAGAAACTTTTGACCGGGTAATGGAAGCTTTTGTCGGCGACAACAAAAACCTGTACAAAATCAGTTGGGTAGAGAATGCTTTGAAATATTCAAAAGCAGTGTGCCAGATAGTAACGCCTACCGAAAAAGGCACCGGATTTCTTACCGAAGACGGCTACCTTTTTACCAATCATCATGTGCTTAAAACCATAGACGATGCCCGTGGCTCCAAAGCTGTTTTTAATTTCCGCAGCAACGCCGACGGCACGGCGCAACCCACGAAGGCATACGAACTCGACGCTGATTCCTATTATTCCAATGAAGACCTGGATTACGCCTACGTGCGCGTAAGGGATCGCGTGGATGCGCCGCTGGATAAATGGGGCTTCGTTCAGTTTGATACGGAAGCGCCGGTCAATCGAAATGATATTCTCACGATCATCCAGCACGCCGGCGGAAACGAAATGCAAATTGGACTGGATGCCAATAAAACGCTCAGCATCTGGTCACCCTACGTTTTTTACGATACCCCTACCCTGCCGGGCAGCAGCGGATCACCGGTATTCAACCAGCAATGGAAAGTGGTGGCGCTACACCACGCCGGCTTTGAAAATGATACAGTGATCAATGCCCAGGGCGACAAGCGCCCCGCTAACCGCGGCATCCTGTTCAGTAAAATCTTTGACGACTTGCGCGCAGCAGGCAAAACTGTTCCTGTCTGAAATGCCACTCGACATCAACACCATTCGAACATTGATTTCAGCAGGCGATACCGACGGCGCACTGAACGCGTTGCAAGTGTATTTCCAGGAAAACCCAAGCGCAGCATTGGACAACGACTTTATACTGATCAAAGCGCGGTGGGCGGCTTACTTGCGAAATTTTACGATGGGCCTGGGTGTCAACTCCAACACGCCAAATCAGATCAATTATGCCTTGCTGAGCCTTTTGGACCAACTTGGCCGGGCAGCCGCCAACCCGCAGGTCCAACCCGCGCCAAATCCGTGGGAAACATCCGGAACGCCAAAATTCGTTGTGGTTTACGCTGTTGCGGACGACCCATATTGTAAAATGCTGAATTTGCACCTAAATACGTTAAAAATCACTAAAAAAATCAGTGTTTACAACGTTCATCATGATTTAAAAACGGGCGATGTCGTGGCAGCCGCCCGAAATGAATTGGCCAACGCAACGTATATCCTGGCCCTGATAACAGTCAATCTTTTCAACGCTCCCGAGTGGTTCGACTTGTTGGAAGAGCAGCGGTTGGCGGGGAAAAGAATTATTCCGATTCGTTTGGAGCAGGTGGGTGGATACGAGGATACGGATTTTGCAAAATTGCGCTCCCTGCCTACCATGAATCGTACGGTACAAGATTTCGCCAGTCAGGACGCCGCTTTCACGGATATCGTCACCGAAATCCGAAAATTGCTTTGAACTGGAGCGGATGGTCAACTCTGCTTGCCCATCCGTTCCGCTTTTTCCATCACTTTTTGTTCCAGTCCTTTTTTGAAGGCTTCCATTCGATCCAGCAATTCGGGGTCGGAAGCGCCCAGTATTTGCGCAGCCAAAATCCCTGCGTTACGCGCCGCATTCAGCGCGACGGTGGCCACCGGGACGCCTTCGGGCATTTGAAGAATGGACAGGATGCTGTCCCAGCCATCCAGCGAATTGGACGATTTGACGGGTACGCCGATGACCGGCAAGGGCGTAATGGCGGCTACCATTCCAGGCAGGTGGGCGGCGCCGCCCGCCCCGGCGATGATCACCCGCAGCCCCCGTTCGCGCGCGGTTTTGGCAAAATGGAACATGCGGTCGGGCGTGCGATGCGCCGAAACGATCGTCATTTCATATGGCACTTGCAGTTCCGTGAGTACGTCGGCGGCTTTTTGCATAACCGTCAGGTCGGAATCGGAACCCATAATGATTGCAACCATAGTATTGGGAGTCAATTTGTTAAATAAAGATCAGGCAACGACTTTGAGTTTTTCCTTTACAAAACGGGCTTTTTGAATAGCGTCATCGAGGGTATTCCCTGTAATCGTGACATGGCCCATTTTGCGGAAAGGCGAAGTTTTGGCTTTGCCGTACAGGTGAATATGCACGCCATCCAGGGCCAGGCTCTCTTCCACACCGGTATATCGAACTGGGCCCTGAAAGCCCGGCTCGCCCAATAAATTGATCATCACTGCGGGCATTACTTGCCGCGTAGGGCCCAGAGGCAGGCCGCAAATAGCCCGCAAATGTTGCTCAAACTGACTCGTCAGCGCGCTGTCGATCGTGTGATGGCCGCTGTTGTGGGGCCTGGGGGCAACCTCGTTGACGAGCAAATCGCCATCAAGTGTTAAAAACATCTCCACAGCCAGTAAACCACAAATATCGAAAGTCCGGATGACGCGCTCCGCCAAAGCCTCCGCCTGGGCGGCCACCAGCGGCGAAATACGCGCCGGACAGATCAGCCATTCCACCAGGTTCGCTTCCGGATGGAAGTCCATCTCGACGGCAGGGAAGACGGATACTTCGCCCCGGGTATTTCGTGCAGCGATGACGGCGATCTCCGTTTGCACGGGCACCAGGGCCTCGGCCAGGCAGGCGCCAGGTAAAAGCTTGGAACTCAGGTCGGAAGATTCACGGAGAATGGCGACGCCTCGGCCGTCGTAGCCCGCTGTGCGGGTCTTTTGAACAAGGGGCAACGACCAGTGGCCGGAATCGATGGCGGATTGGAGATTTTGTCCGTTTTCGAACAATTCGAATGCAGCGGTCGGAATGTCGTGTTGTTGAAAAAATTGCTTTTGGAGCCCTTTGTCTTTAATGATATCCAGGGCATCGGGTCTGGGGTGCACTGCTTTGCCCATGCGTTCCAATTCGCGCAAGGCATTGGTATCGACATGCTCTATTTCAATGGTAATCACTGCTTTATCCTGTCCGAATGCCAATACGTCATCGTAATTCTTAAAATCTCCGGCCGTAAATTCATGGGCCACCGGGCCCGCAGGGTAATCAGGCGAAGCGTCGAGGATGCAGGTTTTGAAATCCCAGTTGGCTGCTGCAAGGCAAAGCATTTTGCCCAGCTGGCCGCCTCCGAGGATGCCGATTTTTTGCGTGGTATCAAACATGGCGGCAAAGGTAGGTTTGAGGATTTGAAGATGCGAGGATTTGAAGATTTGAACTGGCTGCCTCACAGATCAATCATATTTTGACAGCATAAACCATGCGGTCTGCTCCGTGCAAGTCCGTTCGGAGTTCGATTCCGGTAAAGCCCATTCGGTCCAGCAACTCCCCCACATCACCGGCATTGAACTCATTGCACTCAAAAAGCAGGGCGCCGTGGGGCCGCAGTTTTTCCAGGGCAAATGCGCCGATCTTCCGGTAAAAAAGCAGAGGGTCCGCGTCGTCGACAAACAGTGCCAAATGCGGTTCATGCAGCAAAACGTGCTCGGGTATCAGCGCTGATTCTTGCCGGGGGATATAGGGCGGATTGCTCACAATGCAATCGAAATCAGGCAATTGGCTCCAACTTGCGGTGTCCAGGATATCGTTTTTTTCGAAATGAATATGAGCACCCAGCGTCCTGGCATTTTCAGCAGCCAACGCCAGGGCGCCTGCACTGACATCGATGGCCCAGACTTCTGCATTCGGGCATTTTTTGGCCAGGGTTACGGCGATGATACCGCTGCCGGTTCCGATATCCAGTACGCGAGGGTGGTCCGTTTGGGTTTTCAGGATACTGATGGCCCAGGCCACCAACTCTTCCGTTTCCTGTCGTGGGATGAGCACTTCGGGATTCACTTTGAAGCGAAATCCGAAGAAATCGGCCATGCCCAGCACGTATTGCAAAGGTTCGCCGTCGAGCAGCCGTTGCCGGATGGCAAGGAAGCGGGTTTCCTCCTCTTCTGAAAAATGGTAGTTGACCGCTTGTTTTGTTCCGAAGGCATCCTCAAAAACGATACGGGCAACACTCCGGGCCTCGCCGCTGCCGTAGCGGCGCGTAAGGTCGGTAATGAGTTGCTCGAATGCGTTGGAAGGAAAACCGGGCTTCATTTTCCAGTTCAAATTTCGAGAGTAACGACAGTCCCTTTCGGCTGATTGTCAGTGATTTGTATTGTGCCGCCATGAGCGATCACGACCTGCTGCACGATGTATAAACCCAAACCCGTGCCCGTGGTTCTACGTGTTTCCTCATTCCCCAATCTGTAAAACTTATCAAATACCGCCTTTTTTTCGGCATCGGGAATACCACTGCCTTGGTCGGCAATTTGTATTTGTAACCGGCCGTTGCCCTGCCGTTCAGCCTTAAATGTCACGATCGAACCTTCGGGCGAATATTTGACGGCGTTTTCGAGGAGGTTTTGTACCACCGAAATCAGGCCCGAGCGATCGGCCGAAACCGGGGCGAAGTTTTCGGGAATATCAACGTGTATATTGGCATTTGGGAACCTGATTTTCAGGCTCCCAATCGAATCCCTAACCAGGGCGGCGAGGTCGATGGGTTCCTGCAGCGGCTCCCAATGGGCCTCAAGTCGCGAGGCCAGCAGCATGTCTTCCACGAGATTTTGCAACCGGGCGGCATCTTTGAGGCCGTTGGCCGAAAGTTTTTCTACTTGTTCGCGAGGCAGTTCGCGCCGGTTGAAAGTTTCCATGATCAGCCGAAGCGCCGCGAGGGGAGATTTTAGTTCGTGGGTGATGCTGAGCAGAAAATTGCGCCGCTGCCGGGCCAGCGCGAGCTCGCGATTGGCGCTGTGGTTCACCATCCACAAGCCGAATACCAGGCAGCAGGTAAAGAAGATGCCTTCACCCAGGATCATACGCCGGCGGCTTTCCCACCTGCGGGCAATCTTCTGATATTCCGCGGTTTGGTACAACTGGGTCAGGTTCACGCCTCGCGTGTCGTTTTTGGAAAATTTGCATTCCAGCAGTTCCTGTTCCTTGTTGAAAAGCAGGTCGTTTTGCCGCCACAGGTGGACGGCCCACCAGAAAAAAGCCAGCAACATGTAGCCGACGACAAAGCGCGACAAAGTGCGCAGGGAGATTTTTTTCAACATGGAACAAAGGAAAATTTGTGCGCAGCGAAGGTAACAAGCGCCGGCCAGGCATTTGCAGTCGGGACATTTTCAGACAATTATCTGAAGATTCGCTTGCCGAAAATGTTTTTCAGGTTGAAGTAAAAAAGCAGCCCCGCCAGCCCAAGCCAAATATAGGTCCATACCGCAGCGGGAAAAATTCCAACGACTTGCTCGTAGCGTGCGAGATCGCTCTGTGGCCCCACCCTGAAGTCCTGGATGATATACAGCACTGCGGCCAGGCCGAGAAACATCAGCACATCCTGGTCCCAATTGGTGCGCGTGCTGATGAGCCATAAAGTAGCTGCAAACCCGAACAGCAACCCGGTGCTGAGGAACGATTCGAACCAAATCACGCCAACCAAAGCCATCAACCCTGCTAATACGAGCAAGGTGTCCGTCCAGGATTTTTTCCGCACGCCGATATAAAAAAGAACGTTCAAAATGGCGCTCCCTAGGTAGCCCCCGATCAGGATAACACCTGCACTGCCGCCCCGCGTAGTAGTGTAGCCGCTGCCATCGGAACCAATATGGAGTCCAACAACTTCGCCGCCGGTCAAAATCGCGCCGAGTGCGTGCCCGAATTCGTGCAGGAACGTGACCAAAAGCGTTACGGGGTACAAAACCAATTGGCCAAAAGAGCCGCCCAAAAAACGGAGCAGCGCATAAATGACCAGCATGACAAGGGCGCGAATGTGCGGTTGATTCATTGGATGTGCAATAGTGTCGGCAAAAGAAGAATATTCGGGTGGAATTGCAAATTTTTGCCTCAGCAAAACCGCGATATGAAACCCGACACCCAACTCGTCCGAGAACTGATCGGTGAAAATGACCTCGAAAAAGCGATACAGACGCTGCTCGACTACCTGAAAGCCGGCAATCACCGCGATTTGCAGGACCAGGTGTATTTGCAAAAAGGGAACTGGTCGGAATACAAACGCCGCCGCCTCGCTGGGGTAGCCGAGGAAAAAGACCTCAACACGTTACGGCTGGCGTTGTTCGACATTACCCGCGAACTGGACGACCGGCCCGACCAGCCCGCAGAACCAGATCGCCCCAAGCGCCCGGAACCGCCTCCTCCACCTCCTCCACCTGTTCAGTACGTCGCGCGTTGCTATTTCAACGGTGATATGAATACCTATTTCGTCACACCGACGCATCAGATCGTCATGATCAACCCCATGACGAATTTTAGCGTCGTGGTAGCCAGCCGGATGCCGTCTATGAATCCGCAGTTCGCTTGGTTGTATATGTTCCCAAACGGTTTTTATTACAGCATCGACCATGCCGGAGCCATTTGGGGCGTCAATATGTATGGCATGCCGATGCAGATGGGCTCCGTGCAGTATTTGTAAGTCCGTTTTTAGGCAAAATGCAGAAGGCGCGAAGAGTACAAATCTTCGCGCCTTCTGCATTTTGCCTAAAAACCTTGAAATCAATCCTTTGGGTTAATTTCCAGCAGTTCCACTTCAAAAATCAGGGTCGCATTGGGTTTGATTTTCGGGCTCGGCGAACGCTCGCCATAGGCCAGGTCGCTGGGAATGAAGAACTTGAACTTATCGCCCACGTGCATCAACTGAACGCCCTCGGTCCAGCCTTTGATCACCTGGCTCAATCCGAACGAAATAGGCTGGCCGCGTTCCACGCTGCTGTCGAACACCGAACCGTCGATGTTGGTGCCGTGATAGTGCACCTTCACTTTGTCGGTGGCTGTAGGCGAAACGGTGCCCGTGCCTTTTTTCAGGATTTCATACTGCAGACCGCTGGCAGTCGTGACGACACCGGGTCGTTTTTTGTTTTCCTCTAAAAACTTTTTGCCGGCCACTTTGCCAGCTTCTGCCGCTTTCATTTGAGCCTGGCGGTTGTAATCGGAAAAGCAGCGGTTCGCGTCGTCCTGTTTGATGAGGGTGGAATCGCCGTTCAGGGAGGCGCGAAGGCCTGCCAGCAGGGCTTCGGCGTTAAGATCGGCCATTTGCCGTTTTACGCTGCTGGCGATCACAATGCCATAGGCGTAGCTGGCGCTGTCCAAGGCCGTTTTGAGTTCCAGGTGGGCCGGTTTGGCTGCCGTGGTGGCGTTATTGGAAGGTTTTTCTTTTTTATCGCCATTCTTTTGGGCCTGGACGCTGGCCATAGCCAGGGCGAACAGGAAAAGGAGCAAAGTTTTTTTCATTGGAAAATGCTGAAAAAGTTAAAAGTGAATGATGCTGAAAAATTAGACGCCAACATCCGGGTCGGCGCTGAAAAACAGTTTTTTCTCAAAAAAATTGCCCGGCAAGTGGGGCTCATTTTTTCTTCATTGCTGCATAATGCTTGTAGAAATACGGGATCGTTTCAATGCCTTTGAAGTAGTTGAACAGGCCATAGTGCTCGTTGGGCGAGTGAATGTCGTCCGAATCGAGGCCAAATCCCATCAGCACGGAACGCGCGTCGAGCACCTGATCGAACATGGCCACAATCGGAATGCTGCCGCCGCCGCGCTGCGGAAGCGGGCGTTTTCCGAAAGCTTGTTCCATGGCTTTTTCGGCAGCTTTGTACTCCACCGAGTTGGTAGGCACCACGACCGGGTATCCGCCGTGGTGGGCCGTGACCTTCACTTTGACCGACTTCGGAGCGATTTTTTCGAAGTGTTTGGTGAACAGTTTTTCGATTTTTTTCGGGTCCTGATTGGGTACGAGGCGCATTGAAATTTTCGCAAAAGCCTTGGATGGAAGTACTGTTTTAGCGCCTTCGCCGATGTAACCACCCCAGATACCATTGACGTCGAGCGTAGGCCGAATGCCTGTGCGCTCGATGGTCGTGAAGCCCTTTTCGCCCATGAGATCAACCACCCCGAGGTCTTTCATGTACTGTTTTTCATCATAAGGCGCTTCGTTCATGGCCTTGCGCTCTTTTCCGCTCACTTTTTCTACGTCGTCGTAAAAGCCTTCCACTGTCACGCGGCGTTTGGCGTCGTGCAGGGAAGCGATCATTTGGCAAAGAACATTGATCGGGTTGGCCACAGCCCCGCCGTAGACCCCCGAGTGCAGGTCTTTGTTAGGGCCGGTCACTTCCACTTCCATGTAGCAGAGGCCGCGCAGGCCTACAGTCAGGCTGGGTGTCTGATTGTCGATAATGCTGGTATCGGAGATCAGTACGACGTCGCAGGTGAGTTTCTTTTTGTTGTCGCGGCAAAATTTTTCCAGGTTTTTGGACCCGACTTCTTCTTCTCCTTCGATCATGAATTTGACGTTGCAGGGCAAAGCATCGTTTTTCATCATCATTTCAAAAGCCTTCACATGCATAAAAAACTGGCCCTTGTCGTCGCAGGCCCCGCGGGCATAAATGGCCCCCTGCGGATGTAGTTTGGTTTTTTTAACCACCGGTTCAAAAGGCGGGCTCGTCCACAGGTCGAGCGGATCAGGCGGTTGCACATCATAATGGCCGTACACGAGGACCGTAGGGGCTTTGGGGTGTACCATCTTTTCGCCATACACGATGGGATGGCCTGCGGTTTTAAAAATCTCCACGGCGTCGGCTCCGACTTTGCGCAGGTGTTCCGCTGTGGCCTCCGCCATTTTCCGGACATCGCCGGCATATTTCGGATCGGCGCTGACCGAAGGGATGCGCAAAAGTTCCAGGAGCTCGTCGAGAAAGCGGTCTTTGTTTGCCTCGAAATAGGACTTGAGTTCTTTCATTTTTGTTAAAAATTGGTTCTAATGCCGCCAAAAGGCGTGCAAATGTAGGCAGGATTGCATTCAAAGGAAGATCTGGGGCCAAACCCGATCAGGTTTTTCGATCAGTAGGTTGTCCGTGCCGTTGATTTACCGGGAACGGTTAAAATAGAGTCGTTCGCCCATCTTGCTTTCATCAAATTGTCCATCGTGCCAGGCCAGGTGTCCTGATACCACGGTGCTTTTAACCCTGCCCCGGAATGTTTTTCCATTGAAGGGCGACCAGCCGCATTTATAAAGAATGTTTTCGGGCCGGACGGTCCATTTTTCGTGCACATCGACAATGGCCAGGTCGGCCCAGTTTCCTTCATCCAGGAATCCGCGTTCTTTCACCTGAAAGGCGATGGCTGGGGCATGACACATTTTTTCAACGATTTTCTCCAAAGAAATACGACCCTGGTGGTAAAATTCGAGCATCACATTCAAGGCATGCTGCACGAGCGGGAGTCCTGCCGGCGCCTGTAGGTAAGGCTGTGATTTTTCCTCCCAGGTATGTGGCGCATGGTCGGTGGCAATCACGTCGAGGCGGTCGTCAAGTAGCGCAGGGAACAGCGCATCGCGTTGTGATTTTCCTTTAATGGCAGGGTTGCATTTGATTTGATTGCCTAATTGGGCATAATTGCCGCTATGGAACCACAAATGATGCACACACACTTCGGAAGTGATCTTTTTTTGCGCCAAAGGCGTCTGATGATCAAAAAGGTCCAGTTCGCGGGCCGTCGAGAGGTGCAGGATATGTAGCCTCGTCCCGTGCCGTTTTGCGAGTCCGGCCGCCATCGACGACGATAAATAGCAAGCTTTGACATTGCGTATCCTGGGGTGAAAAGAAGCCGTCAAAGTATCTCCGTAGTGTGCTTTATATCGTTCCAGGTTGTGGCGAATGGTAGCCTCGTCCTCGCAATGGGTCGCGATCAGCATTGGAGTACGGGCAAACAGATTCTCCAGGGTGCGGGGGTTGTCGACGAGCATATTGCCCGTGCTGCTGCCCATAAAAATTTTGATGCCGCATACTCCTTGAGGGTCGGTGCGGAGCACTTCTTCCAGATTGTCGTTGGTGGCGCCCAGGTAAAAGGAATAATTCGCAAGTGAGGTGTTTTTGGCGATCTGGTATTTCGCCTCCAGCAATTCCTGCGTCACGGAAGGCGGTTGCACATTGGGCATTTCCATAAAAGCAGTCACTCCGCCTGCCACGGCGGCCCGGCTCTCCGAATAAATCGACGCCTTGTACGTAAGGCCGGGTTCGCGAAAGTGCACCTGGTCGTCGATTATTCCTGGTATTACGTATCTGCCGGCCGCGTCTATTTCACGCTCGGCAGAAAAATCGATGGTTGGGGCAATTTTTTCAATCCTACCCCTGCGCAAGTAAAGGTCGGCAGGAGTGATTTTGCCACGATTCACCACTTGAGCATTTCGGATAATCAAAGTTTCCATGATATGATGATTTCAACACGCAAAGGTAACAAGGCAAAAGAGGTAAAACACCCGGGAAAGCGGCATTGTACCGGGTAATTTAATCCAGGGAAGCCCCTGGTACAGGGTAAAAACAAAATTCGGCATACTTGAAAACAATACTTGTTTCAATAAGATTTTCAATGTTTATTAAATGTTCAAATAAAATATGTAAGAAAGCCCCCGGTTGTAGTATTGCAAATACAAAAAAACGCAACCTATCTTCGCGGCATAATCCAGTGATGTTTATTGTCATGTAGCCTGTTCAGGGCGGTTAATACCCCTACTCCCTCTCCGCCGGGCCCTAATCACTTCAGCCTCCTGCCTCTCCTTC
>JBGAJY010000265.1:0-6948 GCA_044224705.1 Saprospiraceae bacterium
CCTGGTCGTTTACCTATTTTATTACCTCAGCCGGCGGGCGCCCGGCGGCGACGCTTCGGTGGGTTGGGCCCTCGGGGTATTTTACACGGCCGGGCTGGCTGGCGTCATCGTGATCGCTCTGCTTTTGCGGAGCAAACCTGTTTTCGGGTTAATGGTATTGAGCATTCCGCTGGTATTCCTGGCGCTGCCGCGGATTCGAAGCGTTTTGACGGGTTTGTACGTCCGTTTTCCGGCATTTGCCGACACGCCGCCGCTGACGCTTTTTTTGGACAATAACACGTCTTCCAAACTACATGTCAAAGTGGAATGCTGGTTTGGCACTGCTGAAAGCCACAGGTCTACGCTGTACACGACCTTCGACTATTATCTGGCACCGCTGCAAAAATCCAGTTTTCCGCTAACGGCCTGGCAAACCAGGTTGCTGGCGCACAAATCCAAACACGTGACCATTATGACCTATGAACTGGTCCGGGAAGAGTACGAGGGGCAAGCTTACTGGCGGGAGATTCAGCCTTGTATGCAGTTTTATGATGAGCGGCCGGAGGCCTTTCGGGCAGGGGAGTACAGGGTTGTGATTGAAGCCGGTGTCGTCTCTTGATTGCTGGCGCGAGGCTTAGCCTCGCGCCAACCCGCTTAGCCTCGCGCCAGCCCGCTTAGCCTCGCGCCAACATCCCCACCAATTCCTCCACCGTCACCGAGCTTTGCTCCCCGCTCGACTGGTTTTTTACCTGCAAGGTCCCGCTCTGCATTTCCGTCTCTCCCACGATGGCCATGAACGGAATATTCCGTTTTGCCACGTATTCAAACTGTTTTTTCAATTTTCCCGGCTCGGGATACACTTCCACAGCGATGCCTGCGGCGCGCAGGCGGCTGGCGCAGGCAAAAGCGTAGTCGTGGGTCGCTTCATCGAACGCGGCGAAAAGGATTTTGACGCTCTCGTCGAGGGTTTCGGGGAAAAGGCTGAGGCCCTCCAGCACGTCGTAAATGCGGTCGGCGCCAAAGGAAATGCCCACGCCGGGCAGGCCCGGCATGCCAAACACGCCGGTGAGGTCGGCGTAGCGGCCGCCGCCGCCGATAGAGCCCATGGCGAAGTCTTTGGCGGCCACTTCGTAGATGCAGCCGGTGTAGTAGCTCAGTCCGCGCGCCAGGGTGATGTCGAAGCGGATTTCGTTCCGGAGGGTGGTTTGAGCGAGGTAGCGGAACACGCGGTCGAGTTCGTCGAGGCCCAGTTGCCCCGTCGGGCTGTTGGCGAAGGCCGGGCGCAAGGCTTCGAGCGAAGGCGTGGCCAGGATTTTTTCAATGGTGGAAATGGCTTCCGCGCCGATGCCGCGCTCGCTCAGTTCCTTGCGCACGCCGTCGGGACCGATCTTGTCGAGTTTGTCGATGGCCACGGTCATGTCCATAAAGCGCTCGGGGATGCCGGCTGCTTCGGCGATGCCGAACAGGATTTTGCGGTTGTTGATTTTGATGACCACAGGCAGGTTCAGGCGGGCAAATGCTTCGTCGTACATCTGCGCCAGTTCGGCTTCGTACACGAGTCCGTCGGAGCCGATCACATCGGCGTCGCACTGGAAAAATTCGCGGTAGCGGCCGCGTTGGGGGCGGTCGGCGCGCCACACAGGTTGTATCTGGTAGCGTTTGAAAGGGAGCACCAGTGCGTGACGGTTCATGACCACGTAGCGCGCGAAGGGCACGGTAAGGTCATAGCGCAAGCCGCGTTTGGCGATAGTTTTCAGGAGTTTGTTCGAATCCCGCTGGGCGAGGGCATCCGGGTTGGCGTCTTTGAGGAAGTCGCCGTTGTTGAGGATTTTGAAAAGGAGTTTGTCGCCCTCGTCGCCGTATTTGCCGGTGAGGGTGGAGAGGTTTTCCATGGCCGGCGTTTCGAGCGGCTGGAAACCGAATTTGACAAAAACGGAGCGGATCGTGTCGAAAATATAGTTGCGGCGGCGCACCTGGGCGGGGCCGAAATCGCGGGTACCTTCGGGTAAAGAGGGCTTTGACATTGTGGGAGATTCCAGGTTTTGGATCGGTTCCTGTTTTTAATTTGAATGACGATTGACGATTACAGGATTGTTGATTTTTAATATAGAAGTGGGTTGATAAGGGTCTGATTTAGCAGAAACGTTTACGAAACTTTCAAAGTTTCGTAAACGTAGGCGCTTGAACTTCAGCACCCGATATCAACCCTTGATTCGCATGTAACCGTCAATCGTCATTCAAAACAAAATTAGCTGTGCATGACGCTCTCCACCCGCGCAAACAGGATGCCTTTCATGGCCAGTGTGCCGATGATGAGCAGTGCCGCGATGGTCGTGTAGATCGCCAGTTTTTTGAACTTGTCGGTGTCATTGGCGGCGCGTTTGGAGAGGGTACGTCCCAGTTGGATCAGCACCACGGCGATGAGCATGGTGGTGATGTGCTCCACGCCGAAATAGCGTTGCCAGGGGTCTTTCATAGCGGCGCCCATGTCGGTGCGGGCGAGTTCGGTGAGCGGACTCATAAAGTACAGGATCAAGCCCAGCAGGGCTTGCAGGTGGGTCAGCCCCAGCAGCGCGGCAGAACCTGCGTTGTCGGCTTTGCCATAAGATTTGCCGCCCAGCCAGCCGCTGTAAGCGCGGTAGAGCACAAAAACCAGTGCGGCGAGCAGGAGATAGCGATTGTAAGCGTGCAGGGAGTCGAGGACAGCGAGCATAGTCGTAAAATTTGGTTGGAAGAATTCAGGACAGTACCGGCTTGTCGCGGCCGGTCGGGGTCAAAGTAAAGGCTTTATCAGATAACGCCCTGTGGCAGGTTGGTTCGAAAAATTTTTTGCTCAGGTGTGACCCCGCGTTTTCAGCAGCGTATCAATAGTGTCTTTTCCCAAAGACTGATGGTTTGGCCGCTTGACGAAAAGTCAAGCGGCTTTTTTGTGCCGCCAAGCTCCAGATTGGCGGTACTGTAGCGCCAACCTCCAGGTTGGCGTCGTCGGAGAGAACATTGGGAGAAAAGCCGGGAACCAGCATGTTGAGTTTTTTCCTTGCGGGATGACGCTAGGCGCCAACCTGGAGGTTGGCGCTACAGGAGAATCGTCACCGGGCCATCGTTCACCAGCGACACCTTCATGTCCGCCCCGAACTCCCCGGTCCGCACCGGCCGGCCCGATTCCAGGGCCAGTTGCGCCACAAATTTTTCATACAAGGGAATCGCCTGCTCCGGCCGTGCCGCTTCGATAAATGAGGGTCGATTGCCCTTTTTTGCATTGCCGTACAACGTAAACTGGCTCACCACCAGCAGCTCCCCGCCCACATCCTGCACCGAACAATTCATCAATCCGGCCGCATCGGAGAAAATGCGCATAGCGGCTATTTTTTTGCAGAACCAGCCAATTTCCGCCTCCGTGTCTTCAGCGCCGATGCCCAGCAAAATGAGCAACCCTTGCCCGATGCGTGATTTTTCCACGCCGTCGATCACCACGGCGGCTTGCGAAACTCTTTGGATGACGACTCTCATGGTGTGAATGAGTGAATATTTTTTGCCCTCTGAAACAGAACGCCAAATTCTTGTTTATTGCTCGGAATTCACTCATTCACTCATTCACTCATTCACTCATTCACTCATTCACTCATTCACTCATTTCTTCCATGTCTCTCGTCACTGAATTCAACGACTACCGCGCCCGCATGAACGAGCGCATCCTCGCCCACGACAACAAAGTCATCAAACGCTTCTGGAGCCTCGACAACCAAACCTACCAGGAAGGGGCCCTCGACACGCGCACCAAGGAAATGCTCGGCCTCGTGGCCTCCATGGTGCTGCGTTGCGACGATTGTATCAAATACCACCTCGGGAAATGCCGCGAACTGGGCGTCACGACCGATCAGATCTTCGAAATTTTTGCCGTGGCCAACATGGTGGGCGGGTCCATCTGCATCCCGCATACCCGCCGGGCCGTGGAATATTGGGAGGAATTGATGGAGGGTTGATCGAGGAAGCCTGCAAAATTCGCGGCCGCTGGAAAAGCGAAGGTTGCAGGCGTTTTCTCATTCTTCGTAAATCACTTTTTTGATCAGCCGGATACCCAGGGTAAGTTCGATTGTCGTATTGCGGATCTTCCGTTCGGGCAAGGTGATGGGCGTCGGCTGGCCGTTGATGGTGCAATCGCCCGGCAGGGTAATCGTGCCGGAAGGTTGCCGGTATTGAAGCGTAAAATCCGGATGCACGGATACTTCGAGTTGTCCGCCGATCAGGTCGCCAAGCGGAAACTCGATACCGCCACCGGCCGACACACCGCCGATCCAGCGTTGTACGCCGCCAATAAAGGGGTACACCCCGATGGCGCAATCGTTGTTGGCGCTCAGGTCGTCGATATTGGTGCTGAGGGTATAGTCGCCGCGGATGCCGCCGTAATAGAAGTACCGGGCGTTGCCGTTGGCGCCCATGGGGAACTTTTGCTTTGCCCCGAGAATCAGCGAGATGTTGTTGAATTTGAACCCTTCCGAGTAGGAACTGCCCGGGAAGCCGTTGAAATTGGTAAAACGGAACCGCGTGGCGCTGCCGCGCACGTGGTACCCAATCTGTGCAAACAGCGCCGCCCGGTCTTCCTCATCGTCCAGCGACTCGATGGCCAGCGCGCCGTGCCAGGCAAACAACAGCTGGCGCTCGGAATTGTCCCATTTTTGGGAGCCGATACTCAGGCCGCCTTTGAAGACGTAAGCAGTGGACTGGGCCGCCATTCGTCCAAAAAACACCGATAAAAGAAGGGCAATGAATACAGTTCGCAGCATGATTCCCGTTTTTGCGGCGCAAAATACAGCGTAGCCTTCATAGCCCAACCCCGCCACGTACAATGCTTTTGTCCAAAAACCGGCCCTGCCTGCCGCATTCCCCCTACCTTTGTCCCGATTTTCGATTGATTCAGCCACACACCTATGACAAGTAATCTGGAATCTACCCTCGCCCCCCCCGCTTCGGTCACCACCTTTGAAGACTTCTCCTATACGCGCCCCAACCTGGATGCGTTGAGCAATGCATTCGAACAACACCTGAGCGCCTTCCACGCAGCCCCCAATGCCGAAGCGCAATCGGACCACCTGATCCGCCTGAACGCCGTGCGCGACGAGTTCTGGACGATGTACAACCTTTGCTACATCCGCCACACGGCCAACACCGCCGATCCTTTTTACGAACAGGAAAATGAGTTTTTTGACGAAAACCTGCCCGCCTACGAAGCGCTGAACAACCGCTTTTTCCGCGCCCTGCTGGCCTCGCCGTTCCGCGACGCGTTGGAAAAAAAATACGGCCCGCAGCTTTTTACCCTTGCTGAACTGGCCCTGAAAACTTTCCAGCCCGACATTCTCGAAGACCTACAGCAGGAAAACGCGCTGAGCACGGAGTACACCAAAATAAAAGCCCAGGCGCAGATCGATTTTGACGGCAAAACATACAACCTCAGCAGTTTGTATCCCATCGAGCTGTCCGACGAACGTGCCGTGCGCCGCCGTGCCTCGGCCGCCAAATGGCAGTTTTATGCCGGAAAAGCGCCCGTAGTGGAGCAAATCTTCGACGACCTCGTCAAAACCCGCCACCGCATGGCCCAAAAACTGGGCTTCAAAAATTTCGTGGAAGTCGGCTACGCCCGCATGCGCCGCTCGGACTACTCGCCCGAAATGGTGGCCAATTTCCGCCGCCAGGTGCGCGACATCATCGTGCCGCTCACGGGCGAATTGTACGAACGCCAGCGCCGCCGCCTCGGCCTCGAAAAAATCAGGTTCTACGACGAAGAATACAAATTCCCCAGCGGCAACCCCAAACCCAAAGGCACGCCCGAAGAGATCGTCGCCAATGCCGCCAAAATGTACCGCGAGCTCTCGCCCGACACCGATACGTTTTTCCGCTATATGCACGACGCACACCTGATGGACCTGGTGAACCGCGACGGCAAAGCCCCCGGCGGCTATTGCACTTACCTGAACAAATACGCTGCGCCTTTCATTTTTTCCAATTTCAACGGTACCAGCGGCGACATCGACGTGCTCACCCACGAAGCCGGGCACGCCTTCCAGGTGTGGAGCAGCGGCCGGCGCTTCGCTTTTGAAGAATACCACTGGCCCACCAGCGACGCCGCCGAAATACATTCCATGAGCATGGAGTTTTTTACCTGGCCCTGGATGCAACTCTTTTTCGGAGCCGATACCGACAAGTACCATTTCCTGCACCTCTCGGGCGCCGTGTTTTTCCTGCCCTACGGTGTCGCGGTGGACGAGTTCCAGCACATCGTGTATGAAAACCCCGACATGACGCCCGCCGAACGCAACGCAACCTGGCGCCAACTGGAAAAGACCTACCTGCCGCACCGCGATTACGACGGTATCGAATTTTTGGAAAATGGCGGTTACTGGCAGAAACAGAGCCACATCTTTAACTCGCCTTTTTACTACATCGACTACACATTGGCCCAAATTTGCGCCTTCCAATTCTGGATGCGCGACCGCCACGACCACGCCGGCGCCTGGAACGACTACGTGAATCTTTGCCAGGCCGGCGGCAGCAAATCCTTCCTCGAACTGGTCCAACTCGCCAACCTGCGCTCCCCGTTTGCCGACGGCTGCGTGGAAAGCGTAGTGGGTGAGATCCGAAAGTTCCTCGAAAGTGTAGACGATACCCGGTTTTAATATCTTTATATTTTACGTTTACGAAACTTCGAAAGTTTCGTAAACGTCAGCACCCAAGTGTTTGATGATCAGAACTATGCGACCATTTTTGCTTTTCTCCGCCTTATTCATTGCGGCTACTTTTGTGCGTGCGGGCGCGAGGCTTACCCCCGTGCCAACGCGCGACAGCACGAGGCTAAGCCTCGCACCAGCAACCAGCCTCGCACCAGCAACCAGCCTCGCGCCAGCAACCAGCCTCGCGCCAGCAACCAGCCTCGCGCCAGCAACCAGCCTCGCACCAACCAATCCCGCGCCAGCC